>NZ_BADT01000041.1 GCF_000239855.1 Pseudoalteromonas sp. BSi20652 | reverse complement strand
ACATATTTACATCGAAATGGTTACTTTAAACACTAAAAAGGCCCTGAAGGGCCTTTTTAATTAGTTTACTATGAGCTTCCACCCAAGTTTACCTTGCTGTTTTGACTCTTGCTGTAGCTCGCTGGCCATTAAGGGATGATCTTTTAACCAGTTACTTTCAAACTTAAGGTCTAACACCTCATTTTTAGCAGTTAACTCAAACTTAGGCAATACGTCATCTTGTCTGCGCATTGATAAGATGACCGCTATTCGTAATAATCTCACAATATATTGCGCTAATAGGCTATTTACGCCGAGTGAATTAAAACAGCCTTTTGGAAAATCAGAGCGATGCGCATCAGCTACCGCTACTATTAGTTTATGCTCTGACTGTGAGAAACCAGGCATATCGGTATTTTCCAAAATATAAGCGGTGTGTTTATGGTACTGCTTATATTCTATTAGTAATCCAATCTCGTGAAGCTGCGCTACCGCTTTTAATAATGGTAACCCATTTAAACTTTCAATAGGCCAATCTTTATCTATACTTACCGCTAACTGCATAGCCAAGCTTGAAACTCGACACGCTTGTTTTTGATCAACGTGATAACGACTCATAAACCCATCAATAGTGCGTTTGCGAATGTCGTTATTATGGAGCTCCGGAACCATGCTATATAAAACACCTTCACGCAGTGCTCCACCCGCCAATCCCATTTTTTCTATTTCAAGAGATTCAAATAGTGCTATTAAGATTGCGAGTCCTGATACAAATACCAGTCGACGGTCTTCACTTAATCCAGGAAGGTCTAGCGCTGCAATAGTGCTAAATGCAATTGCTTGCTCTTTTATGGTGTTGAGCTTTTCAAGCGTAAGTAAATCGTCAAGATTTTGAGCGACCATAATTTCTTGAATTGCTTGTACTGTGCCAGAAGCCCCTGAAGCAATTTTCCATCCAGCAGCTTTATAATCTGGAGATATTTCGTCAATAACAGTTCGAGCCGCTTTTATAGCTGCGTTAAAGTTACTCTTATTTAATTGGCAATCTTTGAAGTAGCGTTCAAGATAGGTAACACAGCCCATGTTGAGGCTTTTGTAATGTAAGGCATCAAATGCTTTACCTATTACAACCTCGGTACTTGCGCCACCAATATCGATAACAAGCTGTTTGCCAGTACAAGATGAAGTGTGAGCAACACCTTTGTAAATTGTGCGCGCTTCTAATTCTCCGCTAATAACATTAATGTTATGACCAAGAATCTTTTCTGCATGACTTTTGAATACTTCAGCGTTAGTTGCTAAGCGTAAGGTTGCTGTTGCTACTATGGTAATATTTTTATCTGGAATATCTTGTAAACGCTCAGCAAAAAGTGCAAGGCATTCCCAGCCTCGCTGCATTGCTTCAGTGCTCAATACATTATCTTTATCAAGCCCTGCGGCTAATCGAACTTTGCGTTTAACACGCCCAATTGTTTGTAGACCGCCAGCGATTGACTTGGCTATAAGCATATGAAAGCTATTTGAGCCCAAATCAATAACTGCGTATACATTTTTTTGCGGTTTAAGTTGCCCCACCGTTCAAAAACCTCTAGTTACTACTACTTATACAAACGGTCGCTTACGACCGTCCTTTTTGGTAACTATTATTTGGGCGACGTCCGTTGTTATTACTACGGTTACGTGGACCATTTGAATAGTTGCGCTTTCTTTGAATAATAGGCTGAGTTAAATCATCTAGCAAAGCTGTTTTATCATAATGTGATAAAGGAATGCTATGTTCTATATATTCTTCAATTTCATGCAGGTTATATGCGTATTGTTCACACGCAAAACTAATTGCATGACCTGATGCACCCGCACGAGCAGTACGACCAATACGGTGTACATAATCTTCACAATCGTCAGGTAAATCAAAGTTAAACACATGACTTACTTCTGGAATATGAAGGCCACGCGCTGCAACATCGGTTGCAACTAAAAAGTCTAAGTCACCTTTGCTGAACTGCGCTAATATAGTTTGGCGTTTTTTCTGGTTAACATCACCAGTAAGCATACCTACACGATGACCGTCTGACTTAAGCCAAGCATATACTGTTTCACAACTGTGCTTGGTATTTGCAAACACGATTGCTTTTTCTGGCCATTCTTCTTCAATTAAGGTTAACAACAGCTTAATTTTATCTTCTTGCGAAGGATGAAATAGCTCTTCTTGAATACGTTTACCCGTTTTAACGTCAGGTTCAATTTGAACATGCTCTGGGTTTGTCATGTGCTCAAAAGCTAATTCTTGTACGCGATACGATAATGTGGCAGAAAATAATAAGTTTAAACGCTTTGATGTATCTGGCATACGATCGAACATATAACGAATATCTTTGATGAAACCTAAATCGAACATACGATCAGCTTCGTCAAGCACGACTACCTCAATTTCATTAAGGGTGTAACAGCCTTGCTTATACAGATCAATTAGGCGACCTGTAGTACCAATTAAAATATCAACGCCTTTTTCTAGTTGTGCACGTTGTTTTTCGTAATCTTCGCCACCATATACTAAACCTAAGTTAAGATTACAGTGCGGCGCTAAAATTTTAGCATCTTTGTGTATCTGAATCGCAAGCTCCCGAGTCGGGGCCATGATCAGGGCTCTTGGATGTTTACTAGGTGCTTTGCTAGATTGTAATAACCGATGGCACGTGGCAGTTAAAAACGCCAACGTTTTGCCTGTACCAGTTTGAGCTTGGCCCGCGATATCGCGTCCATCACAAATAAAAGGTAGGCATTTTGCTTGAATAGGTGTGCAATATTCAAACCCATTCTCGGTTAAACCGGCAACCACTTCCGGTGCGATAGCAAAGTCTGAAAACTTTTTATCGGTTAAATGTGTCTTAGTCATAGCGTTTAAGCATAACGTTTAAACTTGCAATAAGAAACAAGAGTGTTTAAATACGCACTAAATATTTCGCCTAACTAAATCGGAGAGCGCAATGAGCGAGAAAATAATCCAAATTACTGACGATAGCTTTGAAGCTGACGTATTACAATCAGACAAACCAGTACTAGTAGATTTCTGGGCTGAATGGTGTGGCCCGTGTAAAATGATTGCCCCTATTCTTCACGAAGTTGCTGATGAATACGACAGTCGAGTTACTGTTGCTAAATTAAACATCGACCAAAATGCTGGCACACCGCCAAAATTTGGTATTCGTGGTATTCCTACTTTACTTCTTTTTAAAGATGGCCAAGTAGCTGCAACGAAAGTAGGTGCTCTTTCAAAAACTCAACTTATCGAGTTTTTAGAAAACAACATCTAACTGTAAGCTAGAACTATAAAAAAAGGGCTTTTTGCCCTTTTTTAAATTTATTTTGTATAAAGACTGGACGCTTTGCCAGTGAACTGCTAGTTTATAGAGACAACTAATCCTTAGTTATATTCAACAAACCTCACTCAACGATCAAAGCGATTTTGAGTATGACAACTGTAATAAAGAACCCACCAATATGCATTTACGCGAATTAAAAGACAAGTCTATAAAAGAGCTTGTAAACTTAGCTGAGTCCATGGGGCTCGAAAACGTAGCCCGATTAAGAAAACAAGATATCATTTTTGCCATCCTTAAATCCCATGCCAAAGGCGGAGAGAATATCTTCGGTGGTGGTGTATTAGAGATTTTACAAGATGGTTTCGGCTTTTTAAGATCATCAGAAGCCTCTTACTTAGCTGGCCCAGATGACATTTATGTTTCACCTAGCCAAATTCGCCGTTTCAGCATGCGTACTGGCGATTCAATCTCAGGTCTAATTCGTCCGCCAAAAGATGGCGAACGTTATTTTGCTTTACTTAAGGTAAATGAAGTCAATTT
This sequence comes from Pseudoalteromonas sp. BSi20652, assembly GCF_000239855.1. Lineage (GTDB taxonomy): Bacteria > Pseudomonadota > Gammaproteobacteria > Enterobacterales > Alteromonadaceae > Pseudoalteromonas. The sequence goes on along the minus strand of NZ_BADT01000041.1, from coordinate 113,096 downwards.
TGATAAACCTGAAAACTCTCGTACTAAAATTCTTTTCGAAAACTTAACGCCGTTACATGCTAACGAACGTTTTCGTATGGAACGTGGTAACGGCAGTAAAGAAGATATTACAGCCCGTGTACTTGATTTAGCCTCACCAATTGGCCGTGGTCAACGTGGTTTATTAGTAGCACCGCCAAAAGCGGGTAAAACAATGCTACTGCAAAATATTGCACAATCAATTACACACAATCATCCAGATGCAACATTAATGGTATTACTAATTGATGAGCGTCCGGAAGAAGTAACAGAGATGCAACGCCTAGTTAAAGGTGAAGTTATAGCATCAACATTTGATGAACCCGCTTCTCGTCACGTACAAGTAGCCGAAATGGTTATCGAAAAAGCAAAACGTTTAGTTGAGCATAAAAAAGATGTTGTTATCTTATTGGATTCAATCACTCGTTTAGCACGTGCTTATAACACCGTTATTCCTTCATCAGGTAAAGTACTTACTGGTGGTGTTGACGCTAACGCATTACACAAACCTAAGCGCTTCTTTGGTGCTGCACGTAACGTTGAGGAAGGTGGTAGCTTAACAATCATAGCTACAGCGCTTATCGATACCGGCTCTAAAATGGATGAAGTTATCTACGAAGAGTTTAAAGGTACTGGTAACATGGAACTTCACCTTAACCGTAAAATTGCGGAAAGACGTGTATTCCCAGCTATCGACTTTAATCGTTCAGGCACTCGTCGTGAAGAATTACTAACAAAACCAGATGAGCTTCAAAAGCTTTGGATTTTACGTAAAATTGTTCATGACATGTCAGAAATTGATGCAATGGAATTCTTAATCGATAAACTATCGATGAGCAAAACCAATGATGAATTTTTTGATTCGATGAGACGCCAATAAAGCGTTTTAGCTGAATAAAAAAAGCGCCTAAGGCGCTTTTTTTGTGTCTGGATTAAATACAGTTTAACTTTCATTATACTTTTTAAGTACACTCTGCAACGTATCAACGAGCGCTTTAAAGTCATTTGCACTGCTTTTTTGGCTTCTACGTAGAAGTACTCTGTCTAAATTTTTAGCCGATTGCGCAATTTCATCTAAACCAAACATTTGTGCAGCGCCTAAAATACGATGGCTATCTTTTTGTAGCGCATCTAAATCTTCGCTTATAAAATGCTGAGTAATCGTTTCACTCTCCAAAGCAAAGCTCTGTTTGAAACTAATCACAAGATCGCTCATATCAACTTCATTTTGCTTTGTAGTTGGCTGATCTTCTGCACTATATAGGTGACTAGAGAGCGCTTTATAAAACGACTCTTTGTCTATCGGTTTACCTAAGTAACCAGTAAACCCTAACTCTAAATAACCATCCACTTCATGACTCATAGCATTTGCTGTTAAAGCAAAAATAGGTCGCTCAAAACCACATTGTTTTAATAGCTGAAAAGCAGAACGCCCGTCCATCACTGGCATTTGAATATCGAGTAGCACTAAATCAGGATACTCTTTTAAGCACTGCTCTACCGCTTGCTCACCGTTTTCAACGGCAATAACCTCGAGTCCCATTGAGCGTAAATAGCGGCTTATTAACCTACGATTATCAGGCTGATCTTCTGCAAGTACAACACGCCCTGCCAATTGCTTATTTACCTTTGGAGCATTTTGAGTTTCTATCAGGCTTTGCGATTTATTTACTTCTGCGCACGGTAAAAAGAACGAGAACTGACTGCCCTTTTTGTATTCGCTTTGTACACTGATATAACCGCCCATCATCGCGGCTAATTGTTGCGATAAGCTAAGGCCTAACCCTGTCCCCCCAAAGCGACGGCTAATGCTGTTATCTGCTTGGCTAAAGCATTCAAAAATAAGCTTTAACTGTCTAGAGCTCATACCAATACCGGTATCTTTTACAATAATCACTAGCCCTTGCTCACTCTTATTTAAAGCAATAATGATTTGGCCAGCGTGAGTAAACTTAATAGCATTAGCACATAAGTTTATAAGAATCTGTTTTACGCGTATTAAATCTAGCTTAGTGTAAAACTCATTACCCACTTGATTGTCTAAAATAAGGCGTAGATTTTTTGCTTTTGCTTGGGTGATAAACATTGCATGTACGTCATTTACAAGCTCTACAATATCAAAGCACAAAATATTTAACTCTAACCTATTAGCTTCAATTTTACTTAAATCGAGTACGTCGTTTATTAAGCTTTTTAAATGGTCGCTATGGCGCTGAATTACTCTTAATTCATCTTGAAGTGACTCGGGCTCATATAATTCGTTAATTAAAGCATCTGTTTGCCCTAAAATAGCCGTTAGTGGTGTTCTGATCTCATGACTAACATTAGCTAAAAATTGACTTTTAACATCATTAGCTGCTCTAAGCTCTTGAGCAACACCTTGAAGTTCTGCTGTGCGTTGCGCCACTTGTTCAGCTAAATATTGTTTTGCCCGTTTTTCTGCGCCGCGTCGGTATAATGCAACCCCTGTCACTATGACTAAAAATAACAGCACAAAAATAAATACCGTTAACTGCGAGCGCTGATGCATTTTTAGTTCTTGTAATTTACGGTCTTGTTTCAGCTCTTTAATTTCTTGATTTAATTGTGTGGCTTTAAATTGTTTTTCTAGCACAGCTAAGGCTTTAACAATAGAGTCACTTCTTAATTTGCGTAGTTCGTTATTGTACTTTTCATGCAACTGCATTGCATTCTCGTAGTTCCCCCTGCTCGCTTCAATCAAAGCGTGAGTGCCAAGCCCATCTCGCATAATACGATCATTACTATGCTCTTTAAGTAATTCAAAAACGCGTTCAATATTCGTTTTTGCCTCATCTAACATCCCCCTAACAAGTTGAACTTTTGCAAGAGTTTGCAGTGCAGTGAGTTCTAAGTTTTTGTTATCAATTTTAAGTGAGTACTCTATCGCTAATTGCGCTTGCTCATACGCTAATTCCACTTTATTAAGAATAATATTGACGTTTGCAAGGTTAGTGTACTGAGTCGCTAACTTATTCACATTGTTGACGGATAGGTAATAACGGGTTGCTAATTGGTAGTAGTGCATCGCTAAATCTAGCTGGTTGCTTTCAAAATAAACCACTCCCATATTGTTATGCACCAAAGCAATACCCAAATTATCATCTAACTTGCGAAAAATTTTTAACACGTCTTGATAAATGCTCATTGCATTTTCATAACGAGATAAGCGTGTATACACGCCGGCTATGTTAAGTAAAATATCGCTTTTATCTTGTTCACTACCTACTTTTTCGTAAATCTCTTTTGCTTTTAAATAGTAATCAAGCGTTGCTACCAATTTATGCATATTGAAATAAACCAAACCAATATTATTCAATAAGTTTGCTTGCTCTAATGGTTGGTTATTAATTTTTGCAATATCAAGTGCACGGGTGTATTGAGTTATTGCTTGCTTAAATAAGCCCTGATAAAAAAGTGCAACGCCTTGCATTTTAATTGCACGAAAGTGCTCGCTAGGGAGAAGTGATCCAGAAGTTTCTTGCTCTAATAATTTAAAGTAATTAAAGGCATCGCTAAACTGGCCGCTCGACAGTGCTGTATCGGCAAGGCCTGCATATATCACAGTACGATTTTGGGCTGTAATGCGTTGGTTATTAAGTAAGGCGTTACCTAATTCAAGCTTTGCATCCCATTGCTGTTTTTGCTTAAACTCTTCTAATGTTGGTTCTGAGTGTTGAGCATAACTTGGCAAATAGAACAAACTGCATACAATGAATAAGAGGCACTTGAGCTTGCCATGCATAATTTTAATCCTTCAAATTGTTACGTATAACAATGTAATCTGTACTGAAGATACACTAAATACTAGGGCGTAAACAATGCTTAACCCACTGATTGATGAGATTTTTGAGCTAATACTAACAAAGCAGATTTGGCAAGTTCATACTTTATCAGCAGAACTGACAAACCGCGGCGCAATAACCACTCTCGATAAAAGTCCTGAACGTGATTTATTTAAACGTAACTTTTTAATTATGAATGCACTGTACCAACTGCAGGCACAATTACGCCCTCAGAGTTTACTCATTTCAGCTCTGCATATCGAGCTTTTAGAAAAAGGAGATAATAGCTTAGTAACAACAAGCGTAAATTTGCGAGATTATTATTTAGATTGGCATAATTACGATACAAGTGAAGAGCAGATTGATGAGCTTCTAAATAGCTTTTGGCGTCAGTTTAAAACGACATCACCACAACAGGCATTAAATGAAAATGAATTTAAAGCGTTGGCTTTAGAATGGAAGTTACCTGAAGATTTCACTCTTAAAAACGTTCAAAAGCGCTGGAGACAACTTGCATTACAAATGCACCCAGATAAACCAAATGGTTGTGAAGTTAAGTTTAAAAAAATAAAATCACAATACGAGCAGCTAAAGGTAGCTGCTCGTTAATATATTAATTTAGCAGTTTAAATTAACGAGTAAGGCGACGTGCGCGTATTTTACGCCCTTTAATATTGCCTTCGGTTAATTTACGAAGCGCAGGTTTTAATGAGTTACGCTCAACAGCAACAAACGCGACGTTATCAAGTACGTTAATTTTACCTACCTGACGACCTGCAACCCCATCTTTACCCGTTAAAGCACCTAAAATATCGCCTGCGCGTACTTTTTGCTTCTTACCTGAATCAATCATCAAAGTAACCATTTCAGGTCGGTACGGCGGCTTGTCTAATAAATTAAATGGCGGCATTTGCTCAGGGGTAATATCACGCTCATAATGCTCGCCAATTTGTGCAATTTTAAACGCTTCGGCTTCACCGTAAATAGAACATGCAATGCCCTTTTTACCAGCTCGACCTGTACGACCAACACGATGCACATGGGTTTGCGTATCATGTGCTAAATGGTAGTTAATAACCATATCCATGTCATCAATATCTAAACCTCGTGCAGCAACATCGGTTGCAACCAGTATTGAAGCACTTTTATTTGAAAAGTGAATTAACGTTCGTTCACGATCGCGTTGTTCTAAATCGCCGTGTAGCGAGACGGCACTAAAGCCTTCGTCGGCTAAATCATCACACACTTGTTGAGTTTCTACTTTGGTATTACAAAACACAACACAACTTTGTGGCGTAAATTTAAGTAGCAATAATTTAAGTGTAGGGTAGCGCTGCTTATTATTGTCCATTTTGTAGAAGTACTGCTTTATTGTGCTTTTGGCTTGCTCTTCTTCTACTTTCACCATTTCTGGATTTTTAAGTACACGCTTAGCAATTGCTTCAATAGCTCTTGGGAATGTTGCACTAAATAACAATGTTTGGCGATTTTGTGGAATACGCTCAATAATTGCATCAAGTGTGTCTTGAAAACCCATATCAAGCATTTGATCGGCTTCATCAAGTACCAATGTTTCAACATCGTCTAAACGTAGTGTACCTTTACGAATATGATCATCAACACGCCCTGGTGTGCCAACAATAATGTGCGCGCCATGTTCAAGCGAACCTATTTGAGGGCCAATTGATACACCACCACACAACGTCAATATTTTAATATTATGAATACCGCGCGCTAATTTACGCATTTCAACCGCAACCTGCTCGGCAAGCTCACGAGTAGGACACAACACTAAAGATTGAATACGAAAGCGTTTTACGTTTAATTTAGCCAATACACCCAAGCTAAACGCAGCAGTTTTACCTGAACCAGTTTTTGCCTGAGCAATGATGTCTTTACCAGCAAGTACTGGCGGCAAACTTTGCGCTTGTACAGGTGTCATGTGGGCATAGCCAAGTGTTGATAAATTATCAACGAGTCCAGCTGGTAAAGCCAAAGATGAAAAAGCAGTTGAAGTCACAGTAAATTCCATAGCAATAAAAATAACGTGGAGTAAAGCTCCACTAAATATGCTGCTAATGATAGCAGAATTCGTAATTGGCAACCATTAACAAACACATTATAAAACGTGTCAATGAGGGGGATTTAAAATAATAGTAGATTTCATTCATAACCCGATTTTTTACATCGCTCACTTGCAACAACCAATGAAACTGAATTATTTTTACAACGCAGTATCAACAAGCATTACAATAAATGCCTATGCAAACTCTATTATCCGCAAAAATAAAAGTAGGGAGCTATATGACATTCTAGATGAACAAGCTACCTCGTGAGGACTGTTTAAGTAACAGTTTTGTATAGCTCTTATAAATTTACACAGGTTTTTTTATATCTATACTTTATTAGACCTGCAACAAAGCCTATTCATCTCATCTATTTTTTATCGTGTTTATTACATGCTCTAATGGCGTTAATTATTTAAAAGGTCTACCAAAATGAAAAAATTGATTACCGCGCTGCTGCTTACCAGCAGTATGACTGCAAATGCTAGCAATGCTGAATTTACACAAAAGCAATTACAACAAGTAAACGAAGTGCGCACCTCAGCTCTTAATAGTGATTTAAGCTATAAACTATTAGAGTCATTAACAACGGAAGTGGGCCCGCGCCTTCCTGGTACAGAAAACGATAAAAAAGCCGTTGCATGGGCTAAAGCCAAATTTAATGAACTGGGCTTTGATAAGGTATGGTTAGAAAAAGCCACATTTCCTGAATGGCGCCGTTATAGTGAAAGCGGAAAAATACTAACGCCAAGCGAGCAACCACTGCACTTAACTGCATTAGGTAACAGTATAAGCACACCAAAAGATGGGATCACCGCGCCTGTTGTATTATTTGAAACGCTTGATGAATTAAAAGCCGCACCAGCAAACAGTTTAAAAGGTAAAATTGCGTATATTAATTACCGTATGAACCGCCATATTGACGGCAATGGTTACGGACCTGCTGTAAAAGCACGTGGTACTGGCGCTATAGAAGCGTCAAAAAAAGGGGCTGTTGCCTACATGATGCGTTCGGTAAGTACCGGACATCATCGTTTTGCACACACAGGTGGTAGTTACTACAAAGAAGGTGTTACAAAAATACCTAACGTAACCATTGCTAACCCAGATGCCGATCAGATTGCACGGCTCATTGCTTTAGGCAAAGACGTGTCGGTAAATATTAACGTGCAAACCGAAAATCTAGGTGAAGGTACAGGTTATAACGTTATTGGCCAATTTAATGGTACCGAAAACCCTGAGCAATACGTACTTATTGGCGCGCATTTAGATTCTTGGGATTTAGGTACTGGTGCATTAGATGATGGCGCAGGCGTTGCATTAACAATGGCGGCAGCTAAACATATTAGCGATGTAAAACGTCCTAAGCGCAGTATTCGCGTCGTACTTTTTGCCGCTGAAGAACTTGGGCTTTGGGGTGCTAAAGCTTACTTTGCAGAGCATAAAAACGAGCTAAGCAATATTGTTGCAGCTGCTGAGTCTGACTTTGGCGCCGATGTTGTATATGCTTTTGAATCAAATGTAAGTGCAGAGTCACTGCCTGTAGTACGCGCTATAGCAAAAGAACTTGCGCCATTAAATATTGAGCATATTGGTAAAAATGAAGCGAAAGGTGGACCTGATCTAATTCCACTTAAAGCAGCAACGTCAGCGCCTATATTTGAACTTGCTCAAGATGGCACAGATTACTTTGACTACCACCATACAGCTGACGATACGCTTGATAAAGTAACACCTGCTAAGCTGCGTCAAAATACCGCTGCATATGCTGTATTTGCTATAATGGCTGCCGATGCAAAAACCACTATCAAGCCTAAAGCTCAAAATAAGTAATAACAGACATACTTACTTACAGTTTGTAGCTTTAACTAATACGCTTCTTGTTTTACCTTTAGTTAATTAAAATAAGGAGCGTGCTTTATGTTGCTTTTCAATACGAGTGAATCATTTCCACATTTTGCACAAACAACGCGCTGCCCCAACTGCCAAAGCGATGCTTACCATTTAGTGAATCAAAGTCTCTATTTACGATTTAGTATTTTACCTATGCTTGCCTTAAAATTAAATTACAAACGCGAATGCTATCAATGCGGGAAAAGCGAACCTGTAAAAGTAAGGCGACTACCGCTAATAGAAAAACTAAGCCTACCTAAATACTTTATTGGTGTGTTTTTATTGCTTTGGATTATTTCGTTTTTTTACCAGCAACACCTTGATACCGAGATTCAAAAGCAATCATATTTAAATAGCCCAAAAATGTACGACACCTACTTAATACATGCCGACAAATTTACACACGAACCATGGACCCTAACTAATTTAAAAATTGCTCAGGTATTAAATTTTGATAAGCAGTTTATTACCTTTCAGGTAAGCAACTACAGCTATAAACGTAACAACAGCATTACTTTGGCAATGCGCACGAGCCAATTAATTCAAGACAATTACTTTTCCACTAAAACAATCACCCTCCCTATTGATGAAGTAAAGCGTTTGTATAACGACGAAACTATTTACGACGTACTGCGCCCTTATGCCAACAGTCTCTATGGCGGGTTTGTGATGTTTCCCCCAAAACCTAAGCCACTATATAAAGGCTTAAAGCTCGATAAAAACAATCAACAAGGCATCATTTATTTTAAAGATGGATTATTTATTGAAGCATTTGATAGCTTTAAACTAGCCGCGGAGGCAGGGTCTCAATGGGGGCAGTTAAATTTAGCGCAGATGTATCGTGATGGAGAAGGAATAACTCAAAATTATCAACAGGCTATTTATTGGTATAAAAAAAGCGATTGAGCAAAAAAATACTAAAGCACAATTTGAATTAGAGTCTCTTTGTAAAATAGCTAACTGTGAATGAGTGAATTTCAATATAGCTGGCGCAACAAGTACGCCAGCTATAAATTATTTTTTAAATAACTTTGTATAACACAGGTGTATTAGCACAACCACTAAGCCAGCAATAACACCTAGCAAACCATCAAATAAAAGTGGCGCTAATACCTCACCTGTGCCGCCAGCAATAGACTGAGCGTAACTTATTACATCGACCTGCGTGTGATGGAGTAACTCAATACCATGCACTAAAATACCACCGCCCACTAAAAACATCGCAATTGTACCGGCAAGTGCTAAAAACTGCATAAGCCTAGGTGCAGCGGCTAACAGACCTTTACCTAATAACTCTTTAAATTTATTAGCAGATACCTTTGATTGATTAAGTAAATACAACCCCGCATCATCTAATTTCACAATGCCAGCAACCAGGCCATAAACACCAATGGTTATTATAATTGCGATAACACAAAGTACTAACGCTTGATTAAGTAACGTCGCACCCGCAACCGTGCCTAAAGTAATAACAATAATTTCAGCAGAAAGAATAAAGTCAGTTCTTATTGCGCCTTTTATCTTTTGTTTTTCATACTCAACTAGATCTAATTTTTCATCTTCATCAATGACTTCATCATGATGAGGTAAAAATTTAGCAAATACTTTTTCAGCGCCTTCAAAACACAAAAACAAACCACCCATCATTAACAGCGGTGTTATTAACCAGGGTAGCCACACGCTAATTAATAATGCAGCGGGTACGAGAATCGCTTTATTCAAAAATGAGCCCTTTGCCACAGCCCAAACAACGGGTAACTCACGCTCTGCAGCAACACCTGTCAATTGCTGTGCATTGAGTGCTAAGTCATCGCCTAGTACTCCCGCTGTTTTTTTTGTTGCCACTTTACTCATCGTTGCAATGTCATCAAGTAAAGTGGTTATGTCGTCTAATAACGTTAAAAGGTTAGTACCAGCCATAAAGCTTCCAAGCTCAAAAAATATTGCTATAAACATAACGTAAAGCACTGCTTTCACCAAAGGTTAATTTTGCTTTGTTATTCTTGCGTTAGATTAAAATTTTGCCCTATGGTTTAACTAACTTTTAAAAAAGATAGGAGGAAAAATGAAAGTACATTTAGCGATAATCGCTAGTTTACTAAACTTAGCCGCATGCGGTGAATTACCAGGCACGACCACCTATAATTGTGAAGGAATAAACACAAAACTTAATATCACCAATAATTCAGAAGCCGAACTTATCTTTAACAATAAGGCTTACACCCTTAATCACGAAAAAAGTGCATCAGGAAATAAATATATAAGTGAAGAGGTATTGTTTTGGGGAAAGGAAAATAAAGCCATGCTAATTATTGCTGGAAAAAAGCGTCAATGCATCAAAAATTAACATAAAGCTAACCACCAAATTACAATAATGCTACACTATTTAAAGACTTAATAGTGTGATGAAGTTATGCGTTCAATTGCGATCAAACATAAAATAATTTTAGCCTTTACAGCCATTGGTTTATTGGTGCTAACCAGTAGCGTGTTTTTTTATTACTCATTAAACAAGATCAGCGTTAATAACACTAGAATAGAAAAACTAGCTGTTCCTGTACAACAATTTAGCAAAGATTTAAGACTTTCATTACTGTCCTTAACTAAGTTTAATGCTTTAGCCTATAGCCAAATAAAGCTTGATTTACTTAAACAAAATCAAAATCAAGCACAAACAGAGCAGCAACAATTTAGCACTTTGCTTAATGCGTTAAACGCTCAATTAGACCAACAAACAACAATGCAAAATTTACTCATTAGTACCAATGAAGGCTTTGCAGAGCTTAATAAAATAAGCGCCGCAATGTTTAGTGCAAAAGAACGCAAATTTATAGCGCAAAGCTCCACCATTGATTTATCAACGACTTTTAATGAGCAACTTTATGATTTAAGTTCTAATTTGCTGGATATAGAGCTTTTAGACATTCCTGCAAAACAGCAAGCCTTACTTAATGCTATGTTTGGAACAGCGACCCGTATAGACGACTTATTGTTTAATTTAAGCAACAACATAAAAAGCATTACTCAAACTAAAAGTATTAGTGACTTAGATAATCACCAGCAAGACACGCTGTTTTTACTTGATAACATTCAGCCAAATTTCACTTATTTAGAGCAACAAGCGCTACCCTTTGATAACGCGTTTAATGCCCAAGCCCTAACTGCCAAATTTAATCAATTAAGAGAACTGCTTAACGGTGACACCGGAATTTACGCTCAACAAAATAAAGCTCTTGAAAATTCCAATGCCGCGGCTAAAAACTTTGCACTCTTTCAACAACAATTTATAACAACTGAAAGTCAGCTTATAGAGCTTAGCAAACTGGCTGAGGAGCGCTTTAATACCTTACAAACGAATGCAAAGGCTGCAATAAATACAGGCATTAGTTCTGTTGTTGTTATTACTCTTATTTTAGTCGTCTTGATAATTGCCATTTCTATTTTTACAACCCGCGCAATGCTAAAACCACTTAAAAAAGTAAATCGTGATCTAGCCCGTATTGCTTCCGGTGACTTATCGAAACGTAGCCATCCGCGCAGTAAAGATGAATTTGGTACTTTACTTAATAACATTAATAAACTCAGTGACGATCTTACTCATTTAATAGGTGCTATCAGTAATAACGCCCATGAATTAGATCGCTCAGCGATTAAAACCAGTGAAAAAGGCCAGCAAATGACTGTTGTAGCACAACAACAGTTAGCGCGAAGCGCACAAGCCACATCACTTGCACACAGTATGCTGACTAACTCACAAGCTGTTTATGAGCAAGCAGATAACACGTCAAACGAGATAACCAACGCCTCACAACTTGCTAATGATGTGAATAAAATTGCTAATCAAAATAGCCTAAGCATAGAAAATCTATTGCAGCGCCTCGATAAAGCAGTTACCAGTACTGAAGCACTTTCGCAGTACACTCAACTTATCGAAGCTATTGTTGAAACCATTAGTAGTATTGCTGAGCAAACTAACTTATTAGCCCTTAATGCCGCAATTGAAGCCGCGCGAGCAGGTGAAAACGGACGTGGATTTGCTGTTGTTGCTGATGAGGTTCGTTCTTTAGCGGCGCGCACGCAAAGCTCAACGAGTGAAATAAACACCATGATCCAAACCTTGCAACAACACACTCAGTCAACTCAAAATCAAATTACTGATAGCCAACAACAAGCTAAACAATGTGTTGAAAACAGTACTGAACTAAATAAAGCTATTGAGCGTATTAAAATCACGTTGCTATCTGTTAACCAGATGAGTGAACAAATTGCACATGCATCACATGAGCAACTGACTAATAGTAACGACATTCAAAAAATAATGGCGAAGGTAACTGAACAAGCAACCCTAAATGCCAATAATGCGACGACCCTAGCAAGCGAAAGTGAAGACGTAAACCAACTTGCACACTCTTTAACAAGTGCCGTAGCGCGCTTTAAGTTTTAAGTGCAAGTAATGACTTGCCTTGCATGAAATGGGTATAATACTTTAACTCTTTTGCTTAATAGCGGCCCACAATGAAATATAAAGATCTACGTGATTTTATCGATTTGCTTGAAAAAAAGGCGAACTTAAACGCATCACCCAAGAAATCGACCCGTATCTTGAAATGACCGAAATATCTGATCGCACATTGCGTGCCAAAGGTCCTGCGTTATTATTCGAAAACCCAAAAGGCTACGATATGCCAGTGCTCACTAACTTATTTGGCACACCAAAACGCGTAGCAATGGGTATGGGCCAAACAGAGGTTAGCGAATTACGTGAAGTAGGTAAGCTGCTCGCTTTTTTAAAAGAGCCGGAGCCACCAAAGGGTATTAAAGAAGCTTTAGGCGCTATACCTATTTTTAAGCAAGTGCTTAATATGCCAGCAAAAGAAGTTAAAAAAGCGCCCTGCCAACAAGTAATTTTAGAAGGTGATGATGTAGATTTAACTAAATTACCTATTCAGCATTGCTGGCCAGGTGATGCAGCCCCATTAATTACTTGGGGCCTTACAGTTACTAAAGGGCCTTATAAAAAGCGCCAAAATTTAGGTATTTATCGCCAACAACTATTAAGTAAAAATAAAATAATTATGCGCTGGTTATCTCATCGTGGTGGCGCGCTTGATTTTCAAGAATGGTGTAAAGAAAACCCAGGGCAACCTTACCCAGTTTCAGTCGCATTAGGTGCCGACCCGGCCACAATACTCGGCGCTGTAACGCCGGTCCCTGACACGTTAAGCGAATATGCATTTGCGGGTTTATTACGTGGTAGCAGAACCGAAGTTGTAAAATCCATTTCAAATGATCTACAAGTCCCTGCAAGTGCAGAAATAATCCTTGAAGGTTACATTATGCCAGGTGAAATGGCGCCAGAAGGCCCTTATGGCGATCATACTGGTTACTATAATGAAGTAGATGACTTTCCAGTTATGACGGTGACTCACATAACCCATCGTAAAGACCCTATTTATCACAGCACATTCACCGGCAGACCGCCTGATGAACCTGCTATTTTAGGTGTAGCACTTAATGAAGTGTTTGTGCCGATATTACAAAAGCAATTTCCTGAAATTGTCGACTTTTACCTTCCGCCTGAAGGGTGCTCGTACCGTATGGCGATTGTAACAATGAAAAAACAATACCCTGGTCATGCCAAGCGTGTGATGATGGGAGTGTGGTCGTTCTTGCGTCAGTTTATGTATACCAAGTTTGTAATTGTATGCGATGACGATATTAATGCCCGCGATTGGGAAGATGTTATTTGGGCTATAACAACTCGAATGGATCCTGCTCGCGATACGACATTAATTGAAAACACACCCATTGATTATCTCGATTTTGCATCGCCAGTCTCTGGCCTTGGTTCAAAAATGGGAATGGATGCTACAAATAAATGGCCTGGCGAAACCACCCGTGAATGGGGCGAGCCTATTGTTATGGATAAAGACACCAAAGACCGCGTAGATGATATTTGGGAAAGCCTTAATATTCTTTAAGTGTTTATATGTAAGTACATAACAGGCTATAAAATAACCCTGCAGATATGCTAGAATCGAGTCATTCGATTGCGTATCTGCTGTTTAAAGCGCTGCTAAAAGGTAAAAAATGCAAACATTAAAAGCTGAAGTTGTAGCTATCAGCCCACTTACAGAATTTGTTCACAAAGTAATTTTAAAGCCACAACAACCTGTGACCTTTGAAGCTGGCCAATACATGCAACTCGTGCTGGGCGAAAAAGACAAACGTGCTTTTTCTATAGCTAGTCGCCCTTCACAGTGCGATGCAATAGAACTGCATATTGGCGCGTCAGGTGCCGATTCGTATGCAATGCAATCGCTGGAACATTTACGAAACGCCCATACCACTGGGCAGTTAGTAGACATTGAAGCTGGCTTGGGTATTTCACAGTTGCGCCTGCAGTGTGAGCGCCCTATTATTTTACTTGCCGGTGGTACTGGTTTTTCATACGCAAAATCAATGGCTGATCACTTAGCTGAAATTAAGTGCGACCGTCCTGTATTGTTTTACTGGGGTGTAAAAGAAGAGTCCGCTTTGTATGCACATACAGAAATGCAAACATGGGCCAATAGCCACAAAAACTTTGAGTTTATTCCTGTAGTAGAAAATCCATCTGCTAATTGGCAGGGCCATACTGGCTATGTACATAAAGCGGTAATGCAAGATATTGTATCACTTGAACCATACGATATTTACATGGCCGGTCGTTTTGACATGATAGGTATCGTGCGTGATGACTTTATTACTCATGGTGCAATTCGCGAAAACATGTATGCCGACGCTTTTGCATTTATAAAATAAGCCTCTAAATACACAGTATTCAATTCAAAGGCACTTTAGGGTGCCTTTATTTTTACAACAACACATATTTAATAGTTAAAAACTATCAACTCCATCAATATAAACAATTTCCTAAATCCCTATCTATAAACCATACTTTGTATAGAACATCAGCGGGAGAGACCCAAATGCTAAATACAAAAGTAAAAGACTTTATGCAACGCAAGTTGCCAAATATCACACCAGATACAGAAATGACAACAGCTATAGCAGAACTACAAAAATTTAAACTACTTGGCGCACCCGTATTTGATAAAGATAAATGCCTAGTCGGATTTATATCTGAGCAAGAACTATTAAAACCACTTACGCAAAGCAGTTATTTTTGTGATGGGATGGTTAAAGTATCGCAACTTATGCAAACAGAGGTAGTGACCATTAGCGGCGATACCAACATTATTGAGCTTGCACAGCAGATGCAGCCGGGTAAACCAAAAAACTACCCTGTTGTAGAGGGTGTTAAAGTAATCGGCATGATCAGCCGAGCAGATGTACTTAAAGCACTTTACGATAATTACATAAGTTGCCAAACACACTGAATTAAAATTATAGATAACAAAATGCCGCTTATATAAAGCGGCATTTTTAATGCTCTTAAATTAACGTGCGCTAACGATTGCTAAAAGTTCTTTCTTATCGCCATCGCTTAAAAATGCTATTTCTAATGCATTTTTTTGGGCTTTTTCCATATCAGCTTGAGATAAGCCAGCCTTAGGTGCTGCAACGGTATATTCGTACTCAATTTCAATACCTTCAACCGCAGGGTCAT
The DNA here is from genome assembly GCF_000239855.1 of Pseudoalteromonas sp. BSi20652. Taxonomy (GTDB): domain Bacteria; phylum Pseudomonadota; class Gammaproteobacteria; order Enterobacterales; family Alteromonadaceae; genus Pseudoalteromonas. Next base: position 97,704 of record NZ_BADT01000041.1, on the reverse strand, counting down.
CAGTATTAATACACGCTAAAATACCGTGATCTAAAAACTGTTTAAGTGGGTGCTTAGCTAAATCGTTTACTGTACTGGTTTGAATATTACTTGTTAAGCACGACTCAATACCAATACGGTTATCACGTAAGTAATCCATTAGTTTTGGATCTTCAATTGCCTTTACGCCATGCCCTATTCGGCTTGCGCCGAGCTCGTTAATTGCTTGCCAAATACTTGGGGCACCAAGTGCTTCTCCAGCATGAATAGTCGAAGCTAAGTACGCATTTCGTACTTGTTTAAAGTGCTCTACAAACAACTCGCCCGGAAAACCAATCTCATCACCAGCTAAGTCAACAGCGACTAAATCATTTTTAAATGCGAGTAATGCATCAAGCTCTTTTTGACACGTTTTCACGCCATAAGTACGCGATAAAATACCAATCAAGTTAGCTTTAATATTTGCACCCTTTGTTGCTGATTTAATACCATCAACAACAGCCTCTACAACCCCTTCTGGGTGTAAACCTTGGCTTTGTGCCATGTAATAAGGGCTAAATCGAAGCTCTACATAATCAAGACCTTGTGCTTGTGCATCTTCAATGTTTTCAATCGCTATACGTCTACACGCATCGTAATCGCCAAGTACGGTGACGCCCCAATCTAACTTTTGTAAAAAAGCCATAAGGTTTGGCTCAGGATCAATAACTTGAACATGAGGAATTAATGCCTCAACGTTATCTGCAGGTAACTCTATATTAAACTGACGACCAAGTTCTAATATGGTTTGCGCACGTACATTACCATCTAAATGACGGTGAATATCTAGCAAAGGTAATTTTCTATTGATCATAATAGCAACCCAGTTTAGTTAAATTTGCGCGCATGATACGCAGATACAGTTATTTTTCAAGTCTATATGATTTGCGGTAAGTTTAAGCGGTCATATGTCTGCTTTTTGTTCAAAAAATAACATTACTTATTTATTTGATAAATAATGCTAAAGAGTTTTAAAAAGCATATTTGCGTAAATAGGTTTGATAATACAACGATTCATTGCAGAGGCTAATGTCTTTTAACGTCATCGTCATGGGCGTTCGCCGATACTCCCATTATGGGTAAATTAATTAACCCTAAATCACAAAAAATTACTTTTGTTGCTTGCAGGCTATGCATTTTTGGCATCGAAATATCTATAAGAGTAATATCTATAAGAATAATATCTATAAGAATAATATCGTAACTATTTTGGGTTGGCTTTTTATGGCCTCAAAACCATCATTAGCAATGTCGGCAATATATCCTTTCGTTTTTAAAATGGCACTGGCAACATGTTGATGAAGCGGGTTATCTTCTTCTAAAAGTAACTTATAGTCTGTAAATGATAAGGTACTTACATCTATTTCGTTGTATTACTGCTGAATTTTCTCTGCCTTTGGTAAGGCGATATTAGCGGCAAACTAAAGGTAAATGTAGAGCCTTTACCTTCATAACTAAATCAATTGCACCTGCCATTAATTCAACCAGTTTTCTGCAAATGCTCAACCCTAAGCCTGCAGCAATAACACAGCATATTGGCCCCGCTATTATTAAGCCCTGTGTACTGTGCTTTAAAGAGGGGCAATCCAGCGGCGCCTTAACAACATTTACTATAATTTGACGACAAGTCAAAGCTTATAAAAGCATATTAAAATGAAGAATATCTACGGTGTTATAAAGGTGAATTAAGTTAGTACAGCAAGCACCAATAATAAGGCCAATAAATGACTTACGTCCCCAAATCAAAAACTCGCTAAAGCAATTCCTGAGGACGGCCAAGAGGCGACCGCATAGCTATCTACAAAGAAGTGAGTTGCTAAAATACCCAGTAAAGAAGTAAGCACAAGCCAAGCTAAGGTTTAATATTAAAAACTTTCTCAATGCTTGTGCTCCTGAACTACAAAAAATGCTAAGTAGTTATAGTGTAGTCATTTATTGATATAAAACGAGCGCCTTTTCTGCTTGTGCACTATTTTTATAACTCAACACAGCTTGTTCAGAGAACTGTTTTTTATTTTCACTATTCAGTGCTTTATCAAAAATTCTAGCTGCTAAGTCATAATCACCTTTAGCATTAGCAAGGCAAGCTAGCGCAAGTAATAGTGAATTATTTGAATCATCCTTTTTAAGGCGTTCTTGTATGTTAACTTGCAACTTAGGCGCATCGGCTCCTCTTGCTTTACTTAATATATTGGCAAGCTCTAAGTGCTGCTCATTGTGCTTAACCATCTTAATTAAGTCACTTTCAATAACAGCCAATTGACCTGCTTGCGCCATTTGCATTAAATATGCGGTGTGGGCATGAACTTGCAGTTTTTTAGGTAGCTGCTTATATTTTTCACTTAGTTTGTCTGTATCTAACGCATTAAAATAAGCACTAAATAACTGCGTCCACTGTGCATCAGTAAGTGCTTTTTTGCGCAGTAAACGCGGCAAAAAGTCTTCCAGCGCACTAAAGTGTTGTTGCTGTACTAATACTTCTGCATAAAGTTTTAACTCAAGTGCGGTGGCTTTTTTAGCTTCTGCACTAATACGCATTTGTGATTCAATCGCGCTACTGTCACCACTTGCCAACCATAGCTTTGCTACTTTTAATTGATGCTCTGGGCTTATTTCAAATAAACGCTCAAGTGCTTTATCTGTTTGATTATTAGCAAGCGCTGCTTTTGCAAGTAATGCTAAGCGAATATCCTCAAACTTATCTGGTACGCTATTACCCGATAGAGCTTGCTCTATATGCTCATAATCATCGTTAATAGCACTCCACAGAGCCTGCTCAATAGCTGCTTGTTTGCGCTCTTGGCTACGTGCAAAAAAGCCATGTTTAGTATTATGATAAATCGATAATAAGTAGCGGATTAGCTTGTATGTTAAATATAAAACAACAGCGGTAATGACTGCCATTATACAAAACGATACTATCGTGCCTTCTATCGTCGTATTGTTAAATGAAATAAGTACATAACCTTTTTCATCTAGCACAAATGGAGTAACCGCTAGTACAACAACAATAGCTACAATTAAAATAATTAGCCCTATCATTGCGCCCACTCCTTAACCTTTTGTGTACTGTTTAAGGTTACTTTTGGATTAAAGTTAAGCTGCTCTTTTTCAAGTTTAGACAACGCTTTAAGTACCGTTTTAGTTGTATCATCGTCTTGCTTAAAGTACTCACCAACTAAACGTTTTGCTTCACTTAAGGCGCTAAAGAAAATACTCGCCTGCTTACTCATAAGTGCATCTTGCGCCTGAGTTATATTAAGCTTGATTCGCTGATTTATTAAATGGCGCTCTTGATCTGTAAGTAATGGCTCAATGGAAACACCTTCGTGCTGGCGAATAGTAATAAAGCTATCCACAATCTTATTCCAGCTATTACTCAGATTCTGCTGCCAATCATTTATGTCTTCACTTAATGCATTTTCATCTACTTCGGTAACTTCTTCAGGTAAATTAACCGCATTAAAAACTAAGTCGTCAATACTGCTTAGTACACTGTTTAGCTGTAAATAAATAGCCTCTGTTGCAACAGGTTTAAGGCTATCAAGTGTTTGTATGTCTTGCATAATAGCTTGGCGAACTTCAACTGTTCCTGGGTGTTCGCTAAGTAATGCATCTAAGCGCTTTAAAACAGCACTAGTGCCTTGGTAATCTTTTTCAGCCCATAGTTTAAATTCAGCCATACGCTGTAAGCTGGTTACTTCTTGTGGGTTTAAAGACGAGCCTTGTTGCTGCGCTTTTTGCAAGGCTGCTTTTAGCTCTTGCTGATTTTGAACTGCACTTTCACTTAGGGTTGCGGCTACTTTTTTCTCACTATTAAACAGCGCTTGCTGCAAATTAGATTGCGCCGATTTAAGTGCTTGCAGCTCTTGGGCGAGTAACTTATTTTGCTCGCTTAACTCATTAACGGCTAGGTTTTGCGCCTTACCCGCATTTAATTTTTGATAAAACTCGTATCCAACCCCAGAGGCCACAATTAGCGAAATAAGAAGTGCAAGCACTGCGACTTTGCTAACCTTTTGTTTGTTTTTTTCTGTCGTATTTTTAGCGGCTGCTGGCTCTTGCTTAGCTGATTTAGCTGAGGCCGTGTTAGCTATTGTTGGTGTGGCTTTTTCTGCCGTTACTGGCTTTGACTGTTCGCTCATGTTGCTACCTTGCTGATTTATGCAGGTAAACATAGCATTATCGCTAGCCCCTGCTGCAATGTGTATATTAGCCGAACTTACCTGTTGCAACTTTAAATAAGCGGCTATCCGCTCGCTTGCAACATAAAATCGGCACTGTTGTAACCATTGTAGTTGGTGTGCAGTAAGGCTTTTAAATATAGCATCAACTGCTGCATTACTTGTTATGACTATACCGTGTACATTCTGGCTTTTCCAGTGGTCTGTCCAGTTAGGGGTAATACTCTCTGTGGGTTCACGTTTGTACACAACACAATTATTTAAAAAAGCACCGCGCTCTTTGAGCGTTTTAGCTAACTCAGGGCGGCCACCTTGCCCCTTAACTAGCACTATATTACTGCCATCAACCTCGGCGAGTGATTTGAGCGCAAGTAACCCTTCCGAATCATACTGCTTTGGTACTGCTGCGCGCACACCAAATTGCTCATATATAATGTCGGCTGTTTGTTGTCCAACCGCATAAAACTGCGCTTTGGTATTTATATCAGGTTTTAATTGCGAAAGTGCACTGACTGCATCTTGCGATATAAATATTATTTTATCTGCATTTAACAGCGGACTAAGTTCAGTGCTGGAGGGTGTTAAATGCGTTATTTTTAATACCGGAAATAAAGACGCCTGATAACCCGCTTGCTCTAATTGCTGTGCAAGGGCTGCGCCTTTTCCTTCGGGCCGAGTTATCAGAATATGTGTCATTTATGCGTCTCTGTAAACTTCAGCTAATATTTTGTCTGCGCCTTGAGCCAGTAATTTTTTAGCAAGCTCAATACCTAGTTTTTCTGCGTCATTTACATGACCTGTTACTTCGTCACGTAAAATTTCGCTGCCATCAACAGCACCCACTAAACCACGCAAATGTACACGCTCGCCATCAACTAATGCATAAGCACCAATAGGAACTTGGCAACCACCTTCTAAATGGCGGTTCATTGAACGCTCTGCATTTACGCGAATACGTGTTTGGGTATGCTCAAGTGGTGCAAGTAATGCTTTTGTTACTTCATCATCTATACGACATTCAATACCTACAGCACCTTGACCATTTGCCGGTAATGACACTTCTGGCTCAATGTAGTCAGCAATACGCGACTCCATTTCTAAACGAATAAGCCCTGCAGCCGCTAAAATAATCGCATCGTATTGGCCGTCATCTAATTTACCTAAACGCGTATTTACATTACCGCGCAAATCACGAATATCTAAGTCAGGACGAAGTGCTTTAATTTGGCACTGACGGCGCAAGCTCGAAGTACCTACAATAGCACCCTGTGGTAGCTCGTCTAAATTAGCAAAATGGTTTGATACAAACGCATCACGCGGATCTTCACGCTCACAAATGGTATACAGCTCTAACCCTTCTGGGAACTCTACTGGCACGTCCTTCATAGAATGCACGGCAATATCAGCTCGTCCATCTAACATGGCTTGCTCTAGCTCTTTAACAAATAAGCCTTTACCACCAATTTTAGCCAATGGCGTATCTAAAATTATATCCCCTTGTGTCGACATTGGGACTAATTCTACGCGCACATCTGGATGAAAACGCTCAAGCTCTGCTTTTACAAATTCGGCCTGCCAAAGTGCTAAAGCGCTTTTGCGCGTTGCGATGCGTACTAATTTTGTTTTTTCTGTCATAGGGGTATCCAATTAATTACTGCGTTTAGCTAGATTTAGTCAGCTAAAATTCTAAATTCTTTTTGGGCAATTAAATTGCCTTGCTCATCAACTACATCAACACGCCAATGGCCTGTTTGTGTATTCATGATATTTTTTGTTGAGTACGTTCTGTAGCGAGGCGAGGTAACATTCAGTGTAATTTCCGCCATCGTTTCACCTTCAAACGACCAAACATGCTTAACTTGCTGGCCTTGAAGATTTTTAAGCTCGCTAAAAAACGATAACCCTTCATCAAACTGGCTTAATCTAATATCAGCAGCAAATACATTCGTGGGCTCGCGCTTACTTACTTTACGAGTGAGTACTGCACGGCTTATTTTACCCGTGTCTATTTGCGCACCTAATGCCACACTTGCAACCTGTGCCGTAGGCGAAAAACCGTCAGTGTCAGTTAATACGCCATCATCACTTTCTAACTCTAAAAGTAAGTCACTCTGATTAGCAGGCCCGGCTATATTTTGAGCTTCTGCGGTTTCTTCTTGCACATCATTATCAAGGTTTGAATTTAACTCTATATTAATACTTTCACTTTGATCGGTAATAACATCGTTGTTAGCTAATAAAACCGGGTTATTATCTACAAGGTCAGCTTCTACAGGTGTATTACTAGAGATGTTTTGTTGGGCCTCATCTTGCACAGCTAACAATGGTTCAATACTCGATTGCATTATCTTTGCAGGCTCATTAGGGATATTGTTTGCTGATTGCCCAGGTTCAACACTCATTAAATCATTGCTTGTAAAATCTTCAGCGCTATCGTCAAAACTTAAAAAGTGCTCTTGCTCATTTGGGTGTTTACCCTGCTCAGCATTGACTGCGCTCGTTAGCCCATAAATAACAGCAGCAGAGGTCATTAATACCAACATAGCAATACTCACAATACGACGCCAATTCCACTCGTAGCTTACCATTGGTACACTCTCTTGTAGTTCGCGTTTAACATTTGCTTTAATAACTATTTTTTGACTCATATTAACCTCAGCGGCTCCAATATTAGCTTAAACGAGCAATTAACCATTGGCGAATAGCTTGCAATTCTTCTGCGCAAACTTGATGAGCCATTGGATATTCTTGCCAGCTTACATCCATGTTATGTGCAGTTAACACTTCAAACGCGTTTCTGCCCGCACCGTGCGGTACAACGTTATCTTGGCTACCGTGCGCCATAAATACGTTTAAGTCGGTATGTTTTGCTTCATCAGCAAACTTTTGCGGCACACACATATAAGTAGAAAGCGCCATAACCCCCCCAAGCTTTTGCTCAAAGCGCGGCGCTAAATGCAGAGACACAACACCACCTTGAGAAAAACCAGCTAAGATAATTTTATTAGCGGGTATGCCATTAGCAATTTCTTTATTAATTAACTCTTCTACCTTTGCAGCCGACTCTCTTACGCCCAGCTCATCGGCACGCTTATCTAATTCTATAGACTTAATATCGTACCAAGAGCGCATTTCCATACCACCATTTATGGTGACCGGTTGCACTGGTGCATGTGGAAAAATAAAGCGTATACCCAGTTCACTTGGTAAATTAAGCTGCGGAGCTACGGGCGCAAAACCATCCCCAGAATCACCTAAACCATGTAACCAAATAACCGTTGCTTTGTGCTCACTCTGGGCTGGGTATTCTACAAATTCTAAACTCATAATGTTGATTGCCACTCAACTTCTTGGCCTGCTTGGCGAGTTGAGGCTTCATTTATAAACGCCCAAAATTCTGCACCAGAGCGGTTATCAATCCATAGCCCATCACGCATTTCAAAATGATGTCCGTTAAACTTAGTCGCAACCCATACTTGATGAAGCGGTGCTTGCTTGTTGATCACTATTTTACTTTTATCAGGAAAAATAATTTCTAAAATCCCTTGTGCCGATTCGTAATCTAAATCAGCTTCGCAATCATCAACCTGCTCTTCAATAGTGAACATAAGGGCTTCGGCTAATTGGTGATATTCGTGTTCAGTCATTGTTATTTCCTTTGCAGGCGAGCCGCCTAATATTGGGTACGTTTTAGCTTTAAAAGTATGCAGCTAGTGTAACAGGAATAAAATCATCCGCGAATAGCTGCATTTTTTAGATATTCTGTTACTCTGCGATTATAAAGCCAGCAACCGTATTAATCTAATGAAAGCGACACATACCTTACAATTAAAAAAACTATTAATAAGCACTGTACTGTTAAGCGCCTTAGCTGGCTGCGGACAAAGCGGTCCGTTATATTTACCAGAGCAACAAACAGAGCAAAACCAACCTCAAAATACAGCTAAACCAGCCACTAATGCTGAGCAAGTAAATACACAAATAAAGCAGGAGCAATAAATGGATTATTTTAACTACAAAAACAACCAATTATTTGCCGAAGACGTCAGTGTGGCAAGTATAGCGCAGCAATACGGTACGCCGTGTTATGTTTACTCGCGCGCTACCTTTGAGCGCCATTACTTAGCATTTGATAACGCCACTAAAAATCATAAAAGCTTGGTGTGTTACGCTGTTAAAGCAAACTCTAATATTGCCGTTCTAAATATATTAGCGCGCCTAGGATCGGGTTTCGATATTGTATCCAAAGGCGAACTGGCGCGTGTAATTAAAGCCGGAGGCGATGCCTCTAAAGTGGTTTTTTCGGGTGTAGCTAAAACAGCAGACGAAATAGCATATGCATTAAAGCTGGGGATTAAATGCTTTAATGTTGAATCAGCCTCCGAGCTTGAGCGTATTTCTGAAGTCGCTTGCGAGCTTAACCTAGAAGCACCTATTTCTATTCGCGTAAACCCCGACATAGATGCAAAAACACATCCGTATATTTCTACTGGTTTAAAAGAAAATAAATTTGGTATTGATATTAAAACTGCAGTGAGTGTTTATCAACAAGCAGCGGCTTTACCTGGTTTAAAAATTATTGGTGTTGATTGCCATATTGGCTCTCAATTAACTGAAGTAAGACCCTTTTTAGAAGCTCTTGATAAACTAATAGCGCTTATTGATGAGCTAAAAACAAATGGTATTGAACTAACTCACTTAGATATTGGTGGTGGATTAGGCGTACCATACAACAACGAGCAACCACCACACCCAAGTGAATATGCAGCGCAAGTAACCGAGCGATTAGCTAACTATAAACATCTTGAACTTATTTTTGAACCAGGGCGCGCTATTGCAGCTAACGCAGGTATTTTAGTTACTCAAGTTGAATTTATTAAACAAAACCAAGACAAATTTTTTGCCATTGTAGATGCAGGTATGAACGACATGCTTCGCCCTGCGCTTTATCAAGCGTGGCAAAAAATCATTCCGGTATCAGTTCGCGACGACGAAACACCGACTCACAACTTTGATATTGTGGGTCCGGTATGCGAAACCGGCGACTTTTTAGGAAAAGATCGTAAACTAGCGCTTAAACAAGGCGACTTACTCGCACAAAGAAGTGCCGGTGCATATGGCTTTACCATGAGCTCAAACTACAACTCGCGCCCGCGTGTTGCAGAAATTATGGTAGATGGTCAGCAGCATCACCTTATTCGCGAACGCGAAACTATTGAAAGCCTTTTCCAAGGTGAGAAAGTTTTACCATAAACGTTTTTGTCTACTAGCTGCTCTGTGGCATGATTAGCACAGAGCAAAACCGAATTAGAGCGCTATGTTAGTTAATTTTTCCAAAATGCACGGCTTAGGCAACGACTTTGTTGTGATTGATAACATTACACAAAATGTTTTTTTGTCGCGAGATCAAATCAAAAAACTGGCAGATCGCCATTTTGGCATTGGCTTTGACCAATTGCTAATGGTTGAAGCGCCATACTCTCCTGATCTCGACTTTCATTATCGAATATTTAATGCCGATGGTACCGAAGTAGAACAATGCGGTAACGGCGCACGCTGTTTTGCCCGCTTTGTACGTATGAAGGGCCTTACTAACAAGCATAAAATTACTGTGTCGACCAAGTCGGGCAACTTAACGCTCTACATAGAAAAAGACGGTCAAGTAACGGTTAACATGGGTCATCCAAATTTTGAGCCAAGTAAAATCCCTTTAAAAGCGAGCAAGCGTGAGCTTACTTATATTATTAGAACCGAAGAACACACTGTATTTAGTGGCGCGGTATCTATGGGTAACCCGCATTGCGTGCTAGAAGTTGACGACGTAACCACCGCGCAAGTTGATATATTGGGTCCATTACTTGAAAACCACGAACGTTTTCCACAAAAAGCGAACATTGGCTTTATGCAAGTTGTATCGCAAGAACACATTAAATTAAGAGTGTGGGAGCGCGGCGTTAACGAAACCCTAGCCTGTGGCACAGGTGCGTGTGCAGCAATGGTGATTGGTCATCTACAAAATAAGTTATCAACAACCGTTCAAGTAGATTTACCAGGCGGTAGCTTACAAGTACGTTGGAGTGGCGAAGGTCACCCAGTACGCATGACTGGCCCCGCAGAGCATGTGTTCGACGGGCAAGTAGCGCTATGAGCGAGCTAAGTAGTAAAGAACAGGTTATTGATTACTTACATCAACATCCTGATTTTTTGGTTCAGCACCCGGAGCTACTCACACAACTTGAGCTGCAACAGCAAGCTCAAGGTGCAACGTCACTAGTACATATTCAGCAACGTCAATTACGCGAGCACAACACGCTTTTAAAAAGCCAAATAGATGCTATGAGCAAGCATGCAACTCAAAACGAGCTCGTATATCGATTGTTTAGCCAATGCCATCGCCAGCTTTGGAATCATGACGATTTTGACACTCTTGCAAATAATCTACGTAATATAATCTGCTCAAGTGAAGATGTTAACGACTGCGAATTAGTAAAATATAATCCCGAGTACGACGAGCTTATTGCGCATCGCCTTAGCCATTCGGGGCATTATTTAGGGCGAATTAATAAACAAGAACGCGAACAATTATTTAGTGAAGATACACAATCTGTCGCTATTTATTTAATTGGCGACACCAAACACCCTATCGCTATTTTGGCGTTTGGTAGCAGTAACGTAAACCATTTTGAGCCCGCGCAAGATAACCTGTTTGTGCTCGACTTTATAAACGCATTACACCTGCGGTTAAAAAACTAGCATGAGTGACGATGCGCCTAATATTACCGCGCTAAGCGACCACTGGCGTACACCCATAACGCTATTTAGCGATTATTTAAAGTTTGAAAAACAATATTCAGCGCACACAGTTAATCAATACGTAAGCCAACTTGGCTTTGCAGCTCTTTATTTTAGCAAACTATGTGATGACTGGTTTGGCGTACAAGGCGAGCATATTCGCCGCTACAGCATGGCACTACGCTCAAAACAATTAAGTGGCCGTACAATTAGCTTAAAGCTCAGTTGTATTCGTAGCTTGTATAAGTTTTTAAAAGCAAAAAATATTGCCGAGCAATCGCACTACCATAATCCGGCAATAGGTATAAAAGGCCCTAAGTTTGCAAGGCCCCTACCTAAAAATCTCGATGTAGATCAAATGGCACGCTTGCTCGAAATACCCGACGACGAACCTCTCGCAATTAGAGATAAAGCAATGATGGAGCTTATGTATTCATCAGGGCTGCGTATAAGCGAGTTAGTTGGCGCTAACATGCAAGATATTAGCGCTGCCAATGGCGAAATTTTAGTGCGTGGTAAAGGCAATAAAGAGCGATTAATTCCGGTGGGCAAAAAAGCGTTAGATGCATTAAAAAAATGGCTCACAATACGCCCTCAGTTTGCAAAGCCCGATGAAATAGCTGTATTTTTAAGTAGCCAAAAAAATCGTATTTCAATTCGCCAAGTGCGCCTACGCATGCAAGAGTGGGGAATAAAACAAGGTATTAGCTCGCAGGTTCATCCGCATAAGCTGCGCCACTCGTTTGCGTCACATATTTTAGAATCATCTGGTGATTTACGCGCCGTGCAAGAATTACTAGGGCACAGCAGTTTGTCGGCAACACAAGTGTATACGCATTTAGACTTTCAACATTTAGCCAAGGTGTACGACAACACTCACCCTCGCGCAAAAAAACGAACTGATTAGGTAAATAAAAATGATCCGATTTAATCGTGCTATTAAGCCATTTTCTGTCATGAGCTTTGATTTAGACGACACGCTATACAGCAATCACCCTATTATAAAAGCAGCCGTTAAAGCCCAACAAAATTATTTAAACGCGCTACCGGGCTATCAAGAGCAAGGTCCAAAGTACTGGCAACTGTGCCGAGAACTTGCCGTAATACAAAACCCAGATCTCGCGGATGATGTAACTAAATGGCGCAAACACACCCTACGTTTAGCGCTTTCTAAACTTGGTTTTAGCGCAGATGAAGTAGAGCACCATGCAAATGCCGCCTATAACGCCTTTGCCGATGCGCGCAGCAACATAGTCGTAAGCGATGACGTACTTAACTTACTAGATAACCTAGCCAAACACTTTACGCTTGTTGCAATTACTAACGGTAACGTTGAAATTGAACGCTTTAATTTACACGATAAATTTGAACTCGTACTACAAGCGGGTATGCACGGTAAAGCAAAACCTCATAGCACCTTGTTTGATAAAGCAGCCACACATTTAAACGTTGCCAAAAGCGAAATTTTACATATTGGCGATAGCCTAGATACCGATGTACAAGGCGCAAATAATGCCGGTTGCCAATCGGTATGGTTAAACGACCAAGGCGCCAATTACGCCTATAAAGGGCTGGCTGATATTGAAATAGCCAATGTTCATGCCTTAACGCACTTTATTAAATAATACCAATTGCATTAAATAAGAGGTCACAATGAGCCACTATACCAAGCTAATCACCTTGCTATTAATTGGCTCACTTAGCCTTAACGCTTATTTATTGTGGCCGCAGCCTGTGTTAACTAAAGTACAAAAAACACAAAGTGCCCAGCAAAGCATATCGCCTAAACAACAAAATACGTTATTAAATACGGCAAAGCAGCAATTTAAACAACACCAATTTGAAGCCGCACTCAGTAGCTATCAACAACTCAAAAACAGCAATCCTGAAATCGCAAAAAACCTTTATTCATCGTGGCTGATGCAGCTTAAAACATGGCTAAATAGCAATTTATTACTCAGCGAATCATTTCTCAATGCACTATTAAATAACAGCCCTTATAACGTAGAATTACTTAATTTGCAGGTTGAGTATTTAATAAATAGTGAACAAACACAAAACGCCATTATTGCCTTATTTGAACTTAACGCATTACAACCAGCTCATCAGCAAAACAACGCAAATACACGTTTAAATACGCTCACTCAAAACGAATTACACACACTAACTGAGCAACAAAATTGGCAAGCTATTATTGAGCAAACACAAATTTGGCTTGATTATAAAAGCGATAACGCACAGTTTTTATATTCGCTTACGTACGCCTACTATCAGCTAGGCGATTTAATTAGCGCACAAGCAACCCTTGATCGAATGCCAAACCAGCACAATCTGAAAAGCCAAGTGCAAACGCTGCAAGCTATGATCAATAAAGCACAATCGCAAGACGATTTCGTTGCTTTAACGCCTTACGGCGCGCATTACTTAATAAACACCGAAATAAATAACAATCTATCGACCGAACTAATGATTGATACAGGCGCAAGCATAACCTCGCTCCCTACAAGTATAATTGAGCAAATTTCGCCACAACCTTTATATTTAGGCGATGTAACAGTAAATACAGCTAATGGTCAAATTGTTGTAAAGCGTTATCAAATTGAATCGTTTAAAGTGGGCTCGCAAATTATTTATGGTTTTGAAGTGTTGAGCATTGAAAACTCCCGTGGGCAAGGTTTGCTAGGGATGAACTTTTTATCGCGATTTAAATTCAATATAAATCAGCAGACAGATGAGCTAGAGTTGAGCGCTAAATAATTAAAAATCCAAAGGTAACACATGATACTAAATAACTATTTAAAAGCACTTGCTGAAAATCCAAAAAGCATTCAATTTACCGATACAATGGCTGTGATTGAAGCAAACTACGACTTTACTGCAAGTGGCTTTAATAACCATGGATTACTTAGCGCTGCAAGTGAGAACAATGGTTCGTGTAAAATTTTTGCATTTGCTAAATTAAACGATTTAAGTAAACAAAATACCTTAGATTGCTTTGGTAAGTTTTACCGAGAGGACGTGTTGCAAAACCCTAAAGGGGATGATCACATGAACATTCGCACCTTTATGTTAGCACCAGAGGCAACGCCTTTTTTAGGTATTACCTTTGAAGGCGAGCCACTAAAAGAAAAATAGCCCGCAAAAATTAAAGTGGCTTTTCCATAAAGTAACGCGTACCTGAGCGTGGGTAATTATTAAGTTGATACTTAACACTATATCCACGTTTTTCGTAAAATGGCTTTGCCTGAAAATCAAGCGTATCGAGCTGAGCAGTTGTTGCTCCTAGTTCAATAGCAGCTTGTTCAAGTGCCGTTAGCAATTTATCTGCAAGCCCTTTACCTCGCGCACTATCACTACACCAAAGCCAACTAATCATCAGCCAATTTCCAAACACACACCCACTAGTACCGGCAACAAGCTCACCCTGCTCATCAGTAAATTTATAGCCTAATGGCAGCCTTTGCGCATCAAAATGCTGGGCGTTAAATTCAACTACTTTACTACGTAGCATAGAGCTTAATGCGTCGGAGTGATCTGCTTGTAATTTGTACATATTACGCTTCTTAAAAAGCAAATATTAACAAACTCGCACCATCAAAACAGGTTATTTTTTCCATAAGGAACTTCTAGTAAATTACTACCTGTTTTTTCGGGCTGGCCACACATTTCATCATAGGCGCTAGTATGTCGAAGCACCATTTCGGCGTAGGCTATTTTTTCAAAACGTTTTTGAATATGCAGCGGGCTTAGTGCTTTTACAAATTCGCCATTTTCTTCGGTGATATAATACTCTACATTATTTATAATAACTGACACCTGGTAGAGCGCCATTTCAAGTGAGTGCGCCACAACCTTTTGTAATGGTTCGTGTTTTTTTAGCTCAGAAAATTTCATGCCCATAACAATCGCCTTTTTATAAAAAGTAACTTTATAGATACGCACCTTTGCTATAATCGCGATCAAATTTTTATTAGCCGCTGGCATCACACGTTATGAGCACAAAAACCCGACTCGCTAAATATATTGCCCATGCAGGTATTTGTTCTCGTAAACAGGCATCGCGTTTAATTGATGAAGGTGTTGTGACTGTAAATAATCGCCCAGCGAATCATATAGATCACGTGGATGAGCAAGACACTGTAATAGTTAATGGGCAAGAGATTGAAGGTGCTGCCGATTTAGTTTATTTTGCATACCACAAACCAGTCGGTATTGACTGCAAATTAAATATTGATGACTCAGCAAGTCTTATTCACCATTTGCCCACACTTACCCGTGTTTACCCTATTGGTCGCCTTGATAAAGACTCTCGTGGTTTACTTATTTTGACCAACGATGGGGATTTTTGTAATCAACTAATACATCCTGACTTCCACCAGCCTAAACATTATTTAGTCACCGTAAATAAGCCTTTAGACGATGCTTTTTGTAAAAAAATGGCAGCAGGCGTACCCGTTGATAAACACATAACCCTGCCTTGTGAAGTAAATAAAATAGCCAGCAATCAGTTTAGTATTGTTTTAAAGCAAGGGCTAAACAGGCAAATACGTAAAATGGCGCATTACTGCGGATACAAAGTTATTGATTTATATAGAGCGCAATTTAGTGACCTTGTACTTGAGGATTTAAACCTTTGTGAAGGGCAGTATATACAAATTAATAAAAACGATATTTTAAAAGCCCACACCTGACACCCTACCTCTTAGCTTAATTAACATCCTAAAAAGTTAAAAAATAAACTTGCAATTATAGATTACAAGCGTAGTCTATAATTAAAGATTACATTTGTAGGCAATAGCATGATTGAGTTATCAAAAGCAGAGTTTGACGTGCTCGACGCACTTTGGATTAACTACCCCGCCACCGCGAGTCAAATAATTGAGCGCTTAAGCGACGATAAGCAATGGCACGAAAAAACCATTAAAACCCTACTAGGTCGACTAGTAAAAAAAGGCGCACTTACATTTGAAAAAGAAGGTCGCCAATATATTTATATGCCGTGTATGGATCGTGCCGACTACACCCTAAAAGAAAGCCAAAACTTTATTGAGCGCTTTTTTAGTGGACGTATTGCGCCACTTGTTAGTGGTTTTGCTAAATCGGAGCAGCTTTCTCAGCAAGATATAAACGAGCTTAAAAAAGTCATAGATGATTGGGAAAAAAACCAAAAGTAAGGAATTAACATGGTTATTCAAACTGGGTTTAATTGGTTAATTGAGCAACAACTACTATTAAGTATTTTGTTTTGTGGATTTATTTTACTCGAACGATTTGGTTTAAAAGCCCTTGGCTCGCGGTTTGTATATAAATTAGCATGGCTATTACCTGCAGCATTGGTGATTGCTAATTTACCAAATGCGGTTAAACCACTGCAAAATAGTAATATTAGCCATTACTTAATCACCCCTAACCAGCCTTTTACACATGAAATGGGTATTAGCTGGGCACTCATGTATGTAATTATTACCGCAGGGTTATTAATGGCTAGTTTTATTACGCATACCCGTTTTGTTAAAAGCCTGCAGTTAACTGAGTTAATCCAATTTGAAGGCACTCTTGCCACTAGTGTTAAAACCTACACCAGTCAACATGTAGCCACGCCAATGGTGGTCGGTATTTTAAACAGCAAGCTGGTATTACCGAGTAACTACAATACCCAGTTTGATAAAGCCACATTAGCGCTTATTTTAGAGCACGAAAACGTACACATTAAACGCAAAGACAACTTAACAAACGCACTTATATTACTGCCTACTATTTTACTGTGGTTTAACCCACTAGCTTGGTTTTGTTACGCAAGCATACGCCGACTACAAGAGCTGACTTGTGATGAACGGGTACTTGCCAATAAAACCACTCAACAACATATTTTATATAGCAAAGCCTTAATAAACTGCGCGGCAAATGCGCCCACAGGACTTATGGCTTATTCACACTACGGAGATAAAAAAACCATGTTACAACGACTAATTAATATAAAACACAGCGGGGAGCGTTCAAAGTTTGCTAAAGGTGGCTTATTACTTGTAGCCGCAAGCATGCTAAGCGGCTTAGCAATTGCAAAGCAACCAGAGGCAATGACTAAAGAGGATCACATTTCACCAACAATACGCATTGAACCTGCTTACCCAATACAAGCAGCTCAACAAGGGATCAGCGGCTCTGTTGTATTAAAATACGATATTGCAGCAAACGGTAAAACAAAAAACATTAGTGTTATTCAATCTAAACCTAAAGATGTTTTTGATAAATCAGCGAAAGAGGCGTTAGCAAAATGGAAATATAAAGCATCAGATTCAGGTTTTGAAGATGTACTTGTGCAACTAGATTTTGCGATTAATAGTGAAGTGGCGCCTACCGATTTAATTGAGCGAATTAAAGTATCGCATTAACGCAACCGAGCTGTTCAAGACTACAAAGCAAGCGCCCTTTTAGGCTGCTTGCTTTGTGGTTTTACGCTATAAAGTTACAAACTCACCACAATCATGGCAATGGCCGTACCCAAACCAATAAACCACACTAATGAGCGAATTATATCTAGGTTCATATAGTAAAATACGCAATACAAAATACGCGACACAATATGCGTAACCGCTAACATTTCTGTCATTGCACCTACAGAGTTAGTGCCCAGTACAACTGCAATAGCGACAGCAAAAACAGCAAGCGATTCAAAACAGTTTTGATGAGCAGCGAGCGCCCGTGCACCAAAGCCAGTTAGTTTTGTTTGTTGCGCCCTTGGGTGTTTATTGTCGTATCGACCTAATTTTGCCATTGCTATAGCAACCGGCACTTTTGCAAAGTAAGGCATTAATACCGCAAGTAATGCACATACAACTAATGTTGTCATAATTTATCCTTTTGATGTTTCGGATAATTTAGCATAAGCGCAATAAAAAAGCCGCCAGATACGTTTTATGACAAACGCTGGCGGCTAACAATAACATCAGGCTTACTATAGCTAAATATATCCTCAAACCCGTGCGACATAATGTCGCAGATGATGAATATTCAACATCGTGGTTAATGCATCGCTTTACTTCACAAAGCTTGTTAACTTTACTGCCTTACATTTTAACGATGACGACCATGACCTGGATATTTTTCACTTTTTTAGCCGCCTTTATGCAAGCATGGCGTAATGCCCTGCAAAGTAAATTAAGCAACGATGTGAGTGTTGCTGGCGTAACCCTCTCCCGCTTTATTATTGCAGGCCCTATTGCTGCCGTCTATTTATATGGTTTGTATCAATATCAAGATACCGCTATGCCTACGTTTAATAATGCCTTTTGGGGATTTATTATAGGTGCAAGTGTTATGCAAATACTTGCCACTGGTTTAATGGTTAAGTTATTTAAAATGAATAATTACGCCGTAGGTGCTGGGCTTGCCAAAAGCGAGGCGTTAGTAGCAGCCATTTTAGGTGTATTATTTTTTGGCTCGGCACTTTCTTTACTCGGTTGGCTTGGTGTGTTTTTTGGCGCTATTGCCGTATTGCTACTCAGCGGCATAACAAGCGTTAAACACTTTAATGCTAAAACCGCATTACTAGGCCTTGCTTGTGGTACTTGCTTTGCACTTACCTCACTGTGGGTACGTGAAGCGAGCTTAAACTCAGGATTATTATTTCCACACTCAGCCGCTTGGGTTTTGCTGTTTGTAATTAGCTTACAAACGCTAATACTACTGGGTTATTTATTATTAAAAGAGCCGCAAACACTTAGTAAACTGTGGCAATACAAAGGTACTACAGCCGCAATTAGTGTTTTTAGTTGTGTCGGTTCTATTGGCTGGTTTAGTGCAATGAGCTTACAGCACGTTGCTTACGTTAAAACACTTGGACAGGTTGAAGTATTTTTTACCATGCTAATTGCCGTACTTTGGTTAAAGCAGCCACTTAAAAAACAAGATACTGCAGGCTTAATACTCATAGCCATTGCCGCTATTTTGGTCATGTTGCCAAGTTAAGAGCATAAAAAAGCGCAGGCTTTTATACCTGCGCTGTTATAATTTTTTATAGCTTTAAGAACTGATTCTAAGAGCTTATTTTAAGTGTTATCACACCGCTAATAATCATTAATACTCCCGCAATACGACCAAACGTAGCGGCATCGTTATAAAACAATATACCCACTAAAAACGTACCGGCGGCGCCAATACCTGTCCACACGGCGTATGAAGTACCCATTGATATTTGCCTTTGTGCAAGCCACAACATAAAACCACTAGCGACTAAAAATGCCACCGCTATTGCGATGCCTTGCCAGCGTGTATCAGCGTTTTGCGAAATTTTTAAGCCAATCGGCCAGCCAATTTCAAGTAACCCAGCAATAATTAAGTACATCCACGCCATTAAACATCTCTCTTTTTCACAATAACCTCGTATAAATCTTCGCGGCGATCTTTTAAGTTACGTACTGTGCCTTCACTGTGAAGAATTTTTAGCTTATCCATATCAAGGTCGCTAAATAATAGCATTTCGGTGTTTGGCGTAGCTTCGTTAAGTGTTGCATCGTGCGGGAACGAAAAGTCCGATGGCGTTAACACAGCCGATTGTGAGTACTGCACATCAAGGCTTTCTACTTGTGGTAAATTACCCACTGAACCTGCAATAACCACATAACATTCGTTTTCTATTGCACGCGCTTGTGCACAATGGCGAACACGTAAGTAGCTGTTTTTAGTGTCGGTCCAAAATGGGACGAACAAAATATCTAGCCCTTGTTTGGCCAATATGCGTGAAAGCTCCGGAAACTCTACGTCATAACAAATTTGAATACCTACACGCCCTGCATCAGTATCAAATACAGCAATTTTGTCGCCGCCTTGAATAACCCAATCGTTTTGTTCATGCGGAGTAATATGTATTTTACGTTGCTCGTCTATTTTACCGCTGCGGTGGCATAAATAACTCACGTTATAAATTTTATCGTCTTCGGCAAGCGGCATAGAGCCGGTAATAATATTGGCGTTGTATTCTATTGCCATACGCGACATGGCATTCTTAAACGTTTCGGTGTATTCAGCTAAATAACGAATCGCTTCGGTTTGGTTGCTTTGATTTCCTAATCCCATTAGTGGCGCGTTAAAAAATTCAGGGAATAGAATAAAATCACTTTTGTAGTCAGATACGGTATCTACAAAGTATTCAACCTGCTTTAGCATTTCTTCAACCGATTCAACACAACGCATTTGCCATTGCACAGCACCTACGCGCACAATTGATTTAGTTGACTCGAGTACCGTGTCGGTTGGTTCATACATAATGTTATTCCACTCAAGTAAAGTGGCGTAACCTACTGACTCTTGATCCTCCGGTAAATACTTTTTAAGTAAACGCTTTACCTGAAAATCATTAGACAACTGAAAGCTTAAAATAGGATCGTACAGCTCCCTCTGATCTACTTTTGCAATGTACTCCATTGGCGTCATTTCACTGCTGTGATTGTAATAACGCGGAATACGCCCACCCGCTAAAATAGCGCGTAGGTTATATTGGCGGCACAGTTCTTTACGGGCATCATAAAGGCGACGACCTAAACGCATGCCTCTGTGACTTTCACTAATAGCAACATCTAAGCCGTATAGCGCGTCCCCATCGGTATCGCTAAATACGCGGTCATGACCATCTGCGATGTCTTCGTATGTATGCGGGTTTGAAAAACGTGTGTAATCAACTTGCACGCTTAATGCTAAGCCCACCAGCACACCATCATCTACAATACCTATTTGCCCTTCAGGAAATTGGTCTATTAATCTAAAAATGGTATGACTTGGCCACGCACCGCCTAAATCGGGATACGCTTGATCCATCAAGGTTTTGATTTGCGGATATTGCTCTCTGGTTAAGTTACAAATTTCAAGATGGGTTTTTTCTGCCGACATACACAACTCCTTTGGGCATAAGAAAAATAAAAGCCGAATGTACGCTCGATTAAATCAAGAATACACTCAGCTTTGTATCATGTTTTTTACTTTAGATGTACTACTTTAAGCTGCGATAAAAAAGCGTAGTTACTTTCTCTTTTGGCAACCAGCCTGCGTATTTAAGATTCAGCTCAGCCAATGGGTCAGCCTTAAGCACTTGCTCTAAGCTCGCATCATTTTGCATTGCTTTTAGCATGATATCTTTCGCGCTTTGCACTAGCTTACCATACGCTATAAGTCCTGAACGGTCGCTTACCTTGCCATGTCCTGGTATTACTTGTGTTTTATCGTCAATTTGTTTAACCACATCATCTACTGCAGCTAAAATACCATCAACGCTACCACCACTATCTACATCAACAAACGGTAAGCTGCCAAAGTTAAAATAAATGTCGCCCATGTGTACTATGTTGTCGTTACTAAAAAAGATAACCGAGTCGCCATCGGTGTGCGCATGTTCGTAATGCACTACATGGGCGTGTTCGTTATTAAAATGTAGTTTTAAATCGTGACCAAAACTAATGCGCGGTAAAAAGTCTGACCCCTCGCCGTGCTGCTCTTCTAAACGTTTGTGTACATTGTCGTGGGCTATAACGTGCGCCCCCGCTTTAGCAAAATTTTCGTTGCCACCGGTATGATCGCCATGATGATGCGTATTAATAACAAACTCTGCGCTGCCTGGTTTTAAATCGCTAATCGTTTTTTTAATATCATCTGATAGTTTGGCAAACTGATCATCAATAATATAAATGCCATCATCACCTACACTTGCAGCAATATTACCGCCTTGCCCAAATAGTACGTATACATGATCACTTAATTTTTGTGCTGTTACTGGACCATCATCTGCTTGCGCTGCTGTACTCAGTAATAAACCTGTTATTAATGCGGGTAGTATTTTTTTCATTTTAGTTCTCTGTTGTATAAAGTAATTAATATAGAACGTTTTTATCACTATTTAAGCTCACTCTTATATAACTTAATCATTATTTAATAGGTTTTATCACTATTTGATGCATAAGCGTTTGCGGCAATAAAGGCGTATGATTACCCTCTACGTAGTCATCAAAACCCGCCCTATAAAATTCAGATAAAGGGTGACCCGATTGACCACCCGGAATAGCTAAAATCGCATGTTCTAAATGCCCTGGTTGCGCAATAAAACGCTGTGATGCACCAAAACTACGCCTTTGTACTGCTGGCATGAAGCTATCTCCAAAACCCGCTGCTGTTGGCATATTTAACAATTTAGCAAGCAGCGGCATTTGCTTTGCAAACGGATGCTCTATTACTAACTCGTTGACCTTACCCCACTGCCAGCCTTGCACATTATTGCCAAACTGCTCAGTAAGCTTAGTAATAGTTTGGTTAAATGCGCCACGTAATTGTGCATCCCAATTTTTAAATTGTGGGTTTATCCATGTGTCGGGTTTGTTGTTAATAAGCTGCCACACTGCGGGCTCTAAATCTCGCTTTACATATTTAAGCGTGCCTTGTTGTTTATTTAATTGGCTTTCAATATTACTAAATAAAATATTAATCACTTCATCGCGGTAACGCTTAACTAAGGTATACCCTATAGAGGTTGGACACGCACATTGCTGCCAGTTTTCAAGCGCTGTTATATATTGCTGATTTTTAGCTGTATTGGCTTTTAATTGCTTTAATAGCAAAGCATGCCAAGGCATTAAAAAGCGAGCTTGGTTATCGAGCTGTAGTGCGTAAAAGTCGCTCTCTGCAAATGTTTGTTTTTCAAATAATCTGTCGCGAATTTGACTCGAACGCGCGCCGAGTGCATAACCACCATTACCAAAACGGGTATTATCTTCAGCCGATACCACGCGAGAGTTACCAGTCCATAATCGCCCGCTTTGTGGGTTTTTAACAAACGGGCGTTCTAATTCGGTTTGCTGCCAAAGCACTGAGTAGTCATCGGCATTTACGCCAAGCTCACTTGGCGTTTTACGCGCCGGTATACCACCCATATTTTTCCATGCTGCGCTACCTTGGCTATCTACCACCATTAGGTTTTGCACAGGTATTCCCACATCGCTTGCTACAGTAAGTGCATCATCAACTGTTTTGGCTTGCTCTAACTTTAATAGTTGCATATTAACGGCGTAAGGCTGATGTGCAGCCCAGCTCAATGCATAAGGTTTTTCGTTAATGTATTTTACAGGGCCATATTCGCTGAGTATTAATGAGTAGTTTTCGATCTCCCCATCGGGTAATGCAATAGGTTCATCAACTTGCCATGTTTTACTATCATCGTTTAATGCAATCCAATCGGCTGTATCTAAATAACCGTTAGTAAACCCCCATGCAACATTATTGTTAGTGCCAACCACAATGGCAGGCGCTCCGGGCAGCGATACACCGGTCACCTGAGTCTGCTCACCACTGTGCATGTAATTTAATTGTGCTCTGTACCAAATTACAGGCACTGCCATCGATAAATGCATATCATCCGACACCATACCAGCGCCTGTTTTAGTCAACGCTCCTGTAACTGCCCAGTTGTTACTGCCGCGCTCTTGGTTGGCTTCAATGCTTTTAACTGTCTGTTGTGTTTGAATTGGCAAAGTAGGTATGCCGCCGTTATAAGGTGCTAGTTTACTGCCATCAAGTGCGGCTTGGTACTTACTTGGTTGCGTTAAAAAATCAACCATTTGCTTTGTGTACGCTTGCTCAATTTGAATAAGTGCTTGGTCACGCTCAAATGTAGCGCTTTGTAAATCAAGATACATGCTAAATATCACAAGTAGGCTATCTTCACTTTGCCATGGTTTTTGTATTGCACCTGTTAGTAAATATTCAAAGCTTGAATACCCTACTTGCGCTAAGCCTTCGTTTACACCTTGAGCGTAACTCTTAAGTAATTGCTTATCGGTCTTAGGTAAGGTTTGTAAAATAGCGTGGCTGCGTTTACGTAATTGATGAAAACGCATTTTTTTATCGAGCCCCAGCGCGGCTTCTCCAAATAACTCACTTAGCTCGCCTGCGGCATTACGTCTTAGTAAATCCATTTGAAAAAATCGGTCTTGCCCATGCGCATAACCTAAACCATAGGCAGCGTCGTTTCGGCTATTAGCATTTATCACGGCTTGCCCTAGTGCATCGCGCGAAATTTTTACAGGCTCTGCTACCGCGTTACTACGTCCGTTTCCATCAAGGGCAGGTAAACTTAAACTAAGTACACCATAAACAACGGCGGTACTTGCCAGCCCTAATATCACAATTAATAACAACAAACGTTTGATTAGTTTATACATTGAGTTGCCCTTTCACCCTTTGCGTTGCCTATATAATAACCACAGTTTTATTAAATAATCATGATCTTGCTCGCAAAGGATGAAATAAACATCAAAATCCACGATAATGTCAGCTCCACACATCGTGCAGAACTAGTTGAGATCAATATGACTGAAAAAACATTTATCAAAGGTAAAGACCGCGACCTAGAATCGTCAATCTCTACCATGCAAAACAAGCTTGAAGCCCTAAACATTAATGTTGAAGAAGCGCTTTGGCTTAACCCTGTAGCTAACTGTTATTCGGTTCATATAAAAGACAGTGACTGCGGTGTTATGTTTACCAATGGTAAAGGCGCAACAGACAAAGCCTCTATTGCCTCAGCACTCGGTGAATATTTTGAACGTTTAAGCTGTAATTACTTTTTTGCAGACTTTTATCTAGGTGAAGAATTTGCCAATGGCGAGTTTACGCATTACCCAAGTGAAAAATGGTTTGAAGTAGAGGGCGACGAAGTACCACAAGGTATTATGGATGAAAGCTTATGGGATTACTTTGATCCAGAGCGCGAACTTAACGCATCACACCTTTTTGATTTTAACTCAGGCAATATTGATCGTGGTATTTGTACCCTGCCGTACACTCGCCAACGCGATAATCAAGATGTGTACATTCCGGTAAATGTTATTGGTAATATTTTTGTATCTAACGGTATGAGCGCAGGTAACACCAAGTTTGAAGCTCGCGTACAAGGTTTATCAGAAGTATTTGAACGCGCTATTAAAAACCGCATCATCGCCGAAGGCATTTGCTTACCAATCGTGCCTGAAGATGTTGTAAAGCAATACCCTAAAATTCATGAAGCGTGTGAAGAACTTCGCAGCCATGGCTTTCATTTACGTATTGCCGATGCATCGCTTGGGGGGATTTATCCAGTAATGAGCGTAACGCTTATTAACCCAACTGATGGCTCTGTGTTTGCTTCTTTTGGTGCTCATCCATCATTTGAAGTCGCGCTTGAACGTACAGTAACTGAGTTACTACAAGGTCGTCGTCTTGATCAGCTAGATGTATTCCAACCTGCAACTTTTGATAACGATGAAGTGGCAACACCGGAGAACATTGAACTGCACTTTATTGACTCAAGCGGTTTGATTTCACATGATTTTTTCCGTGCAAAACCTGACTTTGACTTTGTACACTGGGACTTTAGCGGCACAACAGAGCAAGAATATAACTTCTGTACTGACCTAATTCACAGCATGGATCATGATATCTATATCATGGATTACACGCACCTAAACGTATACGCATGTCGTATTTTAGTACCGGGTATGTCAGACATTTACCCTGTTGATGAGCTTATTTGGCGCAACAACAACGAAGGCGCTAAGTTCCGCGAAACATTCTTATCCCTTGATCAGTACGATGCAGAGCAATGGATGGACATTTACGACAGCTTAGAAGAAGCAGGTCACAGCGATATTATCCGCGCTGCAGAGTTTATTGGCCTTGCAACAGATGCTGATACACCTTGGCATACGCTACGTATTGGTGAGCTTAAAGCGCACCTATGCTTAGCCGCAGGCAGCGAAGAAGCGATTGATTGGGTTGATTGGATACTTCATACAGGTCAAGTAAACGAAGATGCAATGCGCCACTTCCGATGCCTAAAAGCGATTCTTGAAATAAAATACGATGACGAGCGCGAATATGCCGATTATCAAGATGCGTTAGGCCTTATGTTTGGTGCTAATAACGTTACGCTTGCTATAGAAATTGCCGAAAGTGAAAAACAATTTAACGGCTTAACTTTTCCAGGTTTATCGCTTGAAGGCTTTAAAAAACATGCAGCACTTCTTGATGGTTACCGTAAGCTACATGTGGCAAAACAAAATCATTGGGCACGTGAAGTTAGCGATTCATAATTTTTTTAATCACTCATTGTAAAAATAAACGGCGCTTATGCATAAGCGCCGTTTTCATTCGAGTAATAAATTAGTTATAGTTAATTTTGCCTAAATTAACGCCACGTTGTAGCTAATGCCACCATCTAATAATAAAAAAACGAGTGCTCATAATTTTAAGCGAACCTTTTGGTTGTCGTTTATACTAACAGTGCTCGTTGGAATAGTGCTTGAGCGCATTAATTATAACCGTGTTAAAGACGCCCATCGTCTCCAAATCCTATCTGAGGTCAGTACTTATCGTACTCAACTTGAATCCATTTTAGTTTCTAACATACAGTTAGTTCGAGGTTTAGGCGTAGCCGTAGCCGCAGAGCCTGATTTAAAACAAGAGCGCTTTGCACACATTGCAGCCCCTCTGTTTGATACCTCAAAAGAGCTTCGTAATATTGGTGGCGCTCCTAATATGGTCATTCAAATGACTTATCCTTTAAAAGGAAACGAAAAAGCAATTGGCCTTAACTTTTTAAATAATAAAAATCAGCGCGCAGATGCGCTTAAAGCGCGTGATACAAACTCGATTATTATGGCAGGACCACTAACGTTAGTTCAGGGTGGAGAAGCGTTAATAGCAAGAGTTCCTGTATATACCCCTCCTAAACATGAGTTTTGGGGTTTATTGTCAGTTGTCCTCGATATTGAAAAAATCTATAAAAATTCAGGTATATACGACCTTAGTAAAGAATATTTAGTTGCTATACAAGGGCGAAATGGCCTGGGCAAAAAAGGAGAGTTTTTTTATGGTAATCAAAATATAATAGAGCAAACACCTCTTGAGTTCAGTTTAAGTTTTCAAGGCGGAAATTGGCAGTTATACGTGGTCCCTAAAGCAGGTTGGAACCCGCCAAACTCAGCTATATTGCCTCTTCGCTTAGCAATAGTCATTATTTGTGGATTGTTAATATGGGCATTTTTATTTTTTCTAAAAATGCTTAATCGACAACAACGAAACGAAAATATGCTTGAGGCAATGAGCGACTTAGCTCAAATAGGCGCATGGTCATTTAACCTAGAAACCAAACAAGTATATTGGTCTGACGTGACCAAAAAAATATTTAAATATTCACTTGATACACAACCTGAGTGGCCTAGTGATTTAAACTATTTTAAAGAAGGTGAAAGTCGACAAAAAATAGCTAGTGTGATTGAGCGAGCAATAAAGCTTGGTGAAAGTTACGAAGTTGAACTTGAAGTTATTAACGCTAAAAAAGAAACTATATGGGTGCTTGCTCATGGTGAAGTAGAGCGTAAAAACGGGCGTAGCATTCGTATTTTTGGATCATTACAAAACATTGATACTCGTAAAAAAATTGAATTAGAAAACAATAAAATAGCGCTACATAATGAAATATTAGCATCGCTGACGGTTAATAAGCTCGTATTAAACGGGCAACTAAGCCAATCTAAAGACGTAATCACACAAGCAATTTGCCAAGCATTTGATGTTAAACGAGCCAGTATACGGTTTTTTAATGAAGACAAGAGCCAGCTAAATCCATTTGCAGTACACAATCAGCACTTATTAAACGATAAAACAGAATTAAGTTGGCTAAGAAAAAATACTAAAGAGTTTTTCGATACCATTGACCATCAAGCTGTACTTAATGTCCCTGATACACTAGAAAACCCTATTTTGACTCCTCTAAAAGCGTATTACTTACTACCTTTAGATATTCGATCCATGTTATGCGTAGTTATTCCTGCTGGTAGCGGAGCGCTTGGTATTGTATGCGCCGAGCATAGCCAATCGCCTAAGCATTGGTCGCGTAACGAAGAAAGCTTTTTAATTGCCGTCGCTGCACTTATTGGTAGTTTACACTCAAGCCAAAAACGCATTGAAACAGAACAACAACTCGTTACCGCTAAAAATGTAGCAGAGCAAGCAGTTGAAGCTAAAAGTGAATTTTTGGCAAGTATGAGTCATGAAATTAGAACACCAATGAATGGTGTACTCGGCATGCTTAGCATTTTAAAACAAACTAAACTCGATAAACAACAAGAACACCATATAGAATTGGCCCAATCATCTGCCCAATCACTGCTTAATATTATTAACGATATTTTAGATTTTTCAAAAATTGAAGCGGGTAAACTCGACATTGAAAAAGTACAATTTAACCTCCCAAGATTATTAGGGGAAGTCGTTGAATCATTTGCTTTAACAGTAGAACAAAATAATACCAAGCTTATTTTAGACGCCACTCAAATTACAATTAGTGAGATAATTAGCGATCCTAATAGACTACGCCAAATTTTAAGTAATTTAATTGGTAACGCTGTTAAATTTACTATTAACGGTGAAGTTATTATTACTGCAAGAATCGATGAAACAACGGATGGCTCTTTTTTACAATGTTCGGTTATTGATACAGGCATTGGCATTGACTCAAAAAAACAAGCGCTGTTATTTGATTCATTCACACAAGCAGATACATCAACTACCCGTCAATTTGGTGGCACAGGGTTGGGTCTTGCGATAGTTAAACAGCTATGTGAACTTATGAACGGTGAAGTAAGTGTAAACAGCGTGCCTGAAGAAGGAAGTACGTTTTCATTCACAATACAAATACAACCACGCCTCAGTAAAGAACAAGATTTACCTAGTCATTTAATTAAAAACAAACGTATTTTGATTATTGATAAATGCTCATTAAATGCAAATATAGCTAACAAGCAACTCACTGTATGGGGCGCAGAGGTTAATTGTATAAATAACTATCTTGACGTTAGTCATTACCTAAATGATGTAACTATCCCTCCTGTGGCGATTTTAGTTGATTACTACTTTTTTGAAAAAGCACCTCTGGCAAATATAACGACTCTTAAAAACTTTATAAAAATGCACACCTGTAAATTAGTGATTATGGCACCAATGAGTTATTCACCAGAGGAGTCTAAAATAGGTATGGAGGTCGACTGCATGATTTTCAAACCACTTACACCTTCTGATTTATTTGACTCACTCACTAACGATAAATACATTGAGCAACAGCAAAATCAAGCGCAGCTACAAAACAAGCTAACTAAAGCAGTAACCGCTGACTCTACTGAGCCAACGCTTTTATTAGTTGAGGATAATAAAATTAACCAAATTGTTGCCTCTGCTTTATTAAAACAAGCAGGAATAATCTTTGATATAGCCGAAAATGGACTTGAAGCAATTAACAAGCTAAATGAAAAAAAAGGCAGGCCATACCAACTTATTTTAATGGATTGCCAAATGCCTGAAATGGATGGCTATCAGGCTACACAAGCAATTAGAGAAGGTAAAGCAGGTAATCACAATCAAAATATTACTATTATTGCTTTGACTGCAAATGCCATGCAAGGCGATAAGGAGAAGTGTTTAGCATCCGGCATGAATGATTATTTAAGTAAGCCACTGGATTTAGCAGCATTACAACCAAAGCTTCAACAATGGCTTGGCACTCAATAAAGGTGTAAGCTAATAAAATACGCTTACTAGTTTGAGATTATTTATGCAGTTATCAGCAAATCAACAACGTATTCTTGGTTGCTTATTAGAAAAACAAAGCACAACGCCAGAGCATTATCCTTTGTCGTTAAACGGGCTAATGAATGCGTGCAACCAAAAATCTAGTCGCGATCCTGTACTTGATCTTTGTGAAACTGATGTGCAAAACGCACTCGACGAACTAATAGAAATGCGCTTGGTCACAATAGATGAAGGACTTTCAGGTCGCGTAAATAAATACGACCATCGTTTTTGTAACACACAATTTAGTCATTTGCAGTTTTCTGATCAACAACGTGCCATTGTTTGCCTACTACTTTTACGTGGTGCCCAAACCCCAGGTGAATTAAAAACCCGCAGCGCTAGGCTTGCTGATTTTAATAACGTAAATGAAGTAGAAACAGCGCTCAATAAACTGATTGATGGCGAGTACGTAAGAAAATTAGAGCGAGAAGCAGGTAAGCGCGACAGCCGATATATTCATTTATTTGGCGAACAACAAAATAGTCCCGCCGACACCTTTGTTGCTCTACCAAGCGAAGTAATTAAAGATAAAGAGTTAAGTGATTTACTGGCAGAAGTCGAAGAATTAAAAGCAGAGCTTCGCCAAATAAAAGCTCATTTAAAACTTTAATTAAGTACAACTAAATCACATAATAAGTTTATTGCGTATCACATATTAAATTTTATAAGGAGCTGGCAATGCGCACCGAAATTATGGCTGAAATGAAGGTTCAGCCAACGATTGATGTAAATGCTGAGATAACTCGCC
Organism: Pseudoalteromonas sp. BSi20652; assembly: GCF_000239855.1. GTDB lineage: Bacteria > Pseudomonadota > Gammaproteobacteria > Enterobacterales > Alteromonadaceae > Pseudoalteromonas. Next base: position 67,317 of record NZ_BADT01000041.1, on the reverse strand, counting down.
GAGTTGATTTTATTAAAACACGTTTGGTAGCAGCTCATTCACGCTCGTTAGTACTGGGTATTAGCGGTGGTGTTGATTCATCAACCTGCGGCCGTTTATGTCAACTTGCCGTAAACGAGCTAAACAAAGAGCAAGATACTGACAAATATCAGTTTATTGCTGTGCGCCTACCTTATGGTGTACAAGCCGACGAAGATGAAGCGCAAATGGCGGTTGATTTTATTCAGCCAAGTAAACGTATGACCGTAAACGTGCAACCTGCTGTTGATGCACTCCATGAGCAAGCGATAGCTGCAGTAGTTGGCTGTGGTGAAGTATTACCTGAACAAGCTCAAATAGATTTTATTAAAGGTAATGTTAAAGCGCGTCAACGTATGGTTGCTCAGTACGAAATTGCAGGTTTTTGCCAAGGCTTAGTCGTGGGTACCGATCATAGTGCTGAAAACATTACTGGTTTTTATACCAAATTTGGTGACGGCGCGTGCGATTTAGCGCCTTTATTTGGTTTATCAAAACGCCAAGTTCGTGCACTTGCAACTGTACTCGGTGCGCCAGCTTTGTTAGTAGAAAAAGCACCAACAGCCGATTTAGAAAGTGACCGCCCAGGCTTAACAGATGAAGAAGCTCTTGGTTTAAGCTATGAGCAAATTGATGACTTTTTAGAAGGTAAACCAGTCTCGCAAGAGGTTGAGCAAACGTTGATTGCTATATATCAGCGCACGCAACATAAGCGCCAACCAATACCAACAATTTACGATTAATATTAAGTAGATAAAAAGCAATTAACACCATTTTGATTAATTGCTTTTTTGATCGACCAATTAAGATACTACGTATATTTCAATTAACATACTAATATCCATCAACAACCTGCCAAAGAGATTACTGCATTTTATGACATCGCCTATTTTAATTACTGGTGCAGGCCAACGAATTGGTTTAGCGCTTGCTCAGCACTATATAGCCCAGGGGCAGGCTGTTATCATTACCTATCGTACTCGCCATAACGCTGTTGATAAATTAGAGCAACAAGGCGCGGTATGTATTTATGCCGATTTTAGTACCGATGACGGTATAAGTGCATTTATAAATACGCTTAAAGAGCACACAACATCGCTGCGGGCTGTTGTTCACAATGCATCAAGTTGGGACTGCGAAGCTAACAACCCTGACTTTGCAACACTGTTCGATAACATGATGCGTATACATGCCAAAACACCGTATTTAATTAATCTAATGTGCGCTGAGCTGCTTTTAAACTATCAGCAAAGTGCCAAAGTACCTGCCGATATTATTCATCTGACTGATTATGTAGTTGAAACAGGCAGCCCTAAGCACTTAGCTTATGCAGCAAGTAAAGCAGCACTTGATAACCTAACTAAATCGTTTAGCGCTAAATATGCGCCAAACATAAAAGTAAACTCGGTTGCTCCATCACTCATTATTTTTAATGAACATGACGATGAGCAATACCGCGCTAAAACCCTTAAAAAATCATTAATGGGCATTGAACCCGGATGCCAAGAAATTATCAATAGCATTGATTTACTACTACAGAGCCACTACATCACAGGGCGTTCTTTACCTGTTGATGGCGGTCGTCATTTAAAGTAAATAAGCTAATAAACTGAGATATTTATGCATAATGAATTAAAAGAAAGTTACCAAAAAATCATCACCGCTGTAGGCGAAGACGCTAATCGTGAAGGTTTACTTGATACGCCAAAACGCGCAGCAAAAGCAATGGAATATTTAACACAAGGGTATCGTCAAACCCTTGACGAGATAACGAATAAAGCGGTATTTACGTCTGACGCTGACGACATGGTTTTAGTGCAAGATATAGAACTTTACTCTATGTGTGAACACCATTTACTGCCTTTTATTGGCCGTTGCCATATTGCTTATATTCCAAACGGTAAAGTATTAGGTCTGTCTAAATTTGCACGTATTGTTGACATGTTTTCACGCCGTTTTCAAATTCAAGAACAGCTAACGCATCAAATCGCCAAAGCAGTTGAAGAAGTTACTGGCGCTAAGGGCGTAGGCGTTATTGTTGAAGCAAAACACATGTGTATGATGATGCGTGGTGTAGAAAAACAAAATTCAAGTATGCGTACATCAGTTATGTTAGGTAACTTTAGAAGCGATCCTAAAACGCGTAACGAATTTTTGCAGCTTATAAAAGGGTAACCTATGGCCAACGCAATTATTAATGTCACTAACTTACGCCTGCGTACGTTTATTGGTTTTAACCCTGAAGAACGGGAAAAAAACAGGATGTAGTGATTAACTTAGAGATTCACTACCCCGCTGACAACGCATGCAAAACCGATGAAGTAGACCAAGCACTCAATTACAAAGTAATTACCAAAGAAGTCATTAGCTTAGTTGAGCAAGGGCATTTTTTATTACTTGAAAAGTTAGTAGCTGAAATTCTTGCGGTTTGTCATTCACACCCAAGTGTACATTACGCAAAAGCGCGTGTAGATAAACCGCATGCACTTCGCTTTGCCGACTCGGTATCGTTAACGCTTGATTGGACTAAGTAATCTGCATTGTGTTTTAGTTACGCCTAAATAAAGGTTTCTATTCCCACGGCAAGGGCAATTACCGCTAAATAGCGTGCGCCCTTGCCAAGTGTTACTAATAATAAAAATAAGCTAAATCGTACCTTAAATATCCCCCCAATCACCGTTAGCGGATCGCCTACAATAGGTAACCAAGCAAACAACAAACTAAACACGCCGTATTTATTAAATTGCTTTTGGGCGCTATCAAGCCCACTTTGTGATACCGGAAACCATTTTTTATCTTTAAAGCGTAATACTTGCGTACCCAACCAATAGTTAACACAACTGCCTAAAACATTACCAAGCGTTGCAACACACCATAAAAGCCAAAGGTTTACTGTATTTTGAGAAATCATCCCCACCATAATCACTTCAGATGAGCTGGGCAATAATGTGGCAGATATAAATGCGCTAACAAATAGCGTGAAATAAAGCATAATAACCTTGCAGGAAAAGGTAAAAACCCAGCATTAAGCTGGGTTGTTATAAACAAACGGGGCGTTTATTTTATCAAATTTAAACTCAGTGGGTAATTAAACTCTTTGCCTTCATTCGCTTTTATACTCGCTAAAACCACCATCACAAAAGCAAAAATAGCCACAATAGGAAATAAAATCACACCGATCACAACAAACATCAACACAAAACAAATAATGTAAGCAATGGCCATGGTTATTTGAAAGTTCAGCGCTTTTTTACCGTGCTCATTAACCATTTGCATTTCATCTTTTTTAATCAACCAAATAATTAATGGCCCAAGTACTGACCCAAACGGCACTAAAAATCCAGCAAATGCGCTTAAATGACATAACATCGCCCACGTACGTTCATCTTTATTTACTACTTTAACCTGTTGATTTTCTTCCATTACACATTCCTTTAATTTTTTATTATGTGGTTTAATTATACACAGATATACAAATTTACTGACGTATTTATTCACAAAAATCACAGCCTAAATTTCTGTGATAAAAAAGTGATAAGTTTGTGAGAGTTTCTGGAGACGATTATTCAATACTTACCACGAATCATCACTTACAGGAAATAAAAATGAAAGCTTCAACATTAACACTTGCAACTCTTTTAGCGGCAGCTAGCCAATCAACTATGGCTGCAGAGTTAGACCTAACAATAACCAACCTAACCCAAGGTATTCACTTCACCCCATTACTTGTTACAGCACACGACAGTGAAGACAAGCTTTTTGAAGTTGCAACTGAAGCTTCTACCGCATTACAAACAATGGCTGAAGGCGGCAATATTGCAGAACTTGTAGCGCAAGCAACTGCAGCTGGTAGCGACATGGCTGCAAACCCAGCTGAAGGTTTATTAGCACCATCGGCATCAACCATGACAACACTAACGACGACCGATGGTAACGATTACTTATCGGTAACCGCTATGTTACTTCCTACTAACGATGGCTTTGTTGGCCTTGATAGCTGGAAAATACCAACCGAAGCGGGTACCTACACTGTTTATTTAAATGCATACGATGCAGGCACAGAACAAAATAATGAGTTAGTTGTTGAAGGTTCTGGTGCACCAGGTACACCAGGCATTCCTGCAGCCCCTGGTGGTAATGCAGGTACTGGTGGTGCTGGTTTAACAAGCACTGATAGCAATGTTAACGTGCATATACACCCAGGCAATTTAGGTGATGATGATTTAACTGCAGGTAATAGCGATTTAAGCAATACAGTTCACAGATGGTTAAACCCTGTAGCAAAGCTAACCGTTACGGTTAAGTAGGAGCATTATCATGGCATCTTTAAATAACCTTAAAAAAAGTATCGTGGTTGTAGCACTTGCAGCCTCACTTGCAGCCTGTGGCGATAACGATAGTAACGAACCTGAACAAGTTGTTACACCTCCTGCGCCAACACCTGTAAGTTATACATTTGATGTGACCGTGAGTAACTTAACAGCTGGTCAGCCATTATCGCCAGTTGCCGTTATTGCACATACCGAAGGCACACTTTGGCAAATAGGTAGCGCGGCATCGGTTGCATTAGAAACAATGGCTGAAGGCGGTGATAATAGCCAATTGCTTGTATTAGAAAACGCCATTGCCAACGCATCAAGCGAAGGGCCTGTTGGACCAGGTGCAAGCACTACAATTACATTAACAACAGATTCACTTGCTGAACTTAAACTATCATTGGCAACAATGATGGTGAATACAAATGATGGATTTACCGGTCTTAGTGCTTTAGATGTATCTGCATTAGCTGTAGGCGACTCTTTAACTCGCACTACCGTTGCTTATGATGCAGGTACTGAAGCAAATACAGAAGCAGCTGGTACGATACCCGGTCCTGCTGATGGCGGAGAAGGCTTTAATGAAACTCGTGATGATGTTGATTTTGTAGCAAGGCACCCTGGTGTAGTGACAAATGAAGATGGCTTATCGAGTTCAGTGCTTAGCCCTGAGCATAAATTTGATAACCCATTAGCAAAAGTTGTTATTACCCGTACTCAGTAATTCGTTTATCAGTATCACCTTGATATACCAGCTTGTAATGGGGAAGTAAGGGAGCACGGATGCCCCCCTTTTTACGAGGTAATACATGCGTCACGAAAAAATATTAGTAGTAGAAGACGACAGAGAAATAGGTAAATTAATTACCACACAACTTACTTCACTTAACTTACATGTTGATCATGTAGTAAGTGCAGAACTTGCACTAAAAAAGATAGCTAAGCATTCCTACGGGCTGATTCTACTCGATATAAACTTACCCCTAATGGATGGTTTGAGCTTATGCCGAAAAATAAAAGAACACTACCCAACTACCTCCGTAATTTTACTCACCGCGCTTAGTAGCGATATGGACAGAGTAATTGGTCTTGAAATGGGCGCTGATGATTATATTTGCAAACCCTTTTTTGCACGCGAATTGCAAGCCAGAGTAAAAACCCAATTACGCCACAGAGCACAACTACTCGCTAGTCAAAACAATGACAACTCCCCCGTTGATAGCGAACAAAAACTCAATGTAGGCTCACTAAACATAGAATTTAGTTCGCACCAAGTGTATTTAGGCAAACAAGCCCTTAACCTTACCGCCACCGAATTTGATTTACTCGTTTACTTTGCACGCCATCCTAATCATGTTTTTAGTCGTCAGCAGTTACTCGATAAAGTATGGGGTTACCAACACAGCGGCTATGAGCACACGGTTAATTCACATATAAACCGCTTACGTGCCAAGCTAGAAGAACACCAACAAGCGCCTATTATCGAAACCGTTTGGGGGGTTGGTTACAAACTAAACCCTAGCCAACTAAATTAAGACACCTATTATGAAATTATCTTTGTATCAAAAATTAGCTATATCGCTCGTCGTAATTTTTTGTTTTATTTGCGCCCTTGTTTACGGCTGGAGTAAGCAATTAGAACTGACTTCAAAACACCATGCTGAACAAAATCTGCACTTAGCGTTAGCGGAACATTTAGTACAAGATAACCCACTAATAAAAGAAGGAGTTTATGACTATAAAGCGCTTGAAAACCTCTTTCATACCTTAATGTTATTAGGCCCGGCGTTTGAATTTTATTTTGTAGACGAAACCGGAAAAATTCTTACTTACTCAGCAAAGCCAGGTAAAGTTAAACGCACGCATATTAGTTTAACGCCTTTAAAAAGACTGATTAACGACCCAAGCGCTGCACCTATTTATGGTGATAATCCTCGCAATAAAGAGCAACAAAAAATATTTTCAGCCGCGCCAGTATTTAATCAAGATAAGCTACAAGGCTATTTATATGTAATTATTGGTGGCGAAGCTTACGACACCTCACTTAGCACTGTAAAAAATAATGACAAGTTATGGCTAGCCGCTTTATGGCTTGGCTCTGCACTTTCATTTTTATTTATTGCGATGCTAATTTTGCTACGCTTTTTTACCAATCCAATTCAGCGTTTAGCACGCGATGTTAGTAATATTGAAGCCGCTAACTACAGCCTTACCGACACCAAGCTAAGTAACTACTCAACACAAAAAAGTAACGAAGTGCATAGTTTAGGGCGAAGTATTCAAGCCATGCTTACCCGTATTAATGAGCAATTTAAAGAGCTTGAGCAAGGCGATAAACAACGTAAAGAGTTACTGACTCATCTATCGCACGACCTTCGTACACCCCTTGCTTCCTTGCAAGGATTTTTAGAAGTATTAAACCAGTCGGGCGAGCAACTAAGTAAACAAGAGCAGCAAGAATACTTACAGGTATCGCTTAATAATTGCGGGCAATTAAAGCTACTCATAGAGCAAATATTTGAGCTTGCTCACTTAGAAAATGGCGAAATAAGTATAAATAAAGAAACCTTTAATTTAGGTGAGCTCATTTACGATTGCATGGCAAAGTTTAGTTTAGCCGTTGATAAAAAAGGTATTAGTTTGTCGGTCGAACCCGCGATTTGTGATTTTCCTGTGGTTGCCGATATAGCCAAATTAGAGCGCGTGTTAAGTAACTTAATTGATAATGCAATTAGGCATACGCCTCGCGGCGGCAGCATTGCAGTACATGTAAAACGCAGTAACGATAATCAACTATTTGTGCACGTATCAGACACTGGTGTAGGTATAAAAGAAGATGAGCTGAATGCTATTTTTGACCCACATTACCAAGCAAGTAATTCTAATAAAGAGGGGCGCCAGCAAGGTGGTTTAGGATTGGCTATTTGCAGAGGGTTATTAAAACTGATGGATAGCGAAATTCACGTACAAAGTGAAATTGGTAAAGGCACTATGTTTAGCTTTAATTTGCCACAAAAAAAGGTGCTTTCTTAAAAAGCACCTTACATTTTTTGTTTATTTTAAATATATAAATTAATTACTTTTTAATACCCGCTAAATCAAGCATAAATGCATAGTTTAGCGCGGTATCTTCTAAGCGTTTAAAGCGACCCGATGCGCCGCCGTGCCCTGCTTCCATATCTATTTTAAACAGTAACTTATTGTTATCAGTTTTATAGTCTCGTAGCTTAGCAACCCATTTTGCCGGTTCAAAGTATTGAACTTGTGAATCGTGCAAACCAGTCGTAACTAGCATATTAGGATATGCTTGCTTAGATACTTGGTCGTATGGCGAGTAAGACAACATGTAATCGTAATACGCTTTTTCGTTTGGATTACCCCATTCGCCGTATTCATTTGTTGTAAGCGGAATGCTCGCATCAAGCATCGTTGTTACTACATCTACAAACGGTACCGCAGCAACCATGCCTTTATAAAGCTCGGGCGCTTGGTTTGCTACTGCGCCCATTAATAAGCCACCAGCACTGCCGCCTAACGCAAATATTTCATCTTTTGCACCATACTTTTGAGAAACCAATGACTTAGTTACGTCAACAAAGTCATTAAACGTATTCTTTTTAGTGAGTAGCTTGCCGTCTTCGTACCACGGACGACCTAGCATTTGCGAGCCACGTACATGCGCAATTGCAAATACAAAACCACGATCTAACAAGCTCAAACGTGAGCTTGAGAAAGTTGGATCCATGGTTGCACCATACGAGCCATAACCATATTGCAGTAGCGGGTTAGTGCCATCTTTTTTAAATAGCTCTTTTCTATAAACCAAACTAACCGGTACTTTTACGCCGTCGCGAGCGGTTACAAAAATACGCTCTGAGGCGTAATTGTCAGCATCAAAATCACCTAATACAACTTGTTGCTTAAGAAGCGTTTTATCGCCAGTCGCTAAATCTACATCGTACGAAGAACCCGGTGTGGTCATGCTTGTGTAGTAAACACGTAACGTGCTGCTATCGAGCTCGTTATTACCGTAGGCGTTAATTGTATACGCACTATCGTTAAAGCTAAGTGGTAGCTCTTTACCTGTTTTTAAATTGCGCGCAATCAATTTTGATTGGCCCATTTCACGCTCTTGGTAAACTAAGTAGTCATTAAATAAATCAATGCCTTCGAGTTTAATATCATCACGCGCTGGGATCACACTTTGCCAATTTGCTTTATCACCGGCTTTATCAATATCGACTTTCATTAGCTGAAAGTTTACGGCATTTAAATTAGTGACAATATAGTAAGTATTCCCTAGCTTCGAAATATCATATTCAAGCCCTGCTTCGCGCTCAATTAAGCGTTTAGGCATTGCCTTAGTATCATCAGCACTTAATACAGATACGCCTGATGCAGCCGTGCTACTGTGCCAAATATAAATCTCTGACTCATCTTTGCTTTTACTCATACCCATGTAGTAACTGGTATCAGTTTCTTCGTAAATTAGCTCATCATCAGCTTGCGATGTACCTAATGTATGACGATACACTTGATAACCTAGTAGAGTTTGTAAATCTTTTTTAATGTAGTAAACCGTTTTATTATCGTTTGCCCACACAATGCCACCGTTAGTGCCCTCAAGTGTGTCTTCGAGTAATTTACCGGTTGTTAAATCTTTTATTTTTATACTATAAATACGACGGCTAACAGTATCTTCGCCATAAGCCATTAAATTGCCATTTGGACTTACATCTAAGCCACTCACTGCATAATAATCATGACCTTTAGCTAATTCATTTACGTCTAAAATAACGTCCTGATCAGTGCCTGCAAAATCGCTACTGCGTAAGTAAGTAGTGTACTCGTTATCGCCGCGAGTTTGCGACGAGTAATAGTACTCTCCGTTTTTTACTGGAACAGAGTCATCATCTTTTTGGATTCGCCCTTTAAGCTCTTCAAACAAACTACTTTGCAGTGTTTTAGTATGTGCGAGCATAGCTTCAGAATACGCATTTTCTGCTTCTAAGTAGTTAATGATCTCAGGTGCTTTGCGTTCGTCATCACGTAGCCAATAGTAATTATCGATACGTGTATCGCCATGAATTGTCATTTCATGGGGTACTTTTTTAGCAATAGGTGCAAACGCGGTTACTACTTGAGCTGACTCAACTTGAACAGTGTTTTTTTGAGTATTTTCAGGGGCTTTATTACAACCACTTAAAATAGCGAGCGAGAGTGCAGCGAGTGCAAAGGGAGTACGTGTCATCAGGCAAAATCCTTATTATTTTTGTTTGTTAGTTAAATATACCTAAAATTAACGAGAGATGTGATTTAGTTTGTGAAGCTATGTAAAAAGGGAGCCGAAGCTCCCTTTATTTAGTACTTACAAAGTTTTTTCAGTTTACTTTTGCTTGCGACGACGCATAAATGCGAAAGGCGCAACAAGCAGTGTTAACCAAGCTAGTGAGCCTGAAGAACTCTTCTTAACTGTCTCAGGTACAACTGTTGGAATTGGAGCAACAACTTCATTGATAGTAACAGTAACCATTGCTGGTTCAGATACATTGCCGCGAATATCAATTGCAACAACTTCCATTTCAGCAACTGTATTGCCTGCTAACATAGCTGTATCAGCAACAACAACTTGACCTTGCTCATCAACACTTAAACCTATATTTGTGTTTGATTGAACATAGTACTCAGAAACCGCTAAATCAAACTCGGCATCTTCAATTGTAAGTGTACCGACTACTGTGCCGCTCACTGCATCTTCAGAGACTGAAAATTCTCCACCAATTAAGATAGGCGCTTCAATAGCTGGTAATGTAAGCTCTTCGCTTGTCATTGCCTTGATGATGTTAGTGCCAGAACCTTGAGATAAAACAAATGGACCGCTTGCAGATACCATTGCTTTTTCACCAGGTAGAAGTGATGCAACAGCTTCGCCAGTTTCAAGCGAAGTCATTTGAACCTCTGGTTGAACACCAAATACCACTGAGCCCGTTACACTGTCTGTCTCAGAGAAAACACCTGATTGGTAGCTTGGGTAACCCACAGATACTCTAAAGTTCATTGGCTGACCAAGTAACGTACTATCAATGTTCATTAGCTCAGAACAACCGGTAAATGTAATAGTATCTTCGCCTGCTGAATGAAGAAGTGGTGTACCCCATGCCCAAGCATCGTTGCCAGCACCATCTGTAGTACCAATTAATGTACGGCTACGACCCGGTGACGCCGTTGTACGTCCACGGTCATTTAAGTTTTGTAAAAACTGATCCGCAACGCCATCATTATCTGTATCTATTTCAACTCTGTAGCCTGCTTGGAAAGTGTGCGTTAGCGGGTCACGTAGTTGAATTGATGATGTGATGTAAATACCTGAATCACAGAAGTCAGCACCAAATGCAGAGAATGAGCTCGACAGAATGTTATATTCTGCCTCTTCAATTGTCTTCTCTGTGCCTACCGCAATAATGCTTTCAGCTTGAGGAGTGATTTCAGTTTGACCTGTATTTTCAAGTACGAGTGCAACTTCATTGTCAATCAGTTCAGCAGTATAGCTTAGCTCTGTTGCCGCTTTTGGCATTGCATGATAAACAACGTGTAAATCATGAGTTGTCTCTGTTGACGCATCATCAAATACTAACGCACCATCAAACTCAATTGATGTAAGCGCAGCGCTTCGAGCAGCAATTTCATCAGCACTGAATGGGTTTTCTAATTCCCATGTAGGTAGCTTGCTAGGATCAACTATCATTGTTATGTCAAAGTTTACAGCTTGACCTGCTGGTATTGTTACTGACTCAGGGAAATCCCAGCTTACCGCTCCAGAATCTACATCGATTTTGTAACGAGCCTCTGTACGAAGGCTGTATGTTTTAGCTTCAGCAGAGAAGTTTTTCACAGTGACTGTTTTAGTGATTGAACCAGCTTCTGCAAGACTCACTAAACCGTAAGAAAGCGCAGCTTGTTTTGTATCAAACTCGGCATTGTGTACCCATGCTGCAACCGGTAAGTTAACCGCTTTAGTCACATCAACTAAACCAGCACCAATCATACTAATAGGCGCAAGATCTGAATCTGGATTAATAGCCAATGGCTCGTTTGTTACTTCAAGATTTGCCGCATTCATGATTGTTGCTTTAATCTCAAACGCGTTACGATTAGGATGAGCCTCACGGATCATAGCAACTGCGCCAGCTGTAATTGGACCTGAGAAAGACGTACCCGATACAGGGTTTGTGCCTGTTTGCGTTCCTGCAGCAGCAACATCAATACTCGTTCCAGGTGCTGTTATTTCTGGTTTTAATAAGCCATCCATTGAAGGACCACGCGATGAGAATGTCGCAACCGCGCCAGCTGTCGTTTTAATCTCAACACTAATATCAAAAGTCGCTGGGCCGCCAGCTTCTAGCTGCGCTTTTAATGCTGCACCTGCAGCGAAATTAATCCCTACGTTTTTAATCGTAACGTCAGCATCAAAGCCACCCATTGGCGCTGGTGTTCCATCGTCAACGTTATTTGCAATAAATACAAATTCTGCGCCTTTAGCTTGTGCATTTAATACTTTTTGAGTAAATGCACAGGCACCACGGTCAATTAATACAGCTTTATCTGTAAAATCAACATCGTCTGCAAATGCATCACAGCCGTTTTGGTTGGCACTTGGGTAAACTAAATCAATATCAGCACCTGATATAGTAAAGTCGCCTTGTGGACCAAATCCTGATACTTGAATATCGCCTTCAACACCGGCAACCGTACCACTTGCAATGCCAACTTCAGTTGTTGGGTGTGTCATTGCACCTACAGATAATGCATTAGGTGTTGTACTTGGACCACCAACACGGAATGGGTTATCACCATCGTTACCTGCTGAAATCACCATGTTAACGCCAAGCTCAACAGCACGTTGAATTAGGTATTGTGCACCACCACCTGTATATGTATCGCCAAACTCACCACCTAGTGACATATTCATTACATCTACACGGTCTGAAATATCACCATCGCCATTTGGATCCATTGCAGCTTCTAGTGCCGCAGCTTGAGCAGCACTTGGACAACCACCACCACATACAGAATATGCATATAGCTCTACATCTGGTGCAATACCGTTTACAGAGTTTGCAGATGATGTACCATGATTTGTTGCATCACCTGTAGATGGTGAATTTGCAGCGTCATTTTCAATTGGATCCGCATCATCACGAATAAAGTCATAACCACCTTGTACAACACCTTGCGGCCATGCAACCGTTGTTGGATCTGCTTGTGCAGCAAGATAAGCCTCAACAGTACCGTCACCACCAAATGCTGCGTGAGTATAGTCAATACCTGTATCTAGTACTGCAACACGCTGACCTTTACCGCTTACAATACCATCAGTAATTAATGGTTTAGCGTTGATGTAATCAGAGCTTGCTGCAACGTGAAGTTCACGGTCAAACATAGGTAATACTTTTGCAACGCGATCATCTTTAGCTATCTGCTTTAAAGCTTCTGGGGTTGCTTGTACGATTAAAGTTGGAGCTAAAATCTTTGTTCTACCAATAACTTTTGCATCAAAATCTAAATTACTTAATTCAGCAGCCATAATGTCTTGAAGCTGCTCAACCTGCGCTGTGATTTCACGGTTACTTGACGCTTGATAAGTACCCGCAGTTACAGCGTCAACAGATGTTGCTGTTTTTAAAACAATCATATGTGCTGAAGGTTCTTTTTTGTCTGCAGCTACTTCTATAACTTGTTCTACATGTTTGTAATTAACTGTTGCATTTGGTAAATCAGCTGCGTTAACAAAAGTCGCAATAAACGCGCTTGATACTGCCGTAGCAATAGCCGTTTTTTTTATTATATTATTAGCCATGAGTTCCCCTTGGATAGGTTATGTATTATTGTATTTGAAGTAATCAAAATGATTAAGGCGTATCTATGAATATAAAGCGTTCACAACCCCCCTAGCAACAGCTTGGTTACAAAAAAATGACGTTTATTGTTGAAAACAATAAAAAAAAACACAAGCCATTGATTTTAAATAATAAATAAAAATACACCTTTGTGAACTAATGTAAACAACATTAACTTTTCTTTGAGAATCACATGAATAACGAAGTAATAAACATTTTGACTATGGCTAAAGTTATTCAAACAGCCGTAGCCCCAGTATTTTTAATTACCGGTATTGCTGCAACCTTAGGAGTTTTATCAAACCGCTTAGCACGCATAACAGATCGTGCACGCCAACTTGAGCGAAAACTAAAAGTGAGTACTGATGAGGACTTTAATAAATCACTCGCTACAGAGCTGCGCGCCCTATTAAAACGTTCTCGATGTATACATATTGCTTTTAGTTTAAGTGTATTAAGCGCACTTCTTGTATGCGCGGTAGTTATGTTGTTATTTTTATCACACATCCAGTCTATTAATTTAGGTGTTACCATTGCCAGCTGTTTTGTTGCTGCCATGGCATTATTGATATGTGCATTTATGTCATTACTTGGCGAGGTATTTTTAGCAACTAGAAGCATGCGTCGCGGAATGATATTTGCCGACATAGATATAAACGATTAAGCTCTAATTAAATCTTACGTATTCACTTGAATAAATACGATGTTAGATACAAGATATCAAATTTATAATTACAATTTTCAACAGGGGCAAACATGAAATTAAAAAAAGTATTAGCAACAATAGCGCTAGCAACATGCGCTCTAAGCGTATCTGCAAACTCTGCGTTTAAAGAACCAAGCGATGCGATTGAATACCGTCAAAGTGCATTTTCAATGATCTCAGTGCAAATTGGTGACATGGGCGCAATGCTAAAAGGTAAAGTACCTTTTGACGCAGAGCAATTTAAAATGCGTGCTAACAACGCAGCTGCACTTTCAAAAATGCCATGGGAAGCGTTTTACGAAGGAACAGATAAAGGCGACACAGCTGCACTAGCTGCAGTTTGGTCTGAAAACGATACTTTTATGAAAAAAGCAACTGCATTTCAACAATATGCAGATGAATTAGCAGTAGCGGCTCAATCAGGCGATAAGGCCGTAATTGGTAAAGCTTTTGGCGCATGGGCTAAAGGCTGTAAAGATTGCCATAAGCAATTTAAAGATTAATTAATAAAACATCATAAAAACTAAAAAGACGGGGTTTTAACACCCCGTCCTTTTTTATTGTTTAGCATTTATTAAATGCTAGCTATCAACTGAAACTTTTACACTTCCTCGTTTAAAAGCACGTCGGTAAGTGCTTTTAAATAACGCACCAATATCAGCTAATATGATATACAAACAGGGTACCAATATAAGCGTTATTAATGTTGCAAACATCACTGCAAAGCCAAGTGCTACCGCCATCGGTATTACAAACTTAGCCTGCAGGCTCGTTTCAAACATAATAGGTAGTACACCTGCAAATGTAGTAATTGAAGTAAGCAATATTGGTCTAAAACGAGCACAACCCGCTTCTATCACAGCATCTTTAGTACTAATCCCTGCGCGACGTGCCTGATTAATGAAGTCAGTCATTACCAAGGAGTCATTTATCACTACCCCAGCTGCAGCAATTAGCCCAAATCCTGACATTAAACTAATGTCTAAACCAAACCAAAAGTGCCCCCAAATTGCGCCTGTTAGGCTAAATGGAATAACGGACATTACAATTAAAGGTTGTGAATAACTTTTAAGTGGTACAGCCAATAATATGTAAACTAAAATCATACCGCCAATAAAAAACAATTTTTGCTCACTTGCTTGTGCTTGCTGCTCTTCTATTGCACCACCTAATTCAGACTTAACACTTGGGTATTCTTCTTGAAGTTGTGGAAGTAAGTTTTCTTTAACTTGTTTAACCACTTCACTTGGTTCGATTGCTTCCTCGTCAATGTTGCCATAAACATACACCGTACGATAACCACCTTCACGACGAATATAGCTAATACCCGGTGTTTCGGTCAGCTTAACCACATCCCCTAACAAAACCTCTCTGCCTTGTGGCGTTGTAACAACCGCGTGTTTAAGCGATGAAAATGCCTCGCGAGTCAGCTTAGGGTAACGTACCATTACGCGTACTTCTTCGCCGTTTCGGATAACACGCTGTGCTTCGCCACCATAAAAGCTTGCACCTACTTGGTTCGCTATTGTCGCCAAATCTAAACCTAAGTCATAAGCAACCGGCTTTAAACTCATTTGTACTTCTTTACTGGCGGGGTCGATAGTTGAGCTAATATCAAACAAACCTTCCTGCTGCTGTAATAACTGTATAAAACGACGACCCGCATCATTAAGTGTATCGATATCTGAGCCATACAGTAGGTAACCAAACTCGCCGCCACTGCCGCCACCCCCGCCACCAACATCATCCTGGATAGTTAATGATTTAACACCGGCAATATCAGGCATCGCTTCACGCCAACGTCGAGACAGCTCAAATGCATTATAAGGACGCAAATCTTCATCTACTAATGGTGCGAGTAATTGCGCCTCAGTACGGCCTTGGTTAAACACCAATAAATCGCGCACCATCTTTTGGCCTACTTCACGCTCTGTTTGTCTATCAACCTCTAGCACCATCGCTTCAATTTCACGTATCGCGTTAATCGTCTGAATGTCAGATACATTATCATTCATTTCTACATTAATCTGAGGAAAGTCGTGAGGCACCTTAGGTGAAGGGATCATGCGAACTTGATTAGATGAAATTAAACCAAAAGTTAAAACTAACAACGCAATAAAACCAAACATAACCGTCCAGCGCCATTTTATGCAGTTCACTATAAATTGCTTGTAAGGACCATTAACAAAGCCAAAAAAACGGTTATTAAAACGTGCACGCCAGCCATCTGGATTAATAGGTGGAAAATGAGTATGCGCAATATGTGCTGGTAAAATTAATTTTGATTCAATAAGACTAAAAATCAAGCACAGAATAACAACCACTGAAATACCATAGAAGAACGCACTTTCAGGGCCACTAGAGAGCGTAAATGGTGCAAACACAGCAATAGTTGTAAGTACACCAAAAGTAGCTGGTGTCGCTACGCGTTTTGCACCATTAACCACGTTAACAACGCCGCCACCTTTTTTCTCTATTTCGGTGTAGGCACTTTCGCCTATGACAATGGCATCGTCCACCACAATCCCTAGCACCATAATAAATGCAAACAAAGACACAATATTAATAGTGACACCAAACAACGGCATCAACATCATCGCCCCTAAAAAACATACAGGTAAGCCAATCATTACCCAAAGTGCTAATTTAAAGCGCAAGAATAGCGAAAGCATAATTGCGACTAAAATCGCACCTTGAAATAGGTTCGCTTTCATCATATCTAAACGTGCATTTAGGTAGTAGGTAAAGTCCATTAATGGCTCTAAACGGACTCCCAGAGGTAACGTTTTATTTTTTTGATCAATATACGCTTTTACTGAGTCAGCCACCGGAATAATATTTTGATTTTCAGTTGCTTTTACCGATAAATAAACCGCATTTTCACCATTAAATTTAAAATAGCGCTCACCTTCTGTAAATTGATCTTTAATCACGGCAATATCTTGCAGCAAAACTTTAGCGCCATTAGCCCCTATTTTTACCGGAATTTGCCTAAACTCTTCACCTGAGTAAAACTGATTTTCTACGCGTACAGAAATAACACCCGCGTCTGTTTTTAACTGCCCCGCCGAAAAATTAGCTGAATATCGGCGCACTGCATTCATAACATCGCTAAGAGTTAAGTTATATTGGCGCAACGTATCGGGTTCTATTTCAATTGCAATTTCATCAAGCGGTACATCGTTTACAACCAAAGATACATTCGATAACTGTAACAACTCGTCTTCAATCTGATTGGCAATGGGCTTAAGTTCAGTAAGCGGTATGTCGGCAACAAGCGTCATACCAATTACATCTTGCCTAAATTCAATCTGACTTATGGTGACCGGTTCCATTCCTGCCGGAAAAGTAGCTATACCATCAACACGCAATTTCACCTTATCTAGCACGTCAGTGAGCTCAGCATCGGTGTTTATTTCAAGGCTGGCCGTTCCCCCATTTCTAAATGCGCGATAAACACCCTTTTTTATCTCTGTTATATCTTTTAATGATTCTTCAATTTTTATTAATATACTTTCTTCGATTTCTTGTGGTGAGGCCCCAGGATAATTGGCCGATACACTGATATAATTAACTTCTATATTAGGGAACATTTGTCGCTGAATCGTAAAGTAACTTATTATCCCCATTGCAATGATAAAAAACATCATCAGATTGGCAGCAACAGAGTTATTAGCAAAGTAAGCAATTAATCCTGTTTGCTTTTCAGCTTTTGGCGCTGTAACTGGTAGTTCAGTGTTATTCATAACTCAATCTACCTTTATAATTTTTCAGTGGAGGCACTTTCAAGTGCGTCTATTTTTTTAGTATCTTGATTACCTGCGATTTTTACAGCCATGCCTTTTTGCGGATATTCTGGCAAAGTGATAACTAACTTATCATCTGCTTGCAAGCCATCACTGATATAAAAATACTCACCCTCTTCACGAATAACCGTTACTTTACGCGGCTCAAGCTGCTGATCTTCATTAACAATCCACACGGTTTGATTATTAACTAACTCTTGCGGCAAACGGTAAATATTATTTAGCATCGCACCGGCAAAATTTATCTGTACGTAGCTACCAAACTTAATGGCTGGTTGTTTGTTTTTTAGACCATACGGGTCTTCTATGCGCACTACTAAGCTACTCATACGGGTAGCGTTGTCAACGATACCCAAATCACGGTCGACAACCCCTTCACGAGTAAAGCTGTTTAGGCCTTTTTGGATAACGGTTGCGGTAATACCCTTAACACGCTCTGGCAAAAAGATGCTATCAAACCCTGCGATCGGGATAATAACTTCTGCCGTTTCAATATTGTTTAGTTCCGCAACTTGCGACCCCATTGTTACATATTGGCCCACACCTACATTTCGGCTAATAACTAATGCGTCGTATGGGGCTGTAACATCACAATTTGCTAAATCACGTTGTGCACGCTTTATTGCAGCTTGCGCTGACTTAACAGATGCCTGCGCACTTAGTACCTGTGGTTTACGTAAAAATAAATCGGTACGCGCTTTACTTGGAAAACGCTTTGCTTCATCTTCGGCTACTTGTGCTTGAGCCTGCTCTTCTATTAAGCCTGCTTGTGCACGTGCAAGTTCAGCTTCTGCAACAAGCACTGCCGCTTCGTAGTTATCTTTTTCGATAGTGAACAACGTCTCGCCACGAGCAACAATGCCACCGGCTACAAAATTAGGGTGCCAACTTAGCACCTCTCCCGAAACCTGCGCCGAGAGTTGTGTATTTTCAAGCGGTTTTATTTCACCATAGCTATTAATAATAACTTGGTGGTTGTTTGCGGCCAAGGGTTCAACTTGTACCGTAGGACGAGTATCAATAACTTCTTTTTTTCTGGCTCTTGTGCAATGGCATTTATTCCCATAAAGCCAACAACACCAACGGCAAGCGCTACAAAAGGAAAAACCCATTTAAGTAAATTTGTTTGCATATCCTATTATCCCTAAACTTCTATTAACTTCATAATACCAGAGCTACATGAAACATTAAGATGACATTTGTAAGCAACTGTTGCAACTACACATAAGATTACTACGACTTTCACATATGAAAGAGAAAAAACCTGTTATTCATCTCATTCATTATATTTTGTTACAAATTTTTATCCTTTAATATCAAACAATTACCTATTAACCTTTAAATTTCATCGCGAAGATGTGCGAAATAAAATTAATTTACGTACAGTCTAATTAAATTAACAAATATTAAAAAGATCAAATAATGAAATTAACAACTATTACCCTTGCGCTTAGCTTAGCACTTGGCGGCCATGCATTCGCATCCGATAAAAAAGACGAAAAAGAGTCAAAAACACTCAGTGAAATGATTAAAGGGCAAACCGAATTCGCTGGTGTATTTAACCTCTATCAAGACGAAAAAACCGGTGAGCATTTAATGGTGATTAACGAATCCCAACTTAATACGCCATTTGTATACTTTGCACATACTGTTGACGGCGTTACCGATGCTGGCCATTATCGTGGTTCGTACCGTGAAACTAAGTTAATTGAATTTAGAAAATACTTTGATCGTATCGATATTATTAGTAAAACACCTCGCTATAAATTTGACGAAAACAGTGCCATTTCAAAAGCAAGTGATGCCAATATTAGTGAAGCTGTACTTGCAAGCATCAAAATTGAAAAAGAAGAAGACGGTAAAATAGCATTTAATGTAAATAAATTATTTTTAAGCGAAGCACTTCATAAAGTATCGCCGACGCCAAATCCAGAAGATAAAAATGCTAAAAAGCGTTTTAAAGTTGGCAAATTAGACGATAAAAAATCACGCATTATTAAACAGCGCCCATACCCTAACAACTTAGACGTGGTTGTTGATTATGTGTTTACCAACCCAAGCCCAACAGTACGTGGCTCAAATGCGGTTAGCGATCCGCGTAGTGTATCGGTAAAAGTGCAGCACTCGTTTGTTGCTCTACCTAGCAACAACTATGCACCACGTATGGATGATGCTCGCATTGGTTATTTCACAAATCAATTCGATCAAATGACATCTACCGATTGGGCACCTTATCAAGATGTTATAAAACGTTGGGATCTACAAAAGAAAGACCCAAGTGCAGCGCTTTCAGAGCCAGTAAAACCAATTACTTGGTGGATAGAAAACACCACACCTATCCAATGGCGCGATACTATTCGTGACGCCGTTTTAACGTGGAACACTTCTTTCGAAAAAGCAGGCTTTAAAAATGCATTAGAAGTAAAAGTACAACCAGATGATGCAGATTGGGATGCGGGCGATATTAATTACAACGTACTGCGTTGGACTTCATCACCTAGACCTCCATTTGGCGGGTACGGTCCTGCACTTGCCAACCCTTTAACTGGCGAAATACTGGGCTCAGACATTATGCTTGAGTTTGTGTTTATGAAAAACCGCTGGATTTACGACACACTTTTCACTCAAGGAACAATGAGCCACGGTGAAACAACAAATACCGGCGAGCTAAATTGCTCTCTTGGGCATGAGATTCAACAAAATCTAATGCTTGCAAAAGGCCTTGCTAGCGGCGACAAGATTGAAGACAAAGAAATGCTCCGCCAAGGTTTAACGCAATTGGTACTTCACGAAGTAGGCCATACTTTAGGTCTTAACCACAACATGAAATCATCTATCTTGTGGGATGAAAAAGAAGTACACGACAAAAACAAAACCCAAGGCATAGTAACCGGCTCTGTTATGGATTATGCACCGGCTAACATTGCGCCAATTGGTGTGCAGCAAGGTGATATTTTTCAAACAAAACCAGGTCCTTATGACGATTGGGCAATTAATTACGGTTATAGCGTAGCACTGGCAGATGAAGCGGCTGAGCAAGCTCGGCTTGATAAAATACTTGCTCGTTCAAGTGAGCACGCCCTTGCCTTTGGTAACGATGCCGACGATATGCGCGCACCAGGTCGCCATATCGATCCTCGTGTAATGATTGGTGATTTGTCGTCAAACCCTGCAGCTTATGGCGCAGATCGTATGGCGCTAATTAATAAACTATTTACTGAGCTAAAAGATAAAGCAACAGTTAAAGGTGAGTCTTACCAACAGCTTGTTACTTCTGCTAATAGTTTATTTGGTCAATACCGAGCTCAAGCAGGTGTTGTTTCTCGCCAGATTGGTGGCGTATACGTTGAGCGCGCTGTAGTGGGTGATACAAATGCAGATAAACCATTTACACCGGTATCGCTTGAGCGTCAAACACAAGCAATGGATATACTAGCCAAGTTTGTATTTGCACCAGATGTACTACAAAACATGCAGCCTCTATACAACTACCTTCAACTGCAACGTCGTGGCTTTAATCACTACGGTAAAAATGAAGACCCTAAAGCACATCAAATGATTTTAGGCATGCAAAAATCTGTACTTGCACAGCTATTACACCCTGCTGTGTTACTGCGTATTTCTGACACAGCTTTATACGGTAATGAATATAGCCTAACTCAGTTTATGCAAGATTTAACAGCCAGTATTTTTGTTAAAAGCAAAGACGTAAATTCTATTAGCCACAACTTACAAATTGAGTATGTGAACCAGCTAATTGCAATTGCAGGCCTTGGTAAAGCAAGTAAATACGATAACCTAGCTAAAACAGCGGCGTTATATCAGCTAACTCAAATTGCCGATACAAGTGTTGCTTGGGGATCAGATACAGCAACCAAGGCGCATAAAAAATATATTGATCGCTTAATTGCAAAAGCGTTAGAAGCGTAAAATACCTCTACTAATTGAGTAAACCAAGGCCACGATTTACGTGGCCTTTTTTTAACCTAATTTCACAGATCAGATATAAACAGTACCTTTTAAATACCTTACAGCATGCCCCGTTAAGGTAACGGTTGTATCAGCCACTTTGCAAATTAAATGCCCGCCTCTGCTTGAAGCCTGATAAGCACTTAACGTAGTTTTACCCAATTGCTGCGCCCAGTAAGGTGCCAAGCCAGTATGAATTGAGCCCGTTACATAATCTTCGTCGCCACCGCTTGCAGGCCAAAAATAACGAGATATAAAATCATATTCAGCACTTGGAGCACTGGCCACTACATCAAGTGGGTAAAGCGTTTTTAAAAGCTCTGAGTTAGTTTTTAATTCAAGTATTTGATCAGCGCTTTTGTAAATAGCAAAGTAAGCTTGGCGATTTTTAAGCACTTTACTCGGTTGTATAGACAGGCCATCAAGCAATTGCTGCGGCACATTTTGCACTTCAACCGGTGCTTGTTTAGGAAAGGTCATTGCAAAGCTGCCATCAGCATTTTTATTAACGATTAGCTCGCCCACCGCATCAGCAACAAAGCGAATTTGCGATATATTATGCTCTTCACATAAAACATAGGCAGCCGCAAGTGTGGCATGACCACAAAAGTCGATTTCCATTAACGGCGAAAACCAGCGAATAACAAAACTGCCATCGTCTTGCTGGCAGGTAAAAGCCGTTTCAGATACGTTATTTTCAGCTCCAATTTTTAGCATTAAATCGTCACTTAACCACGATTCTAGTGGGATCACTGCCGCGTAATTACCTTTAAATAACACATTCGTAAACGCATCAATTTGATGAATAGTTAATTGCACTTTAATCCCCTAAATTGCTTTTATATACACGCTGAAGGTAAAATTTCTTTTGGTACTGTTGTTTTATTTTCGCCAACCGCTTGCATGCCAGTTACCGGTTTGTCAAACCCACATAACCACGCAATTGGGCTTGTAGGGCTTCCCGTTACAACTGCGGGTCTGAATGTTAAAACTGTATTTTGCAAAGGCTGTGAAGCTTTATTGCCCAAGCTAATATGAATAGCACCATTATCAACTGTAATACCCGTTACCCGATTGCCAATCAAAAATTCACTTGCAGGTACACCTGCTTGTTCATTACTTGCTGGAAAACGCCTGTTTTCAAGATAATAAACCGTAACGTCTTCTCGAATGACAGCAGCCATTGCAAGTGGATCAACAAGCTCTGCTTTTTGTATGTATCGACTATATTGAGGTAGCGCAACCGCAGCTAAAATACCAATAATAGACACCACCACCATCAACTCTATTAACGTAAATCCTTTTGTTCTCATAGTACTTCTCCTAGCATAAATAGTGGTTGATAAGCCGCTTTAACAAACAGGTAAATAGATACAACAATAACTAAACCATAAATAATAACGAGCTTATTTATATAGCTTTTAATATGCGCATTAAATAATTTTAGCTGCTGCTTTAATAACGCTTTAAATTCTTCTTGGGTTTCTAAGCCTAATAACTCGCATTTGGCTAAATGCTCGGTTTGGGGTATAGAAGCTTTGCTCCCCTCTTTGTGATTAATTGGGAAGAGTAATGTTGAAATTAAAGAATTGTATTTATTAACTAACTGGCGAGGAATGAGGACTTTAAATAAACCCGAAAAAGGCTTTAGCTCTGTGAGAGCACTCGCATTTTTAAGCTTTAAAATAACGGTAAAAATAATACTCAGCAATAAAACGAGTAAAATGATTGGCACATACCAATAAGTAAAGTAATCATCAAATGTATGACTTAAAGACATGGTGTGTGCGCTATATACTTCTAAAAAAGCAGGCACAACAAAAGACTGATACAACAAAGAGGATAAAACATAAATAACAAATACAATACTTAAGTAACTAAGCCAGCCCTTGTGTTCAAACTTAAATTCGTTAACTAATTCCGGTAAACATTGATAATACGCAGCTTGCTTTTGCGATGTTGCTTCATCTTGAGATGCAATTTGCGTCACCAGATTATGCGCTAATTTACTATGCGACCCGCTATTGGCATACATATTTAAATGGGGCTGTGTACTTAGCTCATCTTTTTGCCCTGTACTTAGTGTTTTAGAGCTATTAACACGGCAAATATAGCCAAACTGATTCCAATTCATACTTTATCCTTTTATTAGATAGAGTAATTTGCCATAAATTAGGCTAAATAGGAACTTAAGTAGCTTGTTTTTAAGCCATTACAGGGCGTATTTTATAGTACTGCATACAACCAAATTGCACAGCATTAGTTAGTAACAGCATAACAAACATAAGTAAGTGTGCCGTACTAGGCGCAGTGGTTGAAAGCTCAACAAATAATCCGCAAATACCCGCAATAAACTGCAAGCTAAAATAGCGTGCACTTAAATTACTCACATTACCCGTACGCAGAGTTTTATAAGTTTGCGGCATAACTCGTACCGAACTCATCACAAGACCAACATACGTTAAAGCGCTTAATACCGTTGCAGTATCAAGGCTTGAATTTAAAAGCAGTGAAAAAGGCAGTAACGAAAAACCTAGCATAGTAACCAGCTGTAGGCGTTCTCGTTTAGCTGCGTTGAAACGTGCAAAAAAATATAAAATAAGCCCGCTTAACGCACCGGTTACAATAAATGGTAACGCAATATAATAGCGCTCAAAGTACATATTGTAGGTTATAAAATAAAGGCTTTGTGCTAATCCAAATGTCATCATTAATAGTGACAAACCTGAAACACTACGATTTTTCCGAATTTTGTTTAGTAATGGTAAAAAACTAAAAACCAAAATAAATGAAGACAATATAGGCAAATAATGCGCCAAAGCAACCTCGCTCGTTACATAAATGTTAATTAAACACGGAAATAAAAACATTTAATAAACATCTGTTTTAAAAGGCTTTTACTATGAGCGCGGCATTGTAGAGTGTGGTTAATTTAACTCAACTAAACAGCAAAAACCCTTTCAAGGAACTGGAAACTTATATTTACAAAACCTGTTATGTAATGTGCACAGTTTATTAGTTTTCCGAATACTTGCACGCCCACCATCAAATACAAATAACAATTGATATTATTTGCATATAAATAATTTAGATAATGATAGCCTATGAGAAAAACACTTTTCAAAATTCATAGCCGGGTTGCTCTCATTGCAATTATTCCATTAGTTGTAATAAGTGTTACTGCAGTGTGCTCGTATTTAAAAGCGAGATAGATGGCTTACTTATACCCAAAAGTCATTTTGTGGTCAGTACTCAACCTGAACGTTTAGATATGGATAAGTTAATTTCCATCACTCAGAACACTTACCCAGAGTATGTCATCGGTAGCTGGGAAATTTTTAATGACGATGCAGCTGATCGGGTTTACTTAATCAAACGCGAGTCACAAGTTTGGTATAAATTTCATTTAAATCAATATGCTGTTGATATTTTGTCAGCTCCCGTGGGAACAAGCCATGATTTTACAGATTGGTTTTTAGAACTGCATTACACCTTTTTACTTAACGACTTTAAAAACTTACCAGGGCAAACCGGCACTGTTCTAGGCTTCTTTTTTGCATTATTTTTATTGGTATTGGGTATTACTGGGCTTATTATTTATCGTAAATTTTGGCAGCGTCTATTTAGTGTGCGCTGGCGTGCAACACTACAAATAGTACTTAGCGACATTCATAAAATGACGGGGGTTATAGGATCTCCCATCATTATTATTTTAGCTGTTACAGGTGGCTACTTTAACTGGGCGGTGTGGTATCACGAAGTTATTGAACACGCTGAGGAAGAGCACTTTGTACTAACCAAAAACTTACACAGTAGCGATATTTCTTTTCAACACATACTAGACGATAGTAAAAACCAAATACCCACTTTTAACGGCACGTTTTTAGTTATGCCACTCGAGCCTGACGAAAACATTACTTTATTTGGCGAAGTCGATACCGCCAAGCCACTTGCTAGCGAATATGCCAATACGGTTAGCTATAACAAGCTAACAGGCGAGCACATAGCTAACTGGGATATTCGCGAAGTAGGCATTGGCTGGCAAGTAATTGATAGCTTTAGAAAGCTTCATTTTGGCTACTTTGCAGGGCTAATAAGTAAAATACTGTGGTGCGTAATTGGCTTGAGCCCTGTGTGGCTAGCAGGTACTGGCTTTTACTTGTGGTTTACTCGCAGAAAACGTAAAAACAATCACAAAAAAATCGTTCAAGCAAGCAGCGAACTGAAAAAAGCGAATAAAAGCAAAGTATTACACATTTAACAAGAGGGTGTTTGTAAACCTCAAAAATAGTTATCTATACATTGCCTATACAACACCAACCTGCATAAGCCTTTGATTTATTTAACGAATTAAATTACACTATAACGTCGTTAAAAAACTTTCATTTAGAACAACTAGATACAAAAACTACTTGCCTAATTTTCTTAACGTTAAATAGACCCCATCTATAAGCAGAGTGGTATTAAGAAACACGAAATCATGAATTTTTTAATCCTCGCACATCCAAAAAAATGTTACTGCCAGCCTTTTAGTATTTAAATCGTCTCCAAAATACTCAGATGCACTGTGAACAATACTACCTTTAAATATAATTAAACGATTAAAGCGATTATCAATATCTATATCTTTATACCATGCACTATAAGGCAGGCTAGTAACGTTTAACGCATCAACAAGATTAGCAAAAGGAGGATCTACAATATTTCCACCTGCGGCTTCATTTGCATATTTTAACCGATAAAAAGAGGTACCAGCAGAGGCTTTAGGTTTTGGACTTAAATATAAAACAGCGGCATATCGGCATAAATAACGATTATCTACATGAGGCCGAGAAGCCCCTTCATCTGCACCCACTAATA
Source organism: Pseudoalteromonas sp. BSi20652 (assembly GCF_000239855.1). Lineage (GTDB taxonomy): Bacteria > Pseudomonadota > Gammaproteobacteria > Enterobacterales > Alteromonadaceae > Pseudoalteromonas. The sequence continues at coordinate 40,745 of NZ_BADT01000041.1, read as the reverse complement.
TTGCAGTATTCGTATCCACTACAACTTTGTCTGACTTAGCAACCCATAATTTATCTTTTTTTATAACAGACTTAACATATTCTTCTACTTTATTAAGTTGTGAATCATTTAATACATCGGGCGTACGCATTCCAGGCCAGAGTTCTTTAGTATAAGGTTTGCCGTATTTCCAAACTTCGCTTTTTAAACATGAAGAGCGAATACTCATCGCCTCTTCATTATCAAAAAAGTCATCAACAACCCAATAGTTATTACCAATGGATGGCTTTTCATATCTTAAGCCTGGTGCGTCGGACGGGACGCTTGGGAGTACAACATCCAACGGGACTTTTAGGTGTTTAAATGACATTGTTAAAATACTTATTTTATTAAACTAAATCAGAATATAACACTTAATTAACTGTAATTTAAAGTGAATAATAAAAGCTCAGCCACGCTCGCATTTCATCATCAAAGCTGCTGCCCTCAACCCGCGACACACCCATATTAAATGTTAAATCATTTACGCCTGCAGGCCCCATTCCAAAACTAAAATCACCTTGGTATTTTAAACCGTAACTTTGTGCATATACGGTGCCGTCGAGTTGATGTTGCTTATAATAAAGCCACGGCATGCCTTCTTTAAAGCTAAAGCCGCCACCGTAGCCTTGATAGCGCTTTGCAGTTGCGCTGTAAAAAGGCAGCTCCGATGAAAGTACATATTCACTATTTTGCTGCTGATTAATAAGATTTGAGCTAAAGCCACCTAATGCAAGGCTGCTATCATCACGCTGCTTTTGAGAAAAGTTTGCATAAAGAGGAATACCAAACGCTTTACCAAAAACTTTGGCGGCTAAATCGTAACCTTGCCAACTATTGCTTTTACTACTGCCATCGTACCAACTCGCATAAAGGCTCTGGCCTATCACAAAGTCTTGACGATCATATTGCCAATTTTGAGCAACGCCTAAACGCGTCCAATTTTTATGGCTTTGCTTATAATCAGTGTAATTGTAGGCAAGCTCTGGCGTTAAACTTAGCTGCCCTAATTTAACAGGGTAACTTATTGCAGCAAAACCACCACGGGCATCCATGTCTGCATTTAGGCTTTGCTGATACTGGCGCGATGTATTTAAATTATAGTCAAACAATGCTAGTTTCAGTTTTACATCAAGCGCATTATATTTTGCCTGCACATAACCACCGTGCAGTGCTCCATCGTGTAAATCAGTGCTATAACCCGCTTGTAAGTCGAGCTGCTTTAATAAGTCGCTACTTTTAATGCTTAAATCTAACAAACTGGTAGAAGCCGAATAATACTGAGAGCCAATCGCGAAAGTAGCGTGCTGGTCGAGCACGTTGTAATTTGTTTGCTGCGTTGTTTGGTGCGTATATATTTTAGCTTTTGGAAGCGTATGTTCGTTTACTATTAGCAGCGGTGCTTTTTTGTTAGCTGCAAACTCAGTAACTACAGTGCTTTTTATAGCTTTTGGCAGTGTTTTTACATTTGGCCCATCTGCAGTTATCGAAAAATAGAGTAACGAGCCATCGGCCATTGCAATTGGGTGGGCAACGGCCTCTTGCCCTTGGGTTAACTTGGTGAGTGTTTTACTCTCTATGTTGTAGTTATAAATATCGGTGGCGCTATTTAAACCTGCAACAAAGTAAAGTGACTCGCCATTATGGCTAAAGCTTGGCTGACTTAAATATTGATACCCGTTTGGCATAGGTACTGATAGCTGTTGTTCGCCATTTACATCTTGTATATACAATTGCCAGTTTTCATTTAATGACGTTGATAAATAAGCTAATTTAGCCTCGTCAGGGCTGAGTATTGGGTAATCGTAAGTTGTCTCAAGGCTTTTTGTAAATAATGGTGTGATGGTTTGCGTATTAAGATCAACCTTTACTAATTCAGAGTAGCCATCTCTTATTTGCTCGCCATACAAGGTTTCGCCGTTACTGGTTACGCTAAATCGGCGTATACCAGCAAGTTCGGTAAGTTGTGTAATATTTCCAGTGTCAGTGTTATAGCTAAATATGTCAGACACTTTGTTATAAATACCCGACTCTTCATTGCTGTACGCATTGAAATACAACGTTGTGCTATTTACCCATTGCGGGTTTGCAATACCGGCTCGATTAATTTGATTAAGCACTTGTTTTTGTTCGCGCTTAAACACACTGGGCGCTGTATCGGGAATATCTTGTGCATCGTTTTCGAGTAGCTCTTTTTGCGCTTTAGTAAACTCTTCTTGCGCTTTAATGTTGTCATCCGTGCTATAAATTATAAGCTTGGTATTACTCTCTTTATCTCGCTCAACAATCGCAATTTTACTACCATCTTTTGAAAGTACTGGATTACTTGCATATAAGTTAAGCTCAAGCCAAAGTTCACTATTAAGTAACAGCTCCCTTTGCTCTATTTGCATTGCTTTATAGGTATATTCAGCTATAAATCGGCGATATAGCTTGGCTGCACTTTGCCCAAACACACCGCTAAATGCCTCATCAAAATTCCGCGTTTTTACGCCTTGCATTCGCGTCCAAACACTATCGAGTGTTTGCTCTGAATAGTTTTTCTCTAACCAATTTAAAAAGCGGCTCCCCATTAAATACGCCATTGAGCCGCCCATAAAGCCCTGCTCGCCATTTAATTGCCTATAGGTTGGCAAAGCACCTTGCTGAGCAAATTCTCGCAGTATTGACTCTGAGTAGTTATCAAACAAACGTCCACGACCCGTCATTTTAGACTCAATCAATGTGGCATAACCTTCGGCTACCCAGCGCGGCGTATCACTGTAAGTTAAGTCGTATAAATCCCATATACCGCGTACTTTTTGCTGCCAGTGATTGCGTGTAGGCTGTGCTAAGTGCACTAAGTGAATATATTCATGCAACACAAGTAACTGCTGCCAGCCAGCGCTGTTTGATATAACGGTGTCGGATTGTGGTGGCGTAGTAAAAAGTGCCATTACAGGGTTACTTGAGGTAGGTAGCGCAAAGCCATTTGCTGCATTTAAGGGGTCAAACACCACTACATCAACTGTTTTATCAAGTGCTCGGTTTTGCTGCTCAAGCACTTTGGTGCGTACTATTTCAAGCTCTGTTGCAGTAGATTTAGCAAAATCTATATGCTCAATACTATAGTGAATATTAAAATGTTCGGTATGAATAGTTTGCCAATCGGCTGCAAAGCTCGGTGCTGCTAGTAATAAAGCCGATGCGATAAGTGTTTTTTTCATGAGCGCCCCTAAAAGAATTCCTTAATACCACCTAAGGTATTATTAAATGTCCTTCATGGGCAGTAAGAAAGTGTAATAAAGCATGTGCAAATGTGTATTTACACATGTTTTATTAGGGGAATTTACATCCAGCTGCGAGTATCTGACTCAATCTGCTTAATTGTAAAATCTATAATAAAGTCAGCATCTTGCTGCTTTATGTAGGGCATAAATGCAAAGCCTGAAGCAAGTTGTATATACAGGCTCTTTAAGCCTGATTTTCTCATTAAGTACGTACTTATACTACGTGCACTTTGCGCTTTATAAAGCTCAAAAACACGGTAATGAACGCCAATCATACCTTTGCGTACAACCATGTAAAATCGGCCATTATCCTCATGCATGTAATAACCATAACGCTGATACGACAAAGTTACCAAGCCAGAAAACACCACCAAAACACCAAGGCTTATCAAAGTATTAATATCAGCAATAAAACAAAAGCCAAACACTAATACACTCGGTAACAATGAATAAAAGCCTAAATTTTTATACAAAAGCGCTCGCTCTGCGCGCTTAAAAGCGAGTTTTTTACTATTAAACCACGGGTAAATCCATTGGCATACACTATCAACTTGTTCGCTATTTAATACAGGTAATACTAACGTTTGTTTATTTTTTTTAGCCGCAACACCTGCTGCTATTCCCCCGCTACTTGCTTGCAAGCACTCAACGGTAAATCGCTTTAGTAATCGCCCCATTAGGTTTTGCTTTATAACAATAGATTGCACTTTATCCATGCTCATTGAAAGCTGATGGCGCTCTAACAAGCCAGCAATACGTTTAAACTTTTGACCTTTAAAATAAAGCTCAAAGTTATAAAAACGAATAAGCGACATAGTCACCGATAGCATCACAGCTACCAAAACTAGCAAAACAATTAAGGTGATCATCGCAAAGGTAGCTGCGCTGGCCAGCATACCAAGCTCTTGTTGATAAAAGCCTTCTACTTTCGCAATAATTTGCTTCTCTAAAAAATCAACAATTAGGTTTATAAAAGGGGCAAAAGCAGCGATTGCTAAAATGGCCATATTCGACATTAAACCAAATTTAGCTATTTCTTTATTGCTAATGCTTAGACTGTTTTCGATAGTGTCTGTTTCGCTTTGTTCAGTATTTTGTATTTCTTGCTGTTGCTGCGCTTTAAAATCAAATATTTGTTTACGCATTTGCTGTGCATAATCTTTAGTGACGCCGGGTAAAACAACTTCTTGCGACACACTGCCAGCTGCATCAAAAATACAATTAACTAAGTTTACGGGGGTAAAATAAAACGGCTCGGCAATATTAACGTTTTGCACACGACCAAATTTAAGCGTAAGTCGCTCTTTTTTAAATACACCTTTGTTAAGCAAAATTTCGTTGTCGCTACTAATACAAAACTTAAAATTTAAATAATATAAAAATGAGTAAATAAGCAACGAAATTAGCGCAATCCCACCTGCAACCTGCGCCCAAAACAACTTATTTTCTACTTGAGTAACAAACACGACAAGCATAGGCAGTAAGTTTAAAAGGCCATCTTTTACAAAGCGCACACTAAAGTGCACAACAAAGTATAAAAGTGCCCAGGGCGATACTTTTTGCCAGTAAATAGGACTGACTTGATCTTCTATAGTTGTATTACTCATCGACTAAAGCTGCCTGAGTAGTTGCGTCGTCTTGGCGGTAGTTTTGTACAAATTGGCGCATATTTTTACAATCATCATGGGTTAGACCACTAATTTGTAAATCGGCACTTACACCGCCAGCGCTAAATAATTTAATGCTCGCAAGGCTAAGTTTTCGCTCTATTGGCCCTTGGTGTATTTCCATATGCTGTACACGCGCTAAAGGCAATACCGTCACTTGTTGCCAAATAACACCTTTTTTAAAAGCAATGTCATGATTTCGCACTGCAAAACCTCGCAACCTCACACTTATCATGTTGTACGCCATAGATACGGCCACTAAAATAGGCATACCAATTAGCAAATACGTTTGTGCATTATTAGCAAAGGTTTCATTAAAATAACAAACAGCAATCAGCGCTCCAATTAGCGGAATATAAAACAGAAGCGAGCTAAGCTGTGTATGCAATAAGGCCTTATTAGCCAATGGCTTAAAGCTAATATCACTATGCTTTGGTAAATCCATTATTTGTTGATTGTTAAACACTATTTATCCCTATTACTGCTTTTAATTACTTACCAACCAATGCTGGTTATTAAGGTGTGGCTTTGTTTTGGCTCAAGCGTTACTTTATCTTCCAATACATTAGCGGCCTCTAGGCAGAGCATTGTTTTATACTCATCGTCAGCAAAGTTAGATAAGCGTTTTGATTTTTCTATCCATGGGTTCCACAGTACACACGAACTTGAATTTTCGCGGCTTACATTAATAACACCTTCTGGCGTATTAATAGTTTGCATTGTATTTGCTTGTGTATAAACCATGTCGGTTTCGCGCTCAAAGCTTACAATGTCATTTTGTACAAATGGCCCCTCACTAAACTCAATATATTTCGCGCCTTGCAAACCATCAACGTGGGTATTTGTAATGTCTGATGTAGGAAAATAAGTATGCAGTGCTTGAGTAAAGCTAAATGGTGTATTTCCTAAATTGGTAGTTGTTAAGCGAACTTGTAATTTATCGCTTAATACAAACTCAACTTTTAATGCTGACTGATGTGGCCAGTACGTTGTATTAACAAGCTTCATGGGTAGCTTTAAACTAACTGTAATTTGCTCATCAGATTCGTGTACTTCATCGGCTTGCCACACGCTTGTGCGCGCAAAACCATGGGCAGGCCAGCCATCATTAGCGTGTGTACCAAACCACGGCCAACAAATAGGAATACCACCTCGAATACTTGCCCCTTCTTGATAGGTTTCGTCTTGTGATACCCATATAAGTGGCTTGTTATTTTTAGGGATAAACTCGGTAATTTGCCCACCTTGCAAAAATATTTTTGCCTCACACAACTTACTCGTTACATTAATAAATTCAAGACCGGTTTCGGTCTGCTCAATACTAACTGATGACGATAATTTCATACCTTGTCCTATAATACTGATACTAAAGATTTTTGATACTGAGATACACAATAAAGTATGCGCAAAGTATAAACCATACACATTAAATATTGATTATACTAAATGCGCTGAGAATTAATTTATTCATAGCTGATTAATACTTAAACAGGTAACCTGCAAACAATTACTTCGTACTAATAGTTGTTATTAAATAATACTAAAGTATAACCATTAAAACTTGCGAATAAGTGCCAACATACGTAGTGTGCGCAAATCTTAGCTAATAACGTGTTAATAAAATTTAATAATATACAAATACACTATGCCGATATTAATTACTGCTCTAACTATTAAAAACTAATAAAAGTAGTATAAAGTACAATATATTATTTGAATTCAATTTATTTGGTGTGTAACATTTCGCGATTACGGCAAACTACCGCCCCATCGATGAGATAAGCAAATGCAAAAATATGACGAGTTATTGGTTTCTTTACGTAAAGTGATCCGCGCGATTGACTTACATTCTAAGCAGCTAAATAAAACTTCGGGTTTAACTGGCCCACAACTGCTTATAATGCAAGAAGTAGAAAAAACCGATGGAATAACGGCGAGCCGCATTGCGCAAAATGTAAATTTAAGCCCAGCAACCGTCACCAATATTCTCGATAGAATCGAAAGCAGAGATTTAGTAACACGCGTACGCAGTCAAATGGATAAACGCAGAGTAAGCTTATACCTCACTCAAAAAGGAAAAGAGTTACTTGAAAAAGCACCTCAGCCATTGCAGCAACACTTTATTGAAAAGTTTTCTTCGCTTGCTGAGTGGGAACAGAGCCTTTTACTCTCATCAATGCAGCGCGTAGCAGCAATGATGGATGCAGACAAATTAGATGCATCCCCTTTACTGGAAGTCGGTGCGCTGACTCAAGCTCCTAAAGAATAAACAATAAAAAATACATAGTTTTTGTACTTACTCTAAACGTAAGGCGTTTTTTGACGCCTTGAATTTTTATTTTTTATCAAAATCTGAGCGGCTATTATGACTAAACTCTCAAAATTAACACTAGCACTAATTTTAGGTGGTGTTACAAGCACTTCTTATGCAGCAGATCTCGACACGATTCAAAACCAATTAAAACAACTAAAGCAACAAATGCAATTGCTTGAGAATCAGTTAGCTGAAGAAAAATCGAAGCAACTAAAAATCAATAAGCAACACGCGCAACAAGTAGCCGAAATTAGCAAAAAAGCAGATACCCAAGTGATCGCTGTTGCAGAGCCTGATAAAAAAGACGAAGGCATAAAAATTGGAGGTGCTATTCGTGCAAACTACAGTATTAACTCATACGATGAAGATAATGAAGATCGCGGCGACGACTTTGATTTTGATATTTTTCGTTTAAATCTGTCTGGCGAAATTAACGATATATCATTAAATGGTGAAATTCGTTTTTACGATTACATGACCGTTGTTAAATATGCTTACTTAGGCTACGAATTTATTGATGGCTGGGAAGGTCAAGCAGGTATAACCCAAGTTCCTTTTGGGAACGGTCCTTATAACTCTCATAACTACTTTTTCAGTAGTAATTACTACGTTGGACTTGAAGACGACTTTGATTTAGGTGTTGTAGTAAAGCGTAAACTTAAAAATAACTGGAAGCTAGATTTAGGCTTTTTTAAAAATGACGAACTAGGTGGTGTAGATGGCTCTGCATCTGATAAAAGCCACCGCTACTCTTACGATATAGTGGGCAGCCGAAGTGTAGATGAAGGTACTTACGATGAACCTGCTAAAGAACTTGGTGAATACAATACCTTTGCTGGGCGTGCAACCTATCAAATTGAACACAGTAAAAATGTAACCACTGATATTGGTATTTCATTACTAAGCGGTGGTTTACATGATGGCGTAGACCGTGCTGGGAGTTATACAGCATGGGCTATGCATTTAGATAGTCAAATTAATAATTGGAACATCCAGCTTCAACATGGCGAATACGATTACGATTTAGACGATAGGAGTGATCGTATTTCAGTCGCGGCTTACGCCTTCTACGACACGGTTTCAAGTGAAGCAACAATGTCTAGTGTTAACCTCGCTTATAACTACTCAGTAGAATGGGGGCCTATAAGCGCGTTTCAATTTTATAACGATTACAGCGCTATCTACAACAAGTCAGACAATAGCCCAGATACATGGATGAACGTAACAGGTATGAGCGTAGCAGCCGGTGGCTTCTTTAGTTACTTCGACTTTATTCAAGCACGTAACCAGCCATTTATTGGCGGAACAATGATCGGAGATGGCGATACAGAGCGCCGCTTCAATATTAACTTAGGTTATTATTTCTAGGCTAATCATAATGTATTAAATATTGATAAGGGCAAACTGTGTTTGCCCTTTTTTATTGATTTTAAGCTTCGAATTAATTGCTATCTAGCCTACAATTAAAAATACCGGACCACTACCCAAAAGAGTCTAAGTGAATATAAAAGCAGCCCTTGTTTGTTATAAAAATTTATGGCTTAAAGCGCTAGGTTTACTGCTTGTGGCGCTCGGTATCATAGGTATTGTATTACCCGTAATGCCCACGACTATATTTTTTATTTTAGCGCTCACTTGCTTTACTCGCTCATCACCGGCGCTCGAACACTGGTTACTTAACCACCCTCGTTATGGGGTTGCATTACAACAGTGGCAAACACATAAAGTAGTGCCTATAAAAGCCAAGTGCTACGCCGCCATCGGCATGTTGATTGGGTTTATATTTTTACTTTATTCTGCAGCCCCTCTTTGGGTTATTTACCTTGTTGCAGCTATAGAAATATCGGTAATTATTTACCTTATTTTAAGACCATCTACCCCTCCTAAGTATTAAATAACCTGAGCTTTAAATAATAAATCAACCTCAAGCAGCTATTTTCAATGTTAACTACGTAAATCTACTGGTAATAGGCTCGAGATTGACGCATCTATCTGGCCTGTCATCACTACAAAGTCTGATCTAATAAATACCAATCGGTTAGCTGAACTCCCAATTGAAACTTTGCTTAAATACATAAATTCAAGCCCGTGCAACCTCTTCGGTTAATAATTTTAATGTAAAGTTAAGTAAGTAAATTTGTAATTGCTAATGCAAATCATTATCATGCAATAAAATTTATAATGTTAAATAATTTATGGCGTTTATTAATAAGCGGGCTTTGTATAGTACAAGCCGTGCACTGCATATTTATATTTCTACAGCTTTGTTTTTTTTGCTTATTTTATTTTGTGTTAGCGGCATTGTGCTCAACCATATTAATTGGCTTAAAAACGATAAAAATAATGGTCAAGTAACGGCAATGATCCCAGCCGCTCTTATTGATAAAGCCAATGCACAAAGAGACACGCTGCCAACGCTTTATCCTGAAATAGAAGCTTACTTAGCCAAGCAATATGCACTTACTAAGGTAAAAAGTATTGAATGGGAAAAAGAAGATGCACTTGTCATGCTCGACTACCCACTGCCTGCTGGGTTTGCCTACGCAGAGCTTGATTTTACAACTGGCGAGCTAAATCTTGATTACCAAACAGGTGGCTTTTTAAGCCTTATTGGCGACTTACATAAAGGCCGCCACAGCGGTGAAGTATGGAGTTGGGTAATTGATATATCCGCCGTACTAATGATTTTATTTGCCATCACCGGCATGGTTATTTTGTTTCAAAATAGAAAAAAACGCTTAGCAGGAATATGGATAACCTTACTAGGAGTCGCAACTCCACTGGTTATTTATTTATGTTGGGTTCCACAAATAAAAGGAGTGTCTTAATGGTTAAATTTAAATTATTTATAAGTGCTGCATTATTGCTAATAGCTGCGTTTTTTCAAACAACAGTACATGCGCAAACACCACAACTAGAAGTTCAATTAACGATTCCCGACTTAGAAGTACAACCGTATCACCGCCCCTATGTTGCGGTTTGGCTGGAAACGCCAGAGCGTAAACACGTTACTACGCTTGCGCTTTGGGTGCAAAAAGCAGAATGGTTTAAAGACCTACGCCAATGGTGGCGTAAAGCGGGTAAAAGCGATATTAATTTTGACGGCATCAGCGGCGCAACCAAGCGCGCAGGCACTTACACCATAAATTGGCAAGGTAATGATTTAGACAGTAACCCAGTAAAACCAGGTAAATATTTACTTAATATTGAAGTTGTACGCGAAGAAGGCGGCAGAGATTACGCCCGTGTTGAGCTTAATTTAACAAAGTCGGGAAAAATTACAATTGATGGTAAAAACGAGTTTTCACAAAGTTTCGCCACTGTAAGCACTAAGTAACCTGAACTCTAGATAATAAATCTATCTCGAGCAGCTATTTTCAATATGTTAGTAAACCTCTTAACCAGAGTTCAGGTTAAGTAGCACCTATTTATTACTAGAATTTAAGCAAAGGAAAAACAATGAAAATTAGTTTATTAAAAACGGCATTAATCGGCGCATTGAGCTTATCGGCTTTGGTGTCAACTTCAGCAAATGCTCACGGACGTTGGTTGCTACCTTCACATACTTCACTGTCTGGCGATAAAGCGCATTACGTAATGATTGACGCGAGTATTTCAAACGAAACGTTTGCACCCGACAAAGCCTTTAAGCCAAAAGAAAAAGGCGCTGAGTACGACGATACGTTATTAATGGCCCTTGCGCCAAATGGTGAACCAGTATCTGAAACCATTCGTGCTTATTACTTAAAACGTAAAAGCTCAGCTGCGGTAAGCTTAACAGATCAAGGTACTTACCACATTGCAATGACCCAAAAGCCAATGTACATGACCTTCTACAAAAATGAAGAAGGTAAGCGCAAGCGCGTATTTGGTAAAAAAATAGACGCTAAGTTACCTAGTAACGCTAAAGATGTAACTACAACCAAGGTTGTTTCAACAGTAGATACATTTGTAAGCCGAAATGGCACCTCAAAGCCTGCACTGTTAGGTTTAGGCTTAGAGCTTAGCGGTCCAACGCATCCAAACGATTTATTTGTAGGTGAACAAGCACGTTTTCAATTATTAAAAAACGGAAAACCAGCTGGCGAAGGGATTGAAGTAAGTATTTTAAAAGGCGACACCCGCTATCGTAACGAACGTAGCGAAGCTAAAGTAACCACAGATAAAGACGGCTTTTTCACAGCAACCTGGAATCAACCTGGTTTATACTTAATTGAGTCTTCATTAAAAGTTAAAGCGACTGATGAAGGTGTTGATTCTGAACGTTATGCATTATTCACTACATTAGAAGTAGCGCCTGAATAATAACTAACGACAAAATGATAAATATGGTCAAGTAATTTACTTGACCATATTTATTTACACATCGCTTTATTAACAGCCCTTAACGTATCTACCCGCTTAAATATAAAAATAATTAAATGCATAAAATAATTAAAAAATTATGCGAAATAATATTCTTATCCTGAAATTGCAACCATTCGGCACAAAGTTGCAACGATAACGATCCTAACGTCTCTAACATGCGTAAACACTGGCCTTACTTGTTAATAACTTCGAATAACTTAGATAGTTTTCGTCTTTGCACTGAGCTAATCACCTCTATATGATGCGCTCCTTTTTCAAACTCACCAAAACAACGACGGTCTCAAGGAATAATTAATGACTTTTAAGCGTTTATCTGCAAATAAACTAGCACTTAGCTTAGCTGTTACCACAGCACTTAGTACACCATATTCTATCGCCATTGCCGCAGAGCAAAATAATCAAGCAGAAAAAAACATTGAAGTAATTTCAGTAACGGGTACACGTCGTAGCCTACGTAGTATTGCTGAAAGTTCAGTACCTGTTGATATTATTACAAGCGCCGATATGGCCAGCACAGGTCAGCTTGAAATTAGCCAAGTACTTGCTAATCAAGTACCGAGCTTTAACTACCCAAGTGCAACGATTGCTGATGGTACCGATCATGCTCGCCCCGCTGTTTTACGCGGTTTAGCACCTGACCACACATTAGTACTGATTAATGGTAAACGTCGCCATTCTGGTGCGCTTTTAAACTTAGGTGGCGTAGTAGGTCGTGGTTCAACAGCCGTAGACTTGAATATGATCCCAACATCAGCAATTAAACGCGTAGAGGTTTTACGCGACGGCGCTGCCGCACAGTACGGCTCAGATGCTATTGCGGGTGTTATTAATATAATTCTTAAAGATGCTACAGAAGGCGGTAGTGTAAGTGTTACTTACGGGCAATACGACACGCAAATGGCGGGAGCCCCGAGTCTCCAAAGTGCGTATGCAGATGCAAACGGCAACTTAGCGTTTAATACCGGTGATGACCGTAAAATAAATGATGGCAGCACCCGTACCATTAGCGCAAATTCTGGTTTTTCATTATCTGATAAAGGCTTTGTAAACGTATCAATTGAGTATCGTGATAATGATCCCACTCAGCGCTCTGGTTTTGACCCGCGCGAACAATACAGCCGCCTAGATGATGGCAGCTTAGACCCACGCGAATTTACTATCGATCGTTACAACCACCGTTTTGGTAAAGCAGAGCTTGAAGATTACGCGTTGTTTTACAACATGGGTTACGATTTAGATAATGGCTTAAACCTATATTCTTTTGGTAGTTACTCAAAGCGCGAAGGTAATTCAGGTGGTTTTTACCGCCGAGCAAAAGATAGTCGTAACGTATTAACACTTTACCCTGATGGCTTTTTACCGCAAATTAAAACCGATGTTGAAGACTACTCGTTAGCCCTAGGCTTGGAAGGCGAAACAGGCGACTGGACATGGGATGTAAGTACCAACTACGGACGTAACGACTTTGCTTTGGGCGTAGTAAATAGTTTAAATACGTCTTTAGGCGCCACCAGCCAAACCGAATTTGATAACGGTGCCTTAGTTTATGACCAATTTATTGTGAACGGTGATGCAAGTACAACACTTGATTTAGGTTTACCAGACGACGTATTTTTTACTGTTGGTGCTGAATACCGCCACGAAAGCTACAAAATAGAGCAAGGCGAAGAAGCCTCTTATATTACAGCACTTGATAGTGACGGCAATCCAGTTGCTGCCGGTGGTGCACAAGTTCTTTCAGGTTTTGGTCCAGAAAGTGTCACTGACGAAAGCCGTCATAACGTAGCGCTCTTTGTTGAGTTTGATACCTATCTAACTGAAAAATGGAATGTAGTTTTAGCGAGTCGTTATGAAGATTACAGCGACTTTGGCGACACATTCACGTCAAAACTAGCAACACGTTACAGCATTACCGACAACCTATCTTTGCGCGGCGCACTAAGTACTGGTTTCCGCGCACCGTCGTTGGCACAAAGCTCATACCGCCAAATTTCAACCGTGCTTGAAAACAACCAACCTTTTGAAGTGGGACTTTTCCCAACTGACGCGCCAGCAGCACAAGCGCTAGGTGCTAAAGAGCTAGACGCTGAAGACTCTGTAAACCTAACAGCAGGCTTTGTATACACTCAAGGTAACTTTAGTCTAACGGTTGACGCGTACCGTATTGATATTGATGATCGTGTTGTCTTATCAGAAAATTTATCGGGTGAAGCAGTACAACAAATTTTAGCCGACGCTGGCGAACTAAATACCGAAAGCGTGCGTTACTTTACCAACGCAATCGACTCCCGTACGCAAGGTATAGATATAGTAGCAACTTACACACTTGAACTAGATAACCTTGGCGACGTACGTTTAAACGCAGCCGCTAACTTTAACGACACCGAAGTAACACACGTTGACGACAACCCTGAGCAACTTAACTCATTAGGTGACGACTACGTAGTATTTGCGCGTCGTGAAGTAGGTCGTTTTGAAGAAGGCACTCCTGATAGTAAATGGAACCTATCAGCTGTTTGGAACCTTGACGAATGGCAAACAACACTGCGCGCCACGCGTTACGGTGAAGTTGCAGATATTTCTACAACAAGCGACCGTGATGAATACCTAGATGCAAAATGGATAACCGATTTAGAAGTGGCTTATCGTCCAAATGATGAATGGAAATTTGCACTAGGTGCTAATAACCTGTTCGATCAGTACCCTCAAGCAACAGTAGATAATATTGGTTACTCTGATTTTGGTCAGATATTCCCGTATACACCGTACGCACCATATAGCTTAGATGGGCGCTTTTTATACGGCAACATCACTTACAGCTTTTAACTTTTACTTAAACGTAATAGGTTAAAGAAAGACCCGATATGGCATGCCATACCGGGTCTTTCTTTATCAACTATAAAAGCAAACCATCATATAGTGTGTAAGCAATGTAAAAGCGGCCCTTTAAGCCTTTGCTATTATTAATTAGCTTTCTGTTATATTTGCGCTTAGTAATACATTATTAGTAGCCGCTTTCTAATCCTCTGTAATAATATTTAAAAAATAACAATATATGTAACCATACTGACTATAATAAGGTTAAATTATAAAAGTAACATCATGGTAATGACAAACTAACTCGTTGTTACTATTTACTATATTCACTTGATATGACTAATCAATTGTCAAATTAAGTTAGTTACTAGCGAGTTAACAAATAAAACGATTTAATACACCTGAGCTTAAACCAAATACGCTATAAATATCGTTCTTCCTTGGAGTAAAATATGAGCTATAAAAACTGGTCAATATCAAAACAAATTGGTGCACTTGCATTCACTTTGACGTTATGTGTTTTTAGCTTAGTAGGGCTATCTACTTATTTAATCTCGGTTAATACGCTATCTGAAAAAAGTGAAACAGCGATTAAGTCTGAAATAATGGCTATTTCAGATCTTTTGGAGCTTCAATATGACAGCCTACTTGCAATAGCAAAACGAAATGCGACTGTATTTAAAGACATGTATCCGGGTGAGTTTAAAAAAAGCGATCAAAAAGTATTGGTCGTAGATACCATGGTGCCGGTTCTTTTACATGATGGCGAGCAAGTTAATAACAATATTGATACTGTTGAAAATTACGCTAAATTAACTGGCGGCAACGCCACTGTATTTATGCGAGAAGGTGATGATTTTTTTCGTATTACTACGTCTTTAAAAAAGAGCGATGGACAACGCGCTATTGGTACTTACCTAGGAAAAAACCACCCAGGCTACCAACCTCTAATAAATGGTCAAAGCTATGAGGGCTACGCTAAGTTATTCGGCAACGAATACATGACTGTTTACCAACCCATTAAAAATAAACAAAACCAAGTAATTGGTATCTTATACATCGGTTTCAATATAAACGACGCATTGGCATCACTGAGAGAATCGGTTAATAAAATAATAATTGAAGAAAGCGGTGACTTGTTTATTTTCAGAAATACAAATGATGTAGTTATAGCTGGTAAGTCAGCCTCAGTTGACTCAAAAGTAACCTCTGAAGCACTTAACGGTCTTAATCTAGAGGCAATTAAAAAAGGTCAGGCATTAAAATATAATAATAAAAATAACATCCCAATGTTTGCTTATAGCAAAACAGTACCAGGATGGAATTGGACTTTACTTGGTCGTGTAAAAGAAAGTGAACTAACCGAAGAAAGCATAAAATTAATGGTATTTAGCAGTGTGACCTTTAGTTGGGGGTAATTTTAGCTATCTCCATTTTATTATTTTGGGTGTTAGTGAAAACACTTAAACCATTAAGACAATTAACACATAGCGTTGATGCTTTAGGCAACGGTGATTTGTCACAGCATTTCATAAGCACCGACATCAATAGTGAAAATGAAATAGATCAAATAACTGCAAGTGTTAGTAGCATGTCGGTTGAACTAAAAAAACTGATACTCGCTTTACAAGACTCAGTAATTGAACTTGAAAACCAAGCAGCCACATCTAAAAATATCGCACTCACTAATGGTAAAGAAGCACATGCAATGATGGGGCAAACAGATCAAATAGCCACCGCTATTGAAGAAATGTCAGTATCAATCAAAGATGTAGCCAGTAACGCAAACGAAGGCGCTCAACGAACTCAACAAGTTGATACCGAAGCTCAACTAGGTCGTACACAATTAACTCAAGTTGTGAATGACTTAATGCAGCTAAGCCAACAACTAAACGATAGCCATAACTCTGTTGAAAAAGTAAACACCGCAAGTAACGAAATAAGCAAAGTAACCGAAGTAATTAATGGAATTGCTGAGCAAACTAACTTACTAGCACTTAATGCAGCAATAGAAGCTGCAAGAGCTGGCGAACAAGGTAGAGGGTTTGCAGTTGTAGCCGATGAAGTAAGAACATTAGCGCAACGCACTCAAAAATCAATTTTAGAAATTAGCCAAACCATTGAGCAGCTGCAAGTACAAGTTACTGCCGCAACTAAGCAAATGGAACAAAGCCGTCAATTAGGTATTAAATCGGCTGAAGAGGGTGAAAAAACAGGAGAGCAACTTAACTTTATTACTCAAAGTATTGGTGATTTAACTCGCTCATCAAACAATATAGCCGAAGCAACAGATCAACAAAGTACCGTTGCTGAAGAAATCACTCAAAACTTGCACTCAATAAGTCAACTCGCTAAAGAGGGTGAGTCTCGTACGCAAAGCACTGTAAATTCGGCAAGTGAACTAATGACATTGGCTGAAAAAATTAAGCAGCAAATAAGCTACTTCAGAGCACATTAATACAACAGCTAAAAACTTAAATATAAAAAGGATGCATTTAGCATCCTTTTTTATTAATAGTTAGTTATTTTAACCACTTATTAGTATTTCAACTTTCATAAAAAAACAACACCCCATATAAAACAATAACTTAAATTTCGGCACCGTTTTTGCTCTATATTGTTTATACAAATACAAACAATAAATACCAAAGGACTAACCATGAGCTCATCAACACACTTAAGTATCGCAAAACCACTTTCGCTAATTAGCGGTATTTTATTATTAAGTGGCTGCGTGTTTCATATTTCACCAAGCGTTGCGTCGGTAAAACAAACACAACAACTTACACTGCCAAGTAACAACCTTGAGTATTTAAATGTTTTGAGCGGCGCAGGTTCACTTAAAATAACCGGCTCATCAACAGCAACCAGTATTAGTGTTAACGCCACCATTTACACAGCCGACATTGACGACGAATACGAGCTCACACTCGATCAAAGTGGCACTAAAGCAAAGCTTGTTGCCCAAAACACAAGCAATAATGGAATTAGCTTTTACAGCGGTCAATCGCCAAGTATTGATTTAGTGGTCACCGTGCCTAACAACCTTAAGCTAGATATTGATGACGGCTCAGGCGACATTACCATTAACGCCATGACAAATAATATTGATGTAAAAGATGGCTCTGGCAGCTTATCTATCAATGGGGCTAAAAACTTAAACATAGACGACGGCTCGGGCGATATTTCTCTTCAAAGCATCACTGGTAACCTAGATCTTAACGATGGCTCGGGCAGCATTACTATTAATAACGTGAATGGCAATGCAAATATTGATGATGGCTCAGGCGATATGAATGTAAGCAATGTACGTGGCACGTTAACTGTTGAAGATGGCTCGGGGAGCATAGCAATACAACATATTAATGGCGCTGTAGACGTTGAAGATAACTCAGGCGACTTAACCATTGAGCATGTTGATGCAAGCGTTACCATTGAAGATGGTTCGGGTAGTATTCGCGTTAATCATGCTAAAGGGTTAACAATTACAGAAGCGGGCTCTGGCGATGTAAGTATTGATAATATTAACGGCCCTGTAAAATTCGACCAATAAAATCGAGCATATCAACCTTAGCTTTAAATAATAAAATGCACTTAGGCCTTAACTTAAGTGCATTTCTTTTCTAAAAAGCCCTTTTATAATTTTTTTATAACCCGCTAATAACCAACCAACTCCGCATAACCTCTCCCTTTAAAGCCACCTTGGGCTTTAATTCGCCCCTCCCAGTAGGGAATACTCAATTGATTACGCGAATCGGGGTTGCGCGCTTCAATTATAATAGGTTCAAACCCTTCAACGTTGAGCATCCATTTAATGGGGTAGCTTTTACTATTTTGTGTTGTTTGTGCCGCGTTAGATTTAAGCTCAGATGTTTTTAAAACCTGTAAGGTCACTTCGTTATTTGCAATGGCGCGCACAATTCCACTTTGCGTAATGTGCGATGCACTACAGTAATCATAACTTTGTTGACCATTACGAATACAAAATGCCATTAAGCCCCCCTGTTTTTTATCATCAGCCTGAATGCTAAACCAGTCCCAACCATTTTGGGTAGGATCGATTAACGCCGAAGACCACTCTCTGTCTAACCAAGCATCTCCAGTTACTTTAAAAGTTTGACCCGCAAATGTGATGTCGCCTTTAGCGTGTAAAAACGGATAGCTATAATAGTAAGATGCATGCCCTTGGTGAGTTTTTTGGCTATAACCTTGCTCGCCATGTTTTACAAGCGGGCTATTAGCCAGCACAAGGTTAGCACTGTAATTTTCCTGCTGTGCCTTTAAACTAAGCGGTAAAAATGTTGCCTCCTTACTTGCTAACTGCCAATCATCTAGGCGAGCTTCAAATGGCTGCGCTGTTATATTTACTTGTCCCGAGCGGCCGTATTTCTCAAACGCTTGATGCTGGGTATCGGTTTGTATGGCAAAGTGAGCAAAGTAAAGCTGCCCATTCCACCAAGGTGATGGTTCTGTTTGTGTGTTTTGCTCATCAACCGAGAGCCTAAATAAAGTCCATTGCACACCAAAGGTGTCGCCATTATCTGCTTTTAAATTAGCAGTTACGTACCACCACTCAATTCCTTGTTGATGATGCGCCCCATGATCGCGTGGAAAGCTCAACCCTTGGCGTTTACTTACAGGCTCACCAAATTGTTGTGCAAACCCGCTATGCATTTTTTTATTTTGATTTACTTGCTCTGCTTCGGGCTGGCACGCGCTTAATGCGCCAATAAAAATAAAGGTACTGGCTACTTTAAGTATATTCATGTAAGTCCTATAGCTTGGCAACATTATCAGCAACTGCGCTTCGCGTTAATTTTATTAGCGGTAACGCGCTCACAAACAAGGCTAAAATAAACATAAGCACGGTAAAGCCACCTAACTGCACCCAATTAACGGTCATGGCCATGGTCCAACCAAAGGCAATTGGCATTACGTAGGTTAACAGCACCCACCCAAGGCAAAGCCCAAGCGGTATAGCTAATAACAAGGTGGTTAAAATAATGAGTGCGGCTTGCAGTATTTTTGCACCCAATAATTGCTGCTGAGTCACACCCAACGTTTGTAATACCGCCATAGGTTGTAATTGCCCTCGCCCTAAAGTTAAAAAGCTGACCCACATGCCAAATAATGCAATCAGCATAATAAATATATTAAGCGCCTGAGTAACATAAAAAGTTTTACCAAATAACTGTTTTGCAAAGCGTTTAAACTGCTGATTAGCAATGACTTGTTGGCTATCTAATTGGTGCTGTTTTTGAATATATTCAGCCATGGCGTCAACGTCACTATTAGGCTTTAGCCAAAGCGATAACCCATACTCGGTGTAATTTAAGTTACTATTCAATAGTGCTGTTGTAGTGACTACTACATTTAAACCTTGCTCACCGTAATCAAAATAGGCAGCGCGTACTTGGCACGTTAGTGTATTAATATGCTGTTTTAGGGTGATTACGTCACCTACTTTAAGCGAGTACTGTAGCAAGGCGGGTTCGTTCACTAAGCAACCTACAACCCCGTTTATGTTTTTTTCAAATACTGCAGATGTAGGTGCTTTATTGTTTAACAAAGTAAGGTGTTGGTTGTAGCTGGCTGTTGCACCAAATGCCATAACATCAACAGCAATCATGGTTTTAGGTGTTTTAAGCTCACTTTTAGCTGACCAAAATACGCCTACCTTTTCAACCTCTGGGAGCTCACTCAACTCAATCCCTAACGCTTGAATGTTTTGATCTGGCCTTACGTATAAATCGGCGCTTAGGCGTTTTTCCAGGTGTGTATCTAAGGTGTCGCTAAAACTGCCAACCATAATTTGCATACCTACCGCTGCTCCCATCGCCATTAAAATGGCCAGTACCGAGCTTAATAGTGCGGGTAATTGCACTATGCTGTCGGCTTTTAACCAGTGAATAATGGGATTTTGTGTTGGCCACGGTAGTTTAAATACGGCTTTAACTACCGGAGGCGTAATTACAAAAAAGAGTAGTAGCACACAAACACACAGCAACAAGGCGCTTATTTTGGTATGTGCAGTTAGCGCTAAGTAACTGGCTGCACAAATAGCTAACGCAAACATTAGCCATTTAATGCGCGCTAAAAAAGTACTTAATCGAGCCGACTGGCTGGCTAAAAAACCTAACAAAACAACAATATTAAGTGTAAAACCGCTGGCAACCATGTTGCTATCAAGGTTTACTACAAAACTTCTGTCTAGCTGGTAAAGCCCTCGAAGAGTCGCCGATACATCCATAACTAAGGCGTTTGCCAGTGCCGCACCTAATAACGCACCTAACACTGCAGCAAAAAAACTAAGCAACGTTAATTCAATAACCAGCGCCTTAATTAATACCGACCTTTGACAACCCAGCACCCACATTTGCTGCTGCAAGTGAGCACGCGCATTGTACGCCAGCTTAATTGCATTAAAGCTTAAAAACGCCCCCACCACGTAACCTAACAAAGCCAGCGCTTGTAAATTAAAGAAAAACGCCTCAGAAAGCGCATCAAAAGCCTGCTCTTGTGCAGCTTCAAGGCGTGCTTGATCGCCTAACAACACGCTTAACTGAGCTGCTTGTTTTTTATTTAAGCCACTTACTTCAAGGTAATTAATTGCCCCATTTGCACGCAGTAATGTGTCGGCAAGGCTAATGTCCACCAGCATGGTCATGCCTAAACCTTGTAATTCGCTTACCGCTAAAGCACGAGTGGCATCGCCCATTTTTATATTAATACGGCTGTTTTTTAAATTTAGCCGCTGCATTAATTTAGGGTCGATATAAACAGTATTTAGTAGCTGTTCAAAACCAGAATAACGATTATTTGTTGTTGATGCTGAGCCGCCAGTATTTTGTGTAAGCCACTGCAATAAATTGACGCCTCGCAGCGCGAGTTTTTGCTGCTTATTGGTTTCAATTACGCCCTCTAAAACAGGTTGAACCTGCACAAAACCAGCCGCCCTAATACGCGACCACAAACTATTAGGCAGCTTGTTTTCACCCAGTACAGGGCGTACAAAATGCGTGACTGGGTTTGCAATTAACGCTGTGGTTTGTTGATAGCGCTTACCGGCCTCTAAGTTTAAACCCTGTATTGCAGTAAGTAGCGCCGCGCCTAAACTAAAACCAATGAAAAACAGTAATAACAGCCCTACATGGCGGCGATAAAACTGCATATACGTTATTAAAATAAGTTTGAGTTCAGCCATTAATTTGGCCATCTTTTAAAAATAATTGCGTAGTAAATTGGTCGGCCAATCGCTGACTATGAGTGACCATAATAAGTATTATTTGTTGCTCTTCGCACAGGCTTTTTAATAGCGTAACAATATCGTGTGAACGAGCGGCATCAAGGTTGCCCGTAGGTTCATCAGCCAATAACAGCTTAGGCTTATTTAATAGCGCACGACCTATGCCCACCCGTTGCTGCTCACCGCCCGATAGTTGCTCAGGCATTGCTGTAAGCTTACCTTCTAAACCCAACTTTTGAGCCATTGTATTTACTTCATCGTCGCTTGGAGATAACCCGTTAAGCCTTGCCTGAAAGCACATGTTGTCTTTTACATTTAGCGGGCTGAGTAATTGATAGTGCTGAAAAATAATACCTATTTTACGCCGATAAAGCGCAAGCTCATTAGCACTCAATTCACTAATTTTTTGCTCATTAACCGTAATAGTTCCTGCATCAGGAGACAATAAACCGGCTAATAAATTTAATAATGTCGTTTTGCCCGATCCACTATCACCTAATAAAGCAATGTGTGCTGCAGGCAAAATAGTTAACGATAAATCATTAATTATTTGTCGTTTCAAGCCGCCATCTTGGCGTGTAAAAAACACATTATTTAGCGAAATCATAAAATGCAGTTCGTCCTAGTAGCAAAAGTTTTATCTTTATTTTAAACGTTACAATAACAGTAAAGCGCACACTTCAATGCATTTTAAGTTAATTTTTTGATGGTAATAAATACATTTAACTAAATCATCTGACCAACAAAGCTCAGCTATTATCAACATATGTAATATTTAAGTTTATGTGTGCGTTTTTAAAACGCACACAATAAATAATAACATTGAGCCACATAAGCCGTTGTATTTTATACGTAGCTAAGCCATGCTATTTGTCTATACGTTTTTAGGATAAGCATGTGTTAGAAATAGCGTTAATATACTTAGCAGCAGCCATAGTCGCTGTGCCTATTGCAAAACGAGTCGGACTTGGCTCAGTGTTAGGTTACTTAATTGCCGGTATACTTATTGGCCCTTATGCGCTCGGTGTTGTGGGCGATCAAACCGATGTAATGCACTTCGCTGAATTTGGCGTAGTAATGATGCTATTTTTAGTTGGCCTTGAACTACAACCTTCGCGTTTATGGAAACTTCGCCACTCTATTTTAGGGCTCGGTGGCTTACAGGTTGCGCTATCGGCAGCGGCTATTTTTGCGTTTTGTTATTGGTTTTTTGCCATGCATTGGCAAACTGCACTCGCCATTGGTTTAATGCTCGCGTTGTCGTCAACCGCTATTGTGCTACAAAGCCTTGAAGAAAAAGGCTGGCTAAAGCGCGAAGCCGGCCAAAATGCATTTTCTGTATTGCTGTTTCAAGACATCGCCATTATTCCTATTTTAGCCCTATTGCCACTGCTCGCATTTGCCCCGCAAACTAGCACAAAAGACATTAGCGACTCCATCATTGCAAGCTGGCCTGTATGGCAACAAGTCTGTGTATCAGTTGCAGTTATTGCCGCTATTATTGCGGGCGGTAAATATGTATCGGCCCCGTTATTTAGATATATTGCCCAAACGCACATGCGTGAAATATTTACTATTTTTGCACTGTTTTTAGTGGTCGCTATTGCGCTAGTTATGCAAAGTATTGGTTTATCGCCTGCACTGGGGACTTTTTTAGCCGGCGTTGTACTTGCTGAGAGTGAATTTAAACACGAATTAGAAGCCGATATAGAGCCCTTTAAAGGCTTACTGTTAGGATTGTTTTTTATAACTGTTGGCGCATCAATTAACTTTGAGCTGCTATTTAACGAGTTTAGTACCGTTATAGGCTTAGTGGTTTTACTCATTGTAGTTAAAGCCTGCATTTTATTTGCCCTTGCTGTTACCTTTAAAATTAACAGAAAACAGCAGTTATTATTTGCCTTAGCGCTCGCCCAAGGGGGTGAGTTTGCCTTTGTACTTTTAAGTGTAACCACTACGCTAAGCATTTTAACGCCAGAACAAACAAGCTTAGTGACCCTTGTCGTTGCTGTATCAATGTTAGTGGCCCCGCTGTTGTTAATGGCGTACGAACGACTCGAAAAACGCAGCCATACCAATGCGCCAGAGTTCGACAAGCCAGAGCAAATTAGCACTGCCAAACACGTTATTATTGCGGGCTACGGACGTTTTGGACAAATTATGGGGCGTTTACTGCACGCCCAAGGCTACGAAATAACCGTACTTGACCACAGTCCAAGCCAAATAGAATTACTACGCCGTTTTGGTAACACCGTATTTTATGGCGATGCCGCACGCCAAGAACTCCTTGAAGCCGCAGGCGCTCATACAGCACAAATGCTGGTTGTTGCCATTGACGACCCAGACAAAACCATTGAAATAATTAAGCTTGCACACAAAAACTACCCACAATTAAAAATTGTTGCTCGCGCAATCGACCGCCGCCACGCATACAAATTACTTAATTTAAAAGTAGATGCGTTTAACCGCGAAACGGTCGACTCAGCGATTAACTTAGCCGTAGAAGCACTGGAGCTACTTGGAAACAACAAACAAGACGCCGAGCGCGCTGGCAAGCTATTTAGAGAACACGACCGCGCTGCCGTTATACAACTTGCTGCATTATGGGGAGACGATGCAAGCTACGGCGTAGCCGTGCGCCAACGCATGGAAGATTTAAAACAAGTTCTGCAACAAGATAAACAAGCACAAAGCGATTTAAATACCTGCGACAGCGGCGACTGCGAAGACGGCTTAACAGAAGTAGCGAGTAAGCCTAAAAAGCCTGATGATGCTCATCTTGAGTAGCGTCTAAAAACTGATATGTGCTATTAGCGTGAGTTAATAGCACTGTGAGTAAGTGCCACAATCAAATAAGATACCTAAAAGCATGGCTGTACTTTAGCTAGTGTTCAAAGCGCTGATATGTTCCACGCCAGTCTGCGTGTTCAGGATATTTAATCTTATAAGCATTTATTTCAGCCTTAGAAGCGTACTGAAAATAGATAGAGAAATAGTCACTTATGTAGCTTTCGCCGTCACCCATTCTCCTAAATATATCGCTCGGATGATAATTTGGAAACTTAATCCAAGGCGGTTTTGGCGGAGTATGCTTTAACTCATTTTCATAGCGCTCTTTAAGCATTTTATTCCAAGCAGCTCTATGCTCTAGATACTTACCCCATTGTTCATCGGTAGTGTTAGCTTGTTTTTCACTTCCCATTGATGAAATAGGTATCAGCATTAAAATAAACACTAAGACGGTGTAAATATTTATAAAATGACGCATTACTAAATATGGGCTTTAATTAAAGCTTTTAGTTCTTCTTTTTCGGCTTCGTTTGTAAATGTGCTAGCTGGGATTATTAAAGCCAATAGCTTGTCTATAAATATATATAAATCGCCTTTATTTTCTTCAGTTGCCTCAACGGCTTGCCATTTATAAAAGTAACGTCCTAGATGATTAGTCTCGCAAATGCCATCAGCCTGAAATTCAATTGTTTTATCGCCAATCATTACGCCATTTTCATTAGGAATAGATTGCTTTTTTAACTTATTAATATTGTATAAAAATACAATAATAAATATTAAAAATGGCACTGCTACAATTAACCCACTTGGCCAATGAAAGTTAGAAAGGCGAATAGACTCGACCTGAAAGATAGTCATAAAAACAACAGTTGTTACAAACCAAACAATCACATTTTTTATAAACCCTAAACCTTTTTTACCTTGAGGCGTACACAGCCTTTTTATTGCAAAATCAGCATAGTCGGTGTAATTTTTTTTAGTAACAGTGATAGATTTGATCATAAAAAATGAATCCTAACTTTGTTTAAACATAGCGAACTACTTAAGCTATATAAATATAAGACCAAACAAAACCCGAACAAACTATTTCAAGCGCTTTGATCGACGTTTAAAAATAATTTAATAATTCGATCTATTTTAGTGGTGGTGGGGGCGCGATGATCATTTCTGGTTGATTTACTCTGAGCAACTCTTTTAAATTTAACTGTATTCTTTCACCACACATTACAATTCCTTTTTTGTCTTTTGTTGTTGAATAACCAAGTACTATATTTAATAAATCTAATTTCTCAGGATTAACTTGAAAAAACACCTTGTAATAACCTTCATAACTATTAGCTTCAGTAAAATCCAAGTCTGCTAATAAAGTACCTTTTATCACTACTATAAATGACGTTAAATAATAGCCCTTAAATATCTCAGGTACGTAGACATCATAACCAGCAAAGTTACCTACGCTATAGTCTTCATTTATTTTTGCAAAAGAGGCTGATTGACCTAGTTCATCATTGCCGCAGGCAAATAATAAGTTAGTCCATAAAAAACATATAACTAGAAGTACTCGCATTAAAGTCCCCATATAACAGCTTTGTTAATAGACATTTTTGCAAACGTCCCTATTGCGTGGACATCTATTAATATCAAATAGTGTAAATTATTGCCAACTATAAATATTATGCTTCTGATGGTGTGCGTTTTATAAAAATAGGAAAGTGTTTGTTTTATTACTTGGGTGGGAATGGCTTAAATTAATCTACTTTTGAATACCTACTTGCAGCTCATAGCCGCCTGTCATTTTTTAACTATGAGCTACAACACTTAAAAACCTAGTGGTGATGTCCGCCTTGAATAACCTCGCCCTGCTGTTTATAAAAGCCAGTTGCGCCGTGCTCTATAAAACCAAGGTTTATCATTTTAGCTAAAAATGGGTCACCTTCGTTATCGCCAATGTCGGCGTAATCGGTGGTTTGAAAGCGATCCCACTGTGCAAATTGAGCACTAATTAATGGCTCATCAGTGCTTACATTATTAAGGCTAAGTAAGGTAGTTGTTTGGCTTTTTTTATTACTAATACTAAATGTTTTTACTAATTTTGAATGCGTATAAAAGGCAAGGTTAAAGTCGTTGCCATTTTCGCTCAATGTATAGTTTTTTACTTCATCACAGCCTGTGCCTTGCGTTTTTGTAAGGGTCATTTTTTTAATTAAGTGATTATCCACCAGCTGACTTTTAGCACTCCAATTTTGTACACCGCGTACTTCAGATGGTTGGTATTCAATACCGCGTTGCTGGGCATTAAAGTAACGTATTGGTCGTATTTGATTATTGGCTAAGTGCTGCCAAAGCTCGGTTATTACTTCACTTTGATGTGCTACTTGCTGATCGTTTCGCCAAAGGGTAAGTGACTCGCTACTTTGCTGCGCTTTATGGCTGTTGGTAATTTTATAATTCGCTTTTAAATGCTTGGCATCAATATCACATTGCGAGGCAAAGCTACTTGTACTTACAAGCGTGGCAATTATTAATAACGCTTTTTTCATTTAGCTATCTCTTATTTATATTTCAAGTTTATGGCAATAACATAACGATTATAAATGTCAGTTTAATGACAAAAACCCCGCAAAGTAGGCGGGGTTTTTTATTTAGATATATTTAACTAAATTTATAACTAGCCAGTATTTATTGCGCTAGTTTTTCGTCAGCTGTTTTAACTAGGTCAGCGGCAAAGTCCATTACATGGAATAAAAAGCTTTGCTCGTTAGTGCCTGTTACTAAATGCGCACCTGGGCCCATTGCGTATACACCTACATCTTCACCCGCGTGGGTTTCTGAACTAAGTGGTACTAGTGACTCTTGGTGAAAGCCCGGTGTGGTTGTATCAACATTTGTTAAATCAACACGCCCTGTAACCGGTGCAAAGGCGTAACCTGCATCGGCATCGGTCTCGCTGCCTAGGTTTCTAAAACCACCACCATTGGTGTAGCCAACTGTTGTATAAGGCATATCGTCGGCAGCTAAGCTTGGTTCAGTGGCGCCAACCGCTACTACTTTGCCTAATATTGGGTTACCACGTTTTGGGTAGCCTGCAATAGTAAATACGTGGCTGTGGTCAGCGGTCACTACAATCAGTGTTTCTTCTGGGTTAGTGCTGTCCATCGCAGCTTTAACGGCTTTAGCAAATTCAATGGTGTCGTTAAGCGCGTTGTATGCATTACCTGCGTGGTGCGCGTGGTCTATTCGTCCTGCTTCTACCGATAAGAAAAAGCCCTTATCGTTGTTGTTAAGCACTTTAATTGCTTTTTCAGTCATTTGCGAAAGTGAAGGCTCGCCCGCTACATCGTTTGCACGGTCTGCTTCGTATTGCATGTGGGATTCGTTAAATAAACCAAATACCTTTGTAGCATCGTCGCTAATTGCATCAAACCCTGTTTGGTCCATTACATAGTTGCCATTAGGATAAGTAGCTTGCCATTCGGTTACTAAATTACGGCCATCGGTACGATCCCCTTCAACCGTGCTGATTGCATCGCTTGAATTTGCAGCAGCATCTTTTGGTAAAAAGTGACGACGACCGCCACCCATTACAACATCAATACCGTCTACATCAATGCCTGCAAAACGTGCTTCTAGGTTGGCTTCAAAGTTAACAAGTTGCGATGCAATGTCTTCACATGCGTCTGAGCCTGCTGGCATATCTGAGTTATCTTCCCAGTTACGACCAGCCGATTTAGCATACGTTGCCGCAGGGGTTGCGTGGGTAATACGCGCGGTTGAAATAAGACCGGTTGCTTTACCTGCTATTTCAGCAAGCTCAAGCGAGGTCACCAGTTCGTTACCGGTAACGGTTGAACAAATACCGCGCTCAATGTCTTCGTCTACACCGATTACGCCAACATCGGTTTTAACACCTGACACCATAGCCGTCATTGTGCCTGCTGAATCGGGTGTTTGTGCATCTACGTTGTATGTTTTAACAAAGCCTGAGTAAGGCATGGTTTCAAAACTAAGTTGGTAGTCTTCACCCATGCCGCCTTCAAGCTGGCCTGCTAAAATACGTGCAGCTGTAACGGTAGAAATTCCCATACCGTCGCCTACAAATAAAATAACGTTTTTAGCTTTGCCCGACTCTGTAACCACTTCGGTATTAGCTTGCTGTGTTGCTGTTAACTTAGTTTGCGCATCGCTATACCATGCGTTACCTGTAAGGTTAGCTAATTGCTCTGTAGTTAGCGACGTTGCCGGCGCATTACACACTAGGTTAGATGAGTTAACTTCGTCGCTATCAAGCACGCCATTTTCGTTTGTATCTACGCCCACTTGGGTTTCTACACCGCCATTTATACATTGCGCTGAGCCCACGGCTATGACGTTGTCTAATGCGATAATGTTATTATCGCTTTTATCGTCATCACTTGAACAACCCGCTAGCGCGACCATTACTGCTAAAGAAAGTACTGTTAATTTTTTCATGTTCGCCGCCATTATTGCTGAGTTAATTCAAGAGCTTGACTAATTAAATGAAATACAACGTTTTGCTCAATAACACCTTGAGCAAGTTGTGCACCTGGGCCTTTAGCATGCAATGAAATATCTTCACCAGCATGCGTTTCAGAACCCAGTGGTACGGTTGTTTCTTGGTGAAAACCCGGGGTTGTTGTGTCAACACCGTTTAACTCAACACGCCCAGCGACAGAGCCGCTTAAGTACGCTGCGTCGGCGTCTGTTTCATCACCTAGGTCTCTAAAACCGAGTCCGTTTGCATAACCTACCGTGGTGTATGGCATGTCGTCGGCGGCAAGGCTTGGCGCTGTTTGGCCTACTGCAACTACTTGGCCTAAAATTGGATTACCACGCTTAGGGTAGCCTGCAATAGTAAATACATGGCTGTGATCGGCAGTGACTAAAATAAGGGTTTCTTCTGGGTTGGTATTATCGATTGCGGCTTGCACTGCATTGGCAAATTCAATGGTGTCGTTAAGTGCATTGTAAGCGTTGCCCGCGTGATGTGCGTGGTCAATTCGGCCCGACTCAACCGTTAAGAAGAAGCCGTTTTCGTTTTTACCCAATACCTCAATCGCTTTAGTGGTCATTTCGGTAAGTGAGGGCTCGCCTGCCACGTCGTTTGCGCGATCGGCTTCGTATTGCATGTGCGATTCGTTAAATAAACCAAATACTTTAGTGGCATCGTCTGCTATTGCATCAAAGCCTGTTTGATCCATTACGTACGTGGCGTCTGGGTATTGTGTTTGCCACTCAGTAACAAGGTTACGCTCATCGGTGCGGTCGCCTTCAACAGCGCTCACTGCGTCGCTTGAATTAGCCGCAGCATCTTTTGGTAAAAAGTGACGACGACCGCCACCCATTACAAAATCAAGACCGTCTACGTCGGTGCCTAAAAAGCGCGCTTCTAGATTTTTTTCAAAGTTAACCAGTTGCGATGCAATATCTTCACAGGCTTCTGAACCTGCTGGCATATCTGAGATATCTTCCCAGTTACGGTCTGCCGATTTAGCATACGTTGCCGCTGGCGTTGCATGGGTAATACGCGCGGTAGAAATAACACCTGTTGCTAGGCCTTTAATTTCAGCTAGTTCTGTTGCCGTTAAAAGCTCGTTACCTGCAACTGTTGAACACACACCACGTTCAATATCTTCGTCTACACCTATTACACCTACATCGGTTTTAACACCTGAGATCATTGCGGTCATTGTGCCGGCAGAATCGGGAGTTTGTGCATCTACGTTGTAGGTTTTAACTTGCGCAGAGTATGGAAATTCTTCAAAGCTTAAATAGCCTTCTTCACCTGGGTTGCCTGCTCGTTGGCCTTTTAAAATACGTGCTGCCGTAAGGGTAGAAATACCCATGCCGTCACCCACAAATAAAATCACGTTTTTTGCTTTTGTAACTTGTGCACTTTGTGCCTGAGTATTTTTAGTAGCTAACGTAGTTTGTGCGTTTGTATACCAGTTATTATCTGTTTGGCTTTGTGGCAATACATTGGCATGGCTAGCGGCGCTAAACGCAAATGTTAGCGCGATTGCCGCAGCGACTTTTTTAATTTTCATCCGTAATTCCCATTGTTTAGTGGTTATTCAAAAAAGATCAACCGCAGCACTATAGAAAACAGATGTGACTGATAAAGGTAATTTTGATGAAAGTAAGATGACTAAACTATGACGAAAATAAGTCACAAAAAAACACAATATGAAAAGCGATCCACTTTTTATAAAGGACGTTGTTTTAATAACCTGAACTTTGGATAATAAATCCATCTCCGCAGCTATTTTCAGCGCTAGAGAAATGAATTTAAATATTATTATGACTCAATTAGGCCGTGTTCCGGTTGAATATAAAACGCATTTAGTACTAACAATCTATTTTAACGAATATAAATCGCGACAACTTATACACCGTTATTTAAGTAACAACTACACACTTGCTATGCTCCTTTTTCCTTAAAGCCCTTTGAATTACCTTCTGAATGCTTGGTTTGGTTGTTTTTAGCTGATTTAGTTAATAACTCAAAGATAATATAAAAAAATGTAGACAATAATTAAGTGACTTTTACTCGTCTCTTTTTACTTGGTTTCATTAATTATTAAAGTCCTTCAAAAACAACTTAACCATATAATTTAAATAAGTTTAATTAAAATAAGCACATAAATTAAACACGTTAATCCATATGTAAATCGCCAACATCTTTTTAAGCAAATTTGCTATCTCATTAAAAATTAAATAAATATAAAGCTTGGCGTATTCACAAACATGCTGTTATCCTGCTCGGCATCGGGTTGATGAAAACCCAATTTATTTGTAAGTACCACGTTGTTATTAGTAATAATCCTTCGCGTTATCCTCAGTTAAATGCACGTTTTCTTCCTGTTAAATCGCCTAATTTAAGGCACAATTATATTAATTCTTAGGATACTATTATGTCTAATACTACAACTGGTACAGTTAAATTTTTTAATGAAGCAAAAGGTTTTGGTTTTATCGAGCAAGAGTCTGGCCCAGATGTGTTCGCACATTTCAGCGCAATCTCTGGCGACGGTTTCAAAACTTTAGCTGAAGGCCAACGTGTACAGTTTACTGTTACTCAAGGTCAAAAAGGCCCACAAGCCGAGAACATTGTTAGCATCTAATTGCTACACAATTTAATGGGTTAGCAATAACCCATTTTGAATACTAGTTTGAAAGAAGTTCTGTTTTATTTGTTAGTACCGAGTTGTTTTAGTAATAATCCTGCACGATATCCTCAAGTTAACTATTTTTTCCGGCTCAATCGCCTCTTTTCAGGCACACTTATATTAATTTTTTAGGATACATATTATGTCTAATACAACTACTGGTTCAGTAAAATGGTTTAACGAAGCAAAAGGTTTTGGTTTTATCGAGCAAGAATCTGGCGCAGACGTGTTCGCACATTTTAGCGCAATCTCTGGCGACGGTTTCAAAACTTTAGCTGAAGGCCAACGTGTACAGTTTACTGTTACTCAAGGTCAAAAAGGCCCACAAGCCGAAAACATTGTTAGCATCTAATTGCTACACAATTTAATGGGTTAGCAATAACCCATTAATATATTTACCTTTATAATTATTTAGTCAAATATCTTCAAAACCTCCTCTGTAAATATTTTCCAAGCGCAATCTCATTTGTATACACAACTCATTAATTAGTACATTTTTAAACACATTTACTACTATCTCTCTTGAGCGAAAGCTTTGTATTGCCTACAATAGCGCATACTTCATTCAATATAGAATATGACCATGAACGACACTACCGCAAAACCTGCTTTACCAGATCGCCTTTCTATTAATCCACGTAGCCCACATCATGTGGAAGACGTTTTTGAACACGATATTGGTATCACGTTCAACGGCAAAGAGCGTTTTGATGTTGAAGAATACTGCATCAGCGAAGGTTGGATAAAATTTGCATCTCCAAAAGGCCTTGATCGTCGCGGACAACCACTTTTACTTACAAGAAAAGGCACTGTTGAAGCCTTTTATAAGTAAACTAATAATGCTTACTAAAAAAAGCGACACCTTATTAGGTAGTCGCTTTTTTTGTGCTTGTTAAAAATAATTTAATTGTATTATACCAATCTGCTTATATATGGGGTCTATTTAACGTTAAGAAAATTACGCTAGAGCTAGGAAAAAATTTTTGTATCTAGTTGTTCTAAATAAAAAATTTTTAACGACGTTATAGTGCAATTTAATTCGTTAAATTGCTCAAAGATTTATGCAGGTTGGTATTTATATTCGCTTTACCCAGCACCCAATCTAAGCCTTGGATTGCTGTTGTTGGAAATGCGGTTGCATGAATAGCCTCTTCAATAACAACACTTTTTAATTCTATATTGTCACTTTTAAGCGCTTTTATTTTTTGCACTAATTGCTGCGCCCCTTCAACCATATTTTGCCCTTCGCCAAAAGCTGGCGTTTCCATTGCTCCAACTGATATATATACCCTTATAGGCAATTTTGGCTTATTCACTTTTAACGCTAATAGTGCATTGTTATCAAACCAAACCGATGGGCTGCCAATAATATAATTGCTAAATAAATCCGGTGTCGTTAATAAAATAGTCGCGCCAAATAAACCGCCTAACGAATGCCCCATGTAGGTTCTTTGTAAGTTACTGGCCCGATAGTTTTTTTCAATAAAAGGGAAAACTGTACTTTGTAAAAACTGAATATGCCCTTTGGCATTACCTGTTTGCTTTTTCCAACTTTTTGCAAAGGTAGGCGTGTAATCTCTAATTCGGCTGTTAGAGCCAGCGGACCCTTTTTCATAGCCAATTGCTACAATAATAGCCTGTTGCATTTTGCCACTATTCATAGGGAATCGTGTAGCCCCAGCAACGATGGGAAAGGTATACGGTGCATCGGTTACATAAATAACTGGATACGTTTTATCAGGCTTATTTTTATATGACTTAGGCAATTGAATGTAAACAGAGTAAACACGGTCGGTTGAAAGTTCTGTAAGTTGAATAACGTTGCTTCTGGGGATTTCGTATGGGGTATTAGCGCTTAATTTAAAGCAGGCTAGGGCACAAATTACTAATATTAGTTTGGATAATAAATTCACTTAATTTCTTTTTATAGGTTATAGCTGTATTTATGTACGTATAAGATAGCATTAAAAAGGCAGCGTCTCATAGAGATAGCTGCCTAATATAAAGTAACTATAAATAACTACTTACGGCGCCAGCCACTCCATACATCATCTATATCATCGGCTTTATTTTTTTCTTTTTCTTGCCCGTACCTTCTGGTTTTGCCATTGGCTTTTCATTTTTAAGCGCCTCGGCAGCATCAAGATTAGCTTGGTTAACGGCAAAGCCGGTTACTTCTTCACGTTCAAGGCGAAGCTTGTTTTTCTTCTCGATTATTTTGAAGTGATGCAAATCTTCATAATCAATTAACGATAACGCTAAGCCCACTTCGCCAGCACGGCCACTTCGGCCAATACGGTGCATGTAATCAGCAGGACTGCGTGGTAGATTAAAGTTTATTACCACTGGCAGCTTTTCAATATCCAAACCACGTGCTGCAATATCGGTTGCGATAAGTACTTCGATTTCGCCCGCTTTAAATTTTTCTATTACGCGAGTACGCTCACTTTGGCCTTTATCACCATGAAATACCTGTGCGTTAACACCGCGTTTTTCAAGCTTAGCCGCTAAATGCTCACAGTCTTTTTTCGCGTTCACAAAAATCAATGCTTGGCGCCATTTATGTGTTTTAATTAAATGCGCTAAAACCGTGGTTTTTTCGCCTTTATTAACCGTAAACACGCGTTGAACAAGCGTGCTTTCTTCTTTGTTTTGTACTTGTATTTCAACTGGGTTAGTTAATAGCTCTTGCGTTAATTGTGTTACTTGCTCTGGGAAAGTAGCAGAAAACAACATGGTTTGTTTTTTAGCTGGCATAAGAGCCAACAAATTAGCCAGTTCTTCGGTAAAGCCAAGACTTAGCATACGGTCGGCTTCATCAAGCACAAGGGTATTTACTTTATCGAGCTTAATAGCATTGCTTGAGATTAAATCGAGCAAACGCCCAGGTGTTGCCACTATAATATCAGCACCGCCGCGTAGAGCCTGCATATGCGTATTAACCGACACACCACCAAACACGGCTACCGTTTTAATTGCGCCATTAAAGTTAGCAGAATACGACTTAACGCTATCGGCCACTTGCGTAGCAAGCTCACGGGTAGGTACCAAAATAAGCCCCGTTACAAAGTTACCTTTGCTCGCTGCTTTTTTAGCGCCTTGCTCAAGGAAAGCTTTTTGCAACATAGGTAATGCAAACGTTGCTGTTTTACCCGAGCCCGTATTTGCCCCTGCAATTAGGTCACTGCCCGCAAGCACACTAGGTATAGCCTTAGCTTGAATTGGCGTAGGTTGGCTGTATTCCAAATCGGTTAAACGAGCTAGTAGCTCTGGGATAAGGCCAAGTTCGGTAAACGTGCTAGGGCTTGCGGCTGAGGTCATATTTATTACGGGCTTATTGCTAAAAAAGTAGCCTGTAATTTTAGCGTATTTAGCACGTATTAAGTAGGGGTTAGTGGTTTAAATAATATTTAGCTACAACTAGTAAAAAGACGCTTGCGCGTCGTTTTTATTTAACAGTAACTAAAAACTCTAGTTACGCTTATCAAACTCTGCCTGCAACCTAGCTTTTGTTTCTTTTAAGTAATTTATATAAGGGTATGAATCGTCTGCAATTGCTAAAGCAGATTCCATATTCTCAAGCGCTTGGCGAGTGTTACCTTGCATTTCATAGCCATAAGATAAGGCTGAAAGCGCATCGACTGATTTAGGATGATTTTTTATATTGTACTTAAACACCTCTATAGCACGGGTAAACTGCTTGCTGTCCGTTAAGTTGT
Source organism: Pseudoalteromonas sp. BSi20652 (assembly GCF_000239855.1). Lineage (GTDB taxonomy): Bacteria > Pseudomonadota > Gammaproteobacteria > Enterobacterales > Alteromonadaceae > Pseudoalteromonas. Next base: position 5,350 of record NZ_BADT01000041.1, on the reverse strand, counting down.
AACCTAGTAATCTAACAGCGCGATCTGGTGGAGATATTTGCTCACCCCATTGCTGAGATAAGTTTTGATAATAAGTATCAATAGACGCTAAATCGTTAGTTAACGCACTCATTGGCATATGCTTAGGTAAAAATAAATTGTGGTAAGCATTAAAGGCCCCAGCGGCAGATGTTAAGTTATGCGATACATTATTAAATGCATCACTGAAAAAGCGTAAATTAGTCAAGCTATCAGATTGCAAAGCTTTCTTAAGTTCATCGTATCTTTCACGCATTATGCCGGCTTCTTCACCAATATTTATATAAACATAGTTATTCAGATCTTTTGATTTATTGATAAACGATTTAGTCGCTTTTACCGGAGCGCCATAGTTCCACCAAACAGCAGGGCTGTAAGCAATATGCGCTTGGAAAAGTTCAGGGTTAGTTTGCAACGCGTATAGCGCAAATACACCTCCAGCAGATGCGCCAGAAATCACTTTATAATTATGCGTACGATAGTTCTTATTAACTAAAGGAATGAGCTCTTGCTCAATAAATGCTAAAAACTTTCCTGCGCCACCGCCTTCACCAACAGGGCCCTGTGGCTCTTTATTCACTGTAGGGTAAAAATCTCTAAGCCGATTAGTGTTTTCAATAGCGACAATAATGAGCTCTGGCGCACGATTATCATTTTGTAAACGCTCCATCACTGCACTTATAAGCGGTATGTTACCCGCGCCATCTAGGCGATAAATAACTGGATAAACTTTGTTTGGATTAGCTTGGTAACTCTTTGGAAGCTGGACTACAACGGTACGTTGCTCATTTAAAATTGCTGAATTAATAGTATGTGTTTGTTGCGTATAGCTAATGGTTTGCTGTTTTAAATCAGGCTCTGCAAGTGTGCTATTAGAAACTATAAATAAGCTACATATAAAAATAGCAGTGAATAAACGCATGACTAATCCTTTAATAAATATGTATTAATGAAGCCAACAAGTTATAGATCAAAAAGAAAGTTATACTTCATTAAGTTCAGCCTCTAGAGGCTAGTTTACATCGGAGAGGGGGCATGAGATACTTGAATTGGTAAATAATTTAAAAAACAACAAGGAATGTTATGGGTTCATCAAAGGATATGAGCATTGTAAAAAAGGCAGGAATTGCAGGTAGAATAGCTTCTGTCGGTCATTTCGTATATCGCCAATTCATCGGTAATCATAAAGATGCGAACGAAGCTTACTCCAGAATTTTCCCAACAATCAAACTCACTATTCAGAGTTATGGTCGTAATTCAAATGAAGCTAGCGAATTATTGAAAATACTCGCAAATCTTGCGCCTGCAGGTGCTATTAGAAGAAACTTTACTAAAAGATATATAAGTAGTAGCGAAGGCTGGTTAAAATTACCAAAAAACCCAAATGATATACCTTATGGTTTTTGGTATTAGTATTATGAAAAGCAACACTTTTTGGTATGGGTTTCTTCTGTTACTTTTAACTACCACAGGCTATGATATCTACACTTCATCATTCAATGTTAGTTTACAAACAACTCATCCAACATGGCTTAGTTACCTAACTCTTACTTTGGACACTCTGACTGTTGGCGCATGCTTAGGCATTATCTATAAGCGTTATTTTTTGCATCATTTTATTTGGCTATTAATTATATTCGCTCAAATAACGACTGTTTTACTGACTCTTTATTATGAGTTTACTGCTGGCGGCTATACTACCAGTGAAATGTTAATGCTCTCTAACATCATTTTCTTTGTTGCCTTAATTTTCTTATATCCTCTTATTACTTATTATCAAGTAGTTAAATTACACTCCAAACCATGCAATCCTGACTTGCAATAAAGATCTATTAATTGAGATGAAGTTATTGAGTTAATGGCACAAAAAAAGGCGCATTAAGCGCCTTTTTATCTTTAACAGGTAATTACCAACCTTTTGATTTTACTCAACCGTAACCGATTTAGCTAAGTTACGTGGTTGGTCAACGTCGGTACCTTTAATTACCGCTACGTAGTACGACAGTAACTGCAATGGCAGTGTATAAACAATTGGCGCAATAATATCGTCAGTGTGGTTTACGTTGATTACACGCATTGTGTCGTCTGACTCAAAGTGTGAATTTTTATCTGCGAATACGTAAATAATGCCGCCACGTGCGCGTACTTCTTCTACGTTTGATTTAAGCTTCTCTAATAGCTCATTGTTTGGCGCTACAACAATAATTGGCATGTCGGCATCAATAAGTGCGAGTGGCCCATGTTTTAGCTCGCCAGCGGCGTAAGCTTCTGCATGAATATACGAAATTTCTTTAAGTTTAAGTGCGCCTTCCATTGCAATTGGGTACTGTGAACCACGACCTAAAAACAGTGAGTGATGCTTGTCGGCAAATTCTTCTGCAAGGTCTGCAATGCCATCAGCGAGTAATAATGTTTCTTCAAGTTTAGCTGGTAGTACTTTAATCGCATTTACAATGGCACTTTGATCAAGCTGCTTTTCTTGCGCGATAGACGCAGTAAGCATTAACAAACCAACTAATTGTGTTGTAAATGCTTTAGTCGAGGCTACGCCTATTTCTGCGCCTGCTTTGGTCATAAAGGCAAGGTCTGATTCGCGTACAAGCGATGAACCAGGTACGTTACAAATAGTCATTGAGGCCATGTAACCTTGCTCTTTAGCTAGGCGTAATGCAGCTAGCGTATCGGCAGTTTCACCCGATTGAGAAATAGTAACAAGTAAGCTATTTTCATGTACAAACGACTGACGGTATCTAAATTCAGAAGCTATTTCTACATTACAGCTAACACCCGCGAATTGCTCAAGCCAGTAACGTGCAACCATACCTGAATGGTAAGACGTACCACAGGCAATAATTTGTACGTGTTTTACATCTTTAAATATTTGCTGAGCGCTTTCGCCAAATGCATCAATTGCCACGCGGTCGTCGTTTAAACGCCCTTCAAGCGTATTACGTACAGCAAGTGGCTGCTCGTAAATTTCTTTTAGCATGTAATGACGGTAATCGCCTTTACCTGATGCATCTTGCGTAATGTTTGATTCAATCACTTCACGCTCTACAGCATCGCCATTTTCATCAAAAATTTCCACTGTGTCACGTGTAATACGCGCTACGTCGCCTTCTTCTAAAAAGATGAAGCTACGAGTAACTGGTAATAATGCTAACTGATCAGACGCAATAAAGTTTTCGCCAAGGCCTAAACCAATAACAAGAGGGCTACCTGAGCGCGCTACAATGATTTCGTTGTCGTTGTCTTTATCAAATACAACGGTACCAAAAGCGCCTTCAAACTGTTTAACAGCTGCTTGTACTGCTGCAAGTAACGTTGTGTGTTGCTTACGAAGTTGGTGAATTAAATGCACCATTACTTCAGTATCAGTTTGCGATAAAAACTCGTATCCATCAGCCTTTAAAGCCGCACGTAATGTAGCGTGGTTTTCAATTATACCGTTATGTACAAGTGCTAATTGATTATTTGAAACATGTGGATGTGCATTTGCTTCTGTAACGCTACCATGTGTTGCCCAGCGCGTATGTGCAATACCTGTATGACCGCTAACGCCTGCTTTTTCTAGAGCTGCTTCTACATTAACCACTTTACCTACTGCTTTAACAGTATTAAGTGTGTTGCCATTAAGCAGTGCTACGCCTGCTGAGTCGTAACCACGGTATTCAAGACGCTTAAGCCCTTCAATCAGTATTCTATTTACTGGACGTTCTGCAACTGCCCCAACGATTCCACACATAGTCTCTCCAATAATTTTGTATATTTACCACTTTGTGGCTATTCAATAAATTCAGCGCAAATTAGTTTTACACCACATGCCTCAATCGCTTTGCGTTTATCATCAGCCAAGCCACAATCGGTTATTAATGTGGTTACTGTTTGCCACGGTAATTCTAAATTTGGTATTTTTCGGCCAATCTTGTCTGATTCAACCATAACTATTACTTCACGAGCGGCTTTTGCCATAACTTGGCTTAAACCAACTAGCTCGTTAAAGGTCGTTGTGCCACGTTTTACGTCTATACCATCAGCACCAATAAAAAGCTGATCAAAATCATAAGAGCATAGAACATTTTCAGCTACTTGCCCTTGAAACGATTCTGAATGCGGATCCCACGTGCCACCTGTCATCAAAAGTGTTGGTTCGTTTTCAAGTGCTAATAAACGCGTTGCCACTTTAATCGCGTTAGTCATAACAACTAACCCCTGCTTGGTAGCCAATTCAGGGATCATCGCCGCAGTGGTGCGCCCACTGTCTATAATAATACGATTATGATCTTTTATAAGCGCGGCTGCCGCTTTAGCAATGGCTACTTTACGCTTTGAGTCTATTTCGTCGCTTACTATCTCTTTAGGCAATGCAATAGCTCCACCATAACGGCGAAGTAATAAGCCACTTTTTTCAAGCGCGGTTAAGTCTTTTCGAATGGTTACTTCTGATGTTTGAAACTGCTCAGCTAAACTATCTACAGCTACCTCGCCTAACTCATTAACTTGAGTAAGAATAAGGTGACGACGTTGCTGGGTGTTTCGTTTGGTCATAAGTAATTACAATTAAGTTTCGTTTCGAAAGTTAATTAATTTTAAACGAAACATTATAAATGGCAAGTGAATGCGTAAAAAAAGCACAGTTTTATTCAAATTATCATCATGCTTAAAGTAGGTTAAGCTAGGCACCATTATTTAAGTTAAACAAAATTGATATGCAGTCATTTAATAGTATTAGTAAAGATAATCTAGCACAGCGTAAAGCTGTGCACGAAATTTGCCGCTTATTTAATAAAAGCCCCAGTAAAGGTAATTTAAAGCGAATAAAGGAGTTATGCTCACACTGTGGTGATGGAGTAATTATTGAAGCGGGCTTTCATTGTGACTATGGCAGTCAAATACAAATTGGTGATCGTACTTTTATAAACATTAACTGTACTGTTTTAGATGCCCCTATTAGTGAGGGTGCAATTACCATTGGCAGTGATTGTTTAATTGGCCCGAACGTTCAGCTTTTAGCTGTGTCACATGCTACTAATCCAGCAGAAAGGCTTAATAAGAAAAACTTTGCGGCCCCTATTACAATAGGCAACAACGTTTGGATTGGCGCAGGTGTAATTATTATTGCTGGAGTTAATATAGGCGAAAATAGTATTGTGGGTGCGGGTGCTGTGGTTACTAAAAATGTAATGCCTAATACCGTGGTAGCGGGTAACCCAGCTCGTGAAATAAGAACACTATAGTTATTATAAATATATTTTTAGCGTCGGGAATCGCTACGCTAGCCCGACCTACGTGATATGTGTTCATGCCAGTGAGTGTTAATTGCGCACATTTC
>NZ_BADT01000042.1 GCF_000239855.1 Pseudoalteromonas sp. BSi20652 | reverse complement strand
TTTTTATGTTTTAAATAATTAAATAGTTACTTTTTTACTACAAACTGTCCTTCAAATTCGGCAACCACATTATCACCATCGTAAATAGTTACTGGCACTACGTAACTTGCTTTACCATCGGTTTCTAAATCGCTTAACTTACCCTTACAGGTTTGTATATCAACACAACCACGTGGGTCGGTAGTAAGCGGTTTTAAGTACTTAATGTTAGCATCTGCTAATACAATATTACCTTCAAGCCCCGCCTCTTTAAGTGCTAAGTACGTAGCGCCCCAACCTGTTAGCGTGGCCAAGCTATAAATAGACCCTGCAAACATCGTGTTATGGAGGTTTAAGTTAGCGTCCAGGTCAGCGCTGGTTGTAAATTGCCAATCGGTGTAGCTTTCTACCTTAATGCCCATCGCGTCACTAATTGGAATAGACTCACGCCAAATATTTTGTAGTACTTGTGTCCAATTAGGGTGGCGAAACCAGCCCGGCTCACTCGGCTTTTGCTTTACCATTTTAAAATGTTGAACATCGCCATACGCTAAATGCGCTTTTTCTTTTAATTCGTAACCGTGGCGTTTATAAAACTCAAGTGCTCGTTCGCGTGCAAACAATACAAGCTCACCTGCATTTTGAACCCATGCAATTTTTTCAAGCTCGTGCAGTAAGCGACTCCCAATATGCTGGTTACGATTACCCTCTGCAACTGCCATATAGCGCACTTGTGCTTGCTCATGGCTGTTAAAGTGTAAACGTGCAACCCCTAGCACTTCACCTTCTTTATTTTTTATAAAGCGGTGCTCAGAGTCTTGTTCCATATCGTCTTGTTCAGAGCCTCGAGGCTCGCCCCAAGGCGCGCGCAATACCTGCCAACGCAATTGATAATACGCTTGCCAATCTTCGCTGCTTTGTGGGGTACTTACCTGAAACATACATACTCCTGTTGTTTGGCCGTGAATAAAAGTCAAAAACGGCTACGGCTCTATACTAATCATATAGATTATTTAGCACACTATAAAAACCAAATAATTGAGTCGGTTAGTATTATTTATGGCAAATACCATACTCCATCTTAAAAAAACTGCAAATACGACTTTGGTGATGACTGCAAAATAACGTAAAAAATTAATGACACTGACCATTGCGCTTTAATAAAGCTCGTTTATGCTAAAGAGCATGAACGACTATATCAATTTATCTACGGGCATTATTAATAGCCACTTTATTGACAACAGCCACAGCGAAGGTCTGTTACTTTACTGGCATAAATACAATGGTGACCATATACAAGTGCGTGAGCATGATAATTTACGGTGGCTGTTAATTAACAACACACTACAGTCGGTTATTGATACTACAAATCCACGCGCTTTACTTTTACCTCATTTACAATATTTAGCTGTACAGTGGCAAACCTTAACCGCACCAACAAAAGTGCTTGAGCTTGGTTTAGGTGGCGGCGCTATTCGCAATTACTTATCGAATCAATACCCGCAAACAGAAATTACATCCGTTGAAAAAAACGCTGATATTATTGATTGCTATACTCAGTTTTTTTCGTCAAATAAAAATGAGCTATTGCTTTGCGCTGATGCGCAACAGGTTTTAAAAAGCGCGCAAAATATTGATTGGATTATTCTAGATTTATTTAGCCAAATAGATGCACCTCGATTTTTATTTGAAGAAGCATTTTATAAAAAAATCTACTCGGCTTTAAATAACAGCGGCGTGCTATTTATTAATTTTTTATCGCAGCATGAGTCGCAATTAAAGCAACTTCAGCAGCTATTACTCGATGTATTTGGCTGTAACGTCAGCCCGCAAAAAATTACGGGCTATGTAAATCATATTGTCGTAGTTACCAAAAAAGAGGCTTAAACAGATAAGTTAAACGTAACGGGTCCATCGTTACACAAGCTTACTTGCATGTCGGCACCAAACTCACCGGTGGCTATTGTAAGCCCCAACTCTTTAGCTTGAGCAACAAAGTACTCGTAAAGCTCGTTAGCTTGGCTTGGCGTTGCCGCAGATGAAAAGCTAGGGCGCATACCCTTTTTAGTATCGGCCGCTAGCGTAAATTGCGAAACCACTAATAACTCACCTTTAATATCTTTAAGGCTTAGGTTCATTTTGTCGTTTTCGTCAGTGAAAATACGATAGTTACTCACCTTGTGTAAAAGCTTATCGGCCGTTTTTTTATCGTCGTATTTTTCAACACCTAATAGCAACAATATGCCATTGTTGATTTCGCCTACCACTTGGTTGTTAATTTCTACTTTGGCATGCTTTACGCGCTGTATTAAACCTTGCATTTAAACTGTGCCCTTTATTGCTGGTTCATCATCTTCTAGTTCAAGCTCTGGTGTTTCTGGAATATCATTTGGGCTAATGCACGCTGTAAATTCAGCCCCAAGTAAAACAACTACCCACGACAAATAAACCCATACAAACAAAATAGGAATGGTTGCTACTGCGCCGTAAATAACTTCGTATGAAGGAAAATGGCTAATATAGAGTGCAAACCCTTTTTTAGTCAGCTCAAATAAAAGTGCAGCAAATAATGCACCAGGCACAGCTGCTCTAAACGAAACGCGCGTATTAGGTACTAAAGTGTAGAGCATAATAAAGCCCACCATCGAAATTCCATACGGCAATAGCTTTAACAAAAACCCGCTAAATCCAGGAATACCCTGATCAGCAAACGATACCAACGATACTATGTAAGAGGTAACGCCAATACTGGCTCCCAATAAAACGGGACCTAAGCTTAATACCATCCAATACACAGCAAATGAGATCATCATCGGGCGCTTTTTTTTAATTCGCCAAATTCGATTTAATGTGGCATCAACATTACGTATTAACAGCAACGCAATTGCTGCTAAAAAGCCAATACCTACTGCCGTCATTTGGTTTGCATTGCCCGCAAAGGAGCCAATATGCTCTCTAATAACATCGGTAGAAGTGGGCACAAAGTTAGTAAACAAAAAGCTCTCAATTTCCATGCGAGTAGATTCAAAGCCCGGAAAAGCTGAAAATATAGCAACACCAACGGCAATTAATGGCACTAACGAAAGAAGTGTCACGTAAGCAAGGTACCCAGCATTAACCGTTATTTGATCGTCTATACAGCGATTAAAATACTGCATCCACCAACCAGGCTGCTGGCGTATAAAGGACTTAACTTGCTGTTTATAATGTGAGAGCTTATCATTCATACAATTGACTTGTGCTTATATAGTTTTGATTATAATAACAATCAGCGCCATAATTTACAGCACTAACGCTCATAAACAGGAATTCAAATGAAAAAACAAACATTACTTAGTGTTTCAATGCTTGTAATAACACTAACTTTAACTGGCTGCCAATCAGCTTATTATTCTGCAATGGAAAAAGTCGGTGTTCACAAACGCGATATTCTTATTGACCGCGTAGAAGAAACCAAAGACTCGCAACAAGAGTCACAAGAAGAATTTAAATCAGCACTTGAGCGCTTAACTACTCTAATCGATTTTAATGGTGGCGAACTACAAGACACTTACAATCAGTTAAACGACGATTACGAGTCGAGCTTAAATGCTGCTAACGAAGTCTCAACTAACATCAATAAAGTGGAAGACGTAGCCCAAGCGCTGTTTGATGAGTGGAGCGATGAGTTAGAGCAATACAAAAGCGCATCACTTAAACGTGAAAGCAGCAAAAAACTGGCCGCGACTAAGCGTCAATTTGATCAGCTATTACGCTCGATGCGCAGCGCAGAGAGTAAAATGGAGCCAGTATTAACCTCGCTTCACGATAATGTTTTATATTTAAAGCATAACTTAAACGCACAAGCAGTATCGGCTATTAAAGGTGAATTCACTAACCTTAAACGCGACATACAAGTATTAATGAACGACATGAACGAATCGATTGCCGATTCAAATAAATTTATTGAACAAATGAATAGCGCTGGCTAATCATTTGTTATTTTAACAAGCCTGCTTAATTGTAGGCTTTTTTATGTTAAAGGAAATGCTAAAAGGGATTTACAATGAAACGCTTTTTAATCGCAACAACGCTCTTATGTATATTAACGGCCTGCGGTGCTCCTAATAATATTAACCGTATTACTAGCCCTGACTCAGTTGTTGTTATTAATGATAAGAACGGTCGTTATAAAAATTTATACACAGGTGAAAAAACATATCCCACTACCTGTACTGAAAACTGCTACCCAGCCCACCCAGACTTACTATGCAAAACAGGCAGCGAAAACTGCCAGTACCAAGGCCAGCAAACTAAACCACAACTTAGCACCGGCTATACCGTACGCTGGCTTGGTCACGCTAGTTTTGTAATTAACACTTCAAATGGGCAAAGTGTGCTGTTTGATCCGGTAAAAAATCAGTTTGATTCTCCAGTCGCACTTGGCTTTAAACTTGGTGGTGGTATTTATCGTAAAGCAGGGGCTTGGCCTAGTGAGCAAGAACTGGAAAATATTGATGCGGTAATGTATTCGCATATTCATTACGATCATTTTAATAAAGCCGACATACAAAGCATTGGCAATAAACCTCGCTATTTAACACCACTCGGTATGGCCGACAATTTCCCCACCGGCGGTTTTAATATTAGCGAAATGCCGTGGTACTCAACAACCAACATTGGCGACTTAGTTATTAATGCCGTACCAGCTCATCATTTTAGCGCTCGTGTATTAGTGCCCTTTATTTACGAGGATAACAATAAAGACGCATGGAATGGCTGGCTGCTTGAACAAAATGGTAGCACCTTATTTTTTGCAGGCGATACAGGCTACTCAAAACACTTTAAAGACATACAGCAAAAATATGTCGATATAGATGTGTGCTTAATACCAATCGCATCTTACTACAGTAAAGATGATCCTAACTGGTACCGTTATGTGCATACCACACCAGAAGACGCGCTCAATGCTGCACAAGAGCTTAACTGCAAAGTAATGATACCGTGGGGATACGGTAACTCAAGTTGGAAGATGGGCGACCACAGCAGTCATTCAGCTTTACTACGTTTATTGCACATGCATAAAAAAATGCAATCTTCTGTGCCATTGCATATTTTAAATGAGGGTGAAACCATTTCCCTGTAGTTATAATTATATAAACAAAGTAAATGCAAAGTATACTCACTGCGTAATTAGTAATTACCCCCTTGCTGTACTATCTTTAAATAACTAAATTAGGGGGGATATTATGTTTCTTGTTCGACTTATCTACGCAAGTAAAATAACAGACGGCTTTGGACCAAAAGATATAGAGAATATTTTGCAAAGTGCTCGCACCTATAATGTAAAAAAAAACGTCACCGGCATGTTATGCTTTAGTAATGATTACTTTTTACAATGCCTTGAAGGCTCTAGAACAGCAGTAAATAACACCTATCAACAAATATTAAATGACAAACGTCACCACAATGTAATAATGCTCAACTATAACCAAATTCCCGAAAGAGAGTTTGAAAAATGGTCAATGGGTTACGTGCCACAATCTAAGGTAACCGAGTCGCTGAATCTGAAATTTTCAGGCTCCATTGATTTTAATCCGTTTAAAATGTCTGGTGATAGCGCGCACCGCTTAATGCTCGCACTAAAAGGCAGCATAACAGGCGCAATAAGCTAATATAATAAATAATACATATAATTTTTTAATCACAGTTTGCGTTAAGCTAGACCCTATTTAATTGGTAAGATTATTAATGAAAAAAGCACTACTCGCGTTTAGCTTGCTATTTAGCTACCCACTTGTGGCCATAGAGGTCAATCATACAGCAACCCCTATTACCATTGATGGCGTATCAGAAAGCGCATGGGATAAAGCTATTTGGCACGACATGCCTTATCTAATGGATGGCACACTGCCATCAAACGATACCGATTTTAAAGGGCGTTATCGCTTACTGTGGGATCAAAACTACCTATATCTGCAAGCCGATATTGTGGATGACGTTTTAATTGATACACATCCCGATCCAACGTATAAATATTGGGACGATGATGCGCTTGAAGTATTTATTGATAGCGATGCATCAGGCGGAAACCATCAATTTAATCACACCGCTTTGGCGTACCATATTGGCCTTGATAACCAAGCCGCCGATTACGGACCTGATAAAAAAGCCCATTTGTATACCGATCACCTAGTCAGTAACTGGAAGCGTAACACCACCGCGCCTTTTAACATCACGTGGGAAGTAGCAATAAAGCTCTACCCTAATGATTATAAAGAAGGGGCTAATAACACTCCGCTCACCCTAACGCCAAAACAAGTAATAGGCTTTATGCTAGCGTATTGCGATAACGATGGCAGTGATGTGCGCGAGCATTTTATGGGCTCACACGAAGTACAGCCAGTAAATGGTGACAGAAATCGTGGTTTTATAGATGCAGATGTATTTGGCAAAATCACCCTACTTCCTAAAAAGTAAGTAACTACCAATAAAATAATTGAACACGTATGTTGGGTTGAGTGAAACGAAACCCAACGAAAAAACACCCCACCAACAAACACTGATACTTTGCATTATCGGCTGTTTCAGCTCTCTCTTTCTCTTCTCATTCCCTTCTCCTTGTGCAAAAAATATTTAAGTAAATTATTCACAAAGAGGTTAAGAGGCGCTGCGCTTTTAGAGGTATATATTATGGAAATTTCATCACAAAACAGTAGCCATATAATTTTTGGCTAAATGCTGACAGCTAACAGCTCATCGTTTCTCATGTTTTTATCCACAAAAAAGCCGCTGTATTTTTCAACACAGCGGCTTTTAAAATCATAATTCTAAATTAATAGATTATGCTTTAGGTCCACGACCTGCACGTTTACGTTCGTTTTCTGTAAGGTGTTTTTTACGAATACGAATGTTTAGTGGAGTTACTTCAACTAGCTCGTCATCATCGATGAACTCAAGCGCTTGCTCAAGTGAGTAGTTAAGGTGTGGAGAAAGCGTTTGCGCTTCATCAGTACCAGATGCACGTACGTTAGTTAACTGCTTGCCTTTAAGGGCGTTAACTGTAAGGTCGTTATCACGGTTATGAATACCGATAACCATACCTTCGTATACTTCAACACCGTGACCGATGAATAAACGGCCGCGTTCTTGTAAGTTGAATAATGCGTTAGTAAGTGCTTTACCAGTTGCGTTTGCAATCATTACGCCGTTCTTACGAACACCGATGTCGCCACCTTTGTGAGGACCGTAATGATCGAACGTATGGTACATAAGACCAGAACCCGAAGTAAGCGTCATGAAATCAGTTTGGAAACCAATTAAACCACGGCTAGGGATCATGAAATCTAAACGCATACGGCCTTTGCCATCTGGAGTCATGTTAGTAAGTTCACCTTTACGTAGGCCAACTTGTTCCATAACAGAACCCTGATGCTCGTCTTGACAGTCAATAGTCACTGTTTCAAACGGTTCTTCTAGAACGCCATCTACAGTACGTAAGATAACTTCTGGACGAGAAACTGAAAGCTCGTAACCTTCACGACGCATGTTCTCGATTAAGATACCTAGGTGTAATTCACCACGACCAGAAACACGGAAGCTATCTGGGCTACCAGTATCTTCAACGCGAAGTGCTACGTTGTGTACTAATTCTTTGTCTAAACGTTCACGGATATTACGTGACGTTACAAACTTACCTTCTTTACCACAGAAAGGTGAGTTATTTACAGAGAATGTCATTGTTACAGTTGGCTCATCAACACTTAGTGGTGGTAATGCTTCAACGTTTCCTGGGAAGCAAACTGTATCAGAAATCTTAAGCTCACCAATACCTGTTACAGTTACGATGTTACCAGCGTAAGCTCTATCAGTTTCGATACGTTCAAGACCTAGGTAGCTTTGTACTGCGCCAATTTTACCATTACGTGTAGTGCCATCAGCACTGATAATAGTAACTTGTTGGTTAGGAGCAACAGAACCACGTTTAATACGACCAATACCAACTACACCAACATAAGAGTTGTAATCTAGTTGAGAAATTTGCATTTGGAAGTCACCTTCAGGATCTGCATCCGGTGGTGATACTTCGTCAACGATCATCTTGAACATAGGTTCCATGTTGTCTGATGGCTCGTCTAAATCTAGTGTTGCCCAGCCGTTGATAGCTGAAGCGTAGATTACTTTAAAATCTAACTGTTCGTCAGTTGCGCCAAGGTTGTCGAATAAATCAAAGATTTGATCCATAACCCAATCAGGACGTGAACCTGGCTTATCAATTTTATTGATAACTACGATTGGCTTTAAGCCTTGCGCGAATGCCTTTTGCGTAACGAAACGCGTTTGTGGCATTGGACCTTCTTGAGCATCAACAAGTAATAATACTGAGTCAGCCATCGAAAGTACGCGTTCAACTTCACCACCGAAATCGGCGTGTCCCGGGGTATCTACGATATTGATATGGTAGTCATTCCAAGAAATGGCTGTGTTTTTAGCCAAAATGGTAATACCACGTTCTTTCTCAATGTCGTTTGAGTCCATCACGCGCTCTTCGTTACCGCCGCGTGTTTCTAATGTACCTGATTGCTCAAGTAGTTTGTCAACCAGAGTTGTTTTACCGTGGTCAACGTGCGCGATAATCGCTATATTTCTTAACTTTTCGATGCTCATATATTTACTCAGAGAAATTAAATTCTCAATGATCCTGCAAGATCTACGCACTCATCCACGCTTTCGCGAGATGTCCCAGCATAGGATTTAAAAGGGCGCATATTATCCCTCATTAATGACATGGATGAAAGTTTATCCAATACATATTTTAAAACTTTCTTAATACTTTTACTAAGTATCTGTTTTATATATGACAATTATATGAATTAAATTTCAATATTTTTTTGAAAAATAGCTGTTTTAGCTCTTTTATAGATATTTTTGGAACTCTTCTGCATTTAAGTTATCCTAATTCACGGTGATTAAATTACCGACAAATTAGACCGCGTAAAACCTGCACCAATAAGGAGCTTTTACGCACCAAAAATGTGCAACAGTTTAATCTATTTTGAAGTATCTTATTTTTTTAATTTATAAACATATAGTTATAAAAATGGCACAAAATCAGCTTAGTAAATACTAAAGCAATTATGCAGCAATAACAAAAACCAATAGTTGGAGGACACATGTCACAATCGGTTTTAGATTTTATTAAAGAAAATGACGTTAAGTTCGTTGATTTACGCTTTACTGATACAAAAGGTAAAGAGCAACATGTATCTATTCCTCATCACCAAGTTGATGAAGATTTTTTCGAAGACGGTAAAATGTTTGATGGCTCGTCAATTGCTGGCTGGAAAGGCATTAACGAATCAGACATGGTTTTATTACCAGATGCAGATTCTATCAAATTAGACCCTTTTACAGAAGAAACAACTTTAATTGTTCGCTGTGACGTAGTTGAACCTTCAACTCTTCAAGGTTATGAGCGCGACCCGCGTTCAGTTGCTAAGCGCGCTGAAGAGTACATGAAGTCTACTGGTATTGCAGATACCGTTTTATTTGGTCCAGAGCCTGAGTTTTTTGTATTTGACGACGTTAAATACAAATCAGATATGTCTGGTTCAATGTACAAAATTGATTCTAAGCAAGCAGCTTGGAACTCAGATAAAGAATATGCAGATGGCAACACAGGTCATCGTCCTGGTGTGAAAGGTGGTTACTTCCCTGTTGCTCCTGTTGATGATTTTCAAGATTGGCGTTCAGCAACGTGTCTAGTTCTAGAAGAAATGGGTCAAGTTGTAGAAGCTCATCACCACGAAGTAGCTACAGCAGGTCAAAACGAAATCGCTACTCGCTTTAACACAATGGTGTTAAAAGCGGATGAAATCCAAGAAATGAAATATGTTATCCATAACATGGCTCATTTATACGGTAAAACAGCAACGTTTATGCCTAAGCCAGTTGTTGGTGATAACGGCTCTGGCATGCATTGTCATCAGTCACTTGCTAAAGACGGTGTTAACCTTTTTGCTGGTGATAAGTACGGCGGTCTTTCTGAAGATGCACTTTACTACATCGGCGGCATCATCAAGCATGCTAAAGCAATTAATGCTTTTGCAAATGCGTCTACTAACTCATACAAACGTTTAGTACCAGGTTTTGAAGCACCTGTTATGCTTGCATACTCTGCACGTAACCGTTCTGCATCAATTCGCATTCCAGTGGTTCCATCTGAAAAAGGTCGTCGTATTGAAGTACGCTTCCCAGATCCAACTGCTAACCCATATCTTGCTTTCTCTGCAATGCTTATGGCTGGCCTTGATGGTATCAAAAATAAGATCCACCCTGGCGATGCAATGGATAAAGATTTATACGACTTACCAGCTGAAGAAGCAGCAGAAATTCCAACTGTTGCAGCATCACTTGACGAAGCACTTGCTGCACTTAGCGCAGACCGTGAATTCTTAACTCAAGGTGGTGTATTCACTGACGATTTAATTGATGCGTACATTGCTCTTAAATCAAAAGAAGTTGAAAAACTTAACATGACAACTCACCCAGTTGAGTTTGAAATGTACTACAGCTGTTAATTAACCTGTAAAAAATATGTGTGTTCTCAAGCCCGCTTTGCGGGCTTTTTTAATGGTAAAATAATATAAACTCCTCTAAAGTTACGTTATTAATGGAAGTGCAGGGTTGCAGAGTGAATAACAAGATTTTATTACTAATAATTGCTTTAGGATTAAGTAATTATGGTTATGCAGGTGAATCAAAAATATACGCTTGGAAAGATAAAAATGGCGTATTAGTATTCTCAGACACTCCTCATAAAGGGGCCACAGAGATAAAACTCACCAGCCAAGATCTTAATATACCTGCAGCAAATACTGATATTTTTGCTGAGAAGACCCAATCTCAACAAGCTGCTTTTAATATTGCCATATCATCACCAGAGCATAATCAAACTATTCGTGAAAATACCGGCAGTGTTTATGTAACTAGCCGAATTACACCACGATTTGAGACTGGTTTTACCATACAACTTTTTATTGACGGCAAAGCACATGGCCCAGCCATTAACAGCTCAACCTTTGCAATAAGAGATGTAGAACGCGGCGAACACACGCTACAATTGAAGCTTTTTAATAGTAAGAACCAAATTATTGCTACAAGTCAGCCTTGCATATTTTTTATGCACCGAAAAGGCTAATCCTAGGTAACTAAATTGAGGTGTTACTAATACGAGCAGCAGTGTATTTTGCACTATAAATTGCTTGCAAATATTAACGCACTAAAGTGGTGCAATTATGATTAATAATAAAAATTTTAGCCCAGAGCTACTTGATGCCATTTGGCAAAATCAAACAACTGCAGTCATGCTACTCGATAAAAACTTTACCGTTGTATATGCCAATACAAGTACTAGCGAATTACTAGGGCTTGGGAGTAAACGCTTATTAGATCAATCTTTTGATAGCCTTTTTAATTACCATTCAATCGATTTGAAACGTATAGAGCAATACTCAGTGGTTGAAGGTGTAGATTGCCACCAGCATAGAGCTGACGTGGTTTTTAGCGATTCTCGCCATGCAAAAGTAGCCGTAAGCACACGGCAAATTAAGTTTGATGGCTCACTTTATATTTTATTTGAGTGGCGCCAAACTGATGACGAAATTAAGCACGACAAAGTCTCGAACCAAATGCATCAATACGAAGCAGCCCGAAACTTAATTAGAGGTTTAGCACATGAGATTAAAAATCCTTTAGGTGGAATTCGCGGAGCGGCGCAGTTATTGCAGTATGAGGTTGATCAACAAGAAAGAGATGAATGTGCCGAGCTCATCATTGAGCAAGCAGACCGATTACGCGAATTAGTAGATAGGCTTTTAGGGCCAAACCAACTTCCGCAAAAGTCTTATGGCAACATACATCAATCACTTGAATCTGTTGTAAGGCTAAGCACGTTAGATAATTGCTCTAACATTAGTTTGAGTAAAGATTACGACCCAAGTATTCCTGATGTATACATTGATCAAGGTAAAATACAGCAAGTGGTATTAAACATTGTTCGAAATGCCCAGCAGGCACTTGTAGATGGCGGTGAAATAAAAATAAAAACCCGCATTAATCATCAATATCGTCGTCCTGGTAAAGCACCTAAAAAAGCCTTGTTGATCCAAATATCTGATAACGGACCAGGTATTGATTCTAGTGTACGCGAAACACTGTTTTACCCCATGATCACCAATAAAGAAGGTGGCTCTGGGTTAGGCCTCTCAATCGCGCAAACACTGATTGATCAACATGATGGCTATATAGAATGTGATAGCTGGCCTGGACATACTGAATTTAATATCTATCTGCCCTTTGCAGATTAATGTTTGGAGTTTGCATGAAAACAGTTTGGCTTGTAGATGATGATGCCTCAATTCGCTTTGTACTTGAGAAGGCACTAACCCGAGCGGGTTTTAACACGGAAAGCTTTGCTAACGCACAAGATGTATTAAGTGCGTTAAAATTTAGCCAACCTACTGTTTTAGTATCTGATGTAAAAATGCCTGGCATGGATGGTATGGCGTTACTTGAACTTATAGCAGAACAAAACCCAGGGTTGCCAGTAATTATAATGACTGCGCACTCAGATTTAGACTCAGCGGTTAATGCATTTCAAAAAGGTGCTTTTGAATATTTAGCCAAGCCCTTTGATTTAAACGAAGCGGTTGCCCTCGTTGAAAGTGCATTTAGAGCAAACTCCACAAAAAAAACCAAGCGTAAGCAAGCCCCTCCTAAAAGTGCACATATAATTGGTGAAGCACCAGCCATGCAAGAAGTGTTTAGAGCGATAGGCAAACTATCGGCCTCTAGCATGAGTGTACTTATTAATGGCGAATCGGGTACGGGTAAAGAGCTTGTTGCGAGTGCTTTGCATAACCATAGTCCGCGAAAAGAAAATCAGTTTATTGCACTTAATATGGCAGCAATTCCCAAAGAGCTTGTTGAGTCAGAGTTATTTGGTCACGAAAAAGGCGCGTTTACCGGCGCAGATAGCGTTCGTAAAGGCCGATTTGAGCAAGCTAATGGCGGCACGCTGTTTTTAGATGAAATTGGTGATATGCCACTTGATGTGCAAACTCGCTTATTACGGGTACTCGCCGACGGAGAATTTTACCGCGTAGGTGGACATCAAAGTATCAAAGTTGATGTACGTATCATTGCCGCAACGCATCAAAACCTTGAAGACTTGGTTAAACTAGGTAAATTTAGGGATGATTTATTTCATCGTCTAAACGTAGTACGCCTTCGTTTACCCGCTCTTCGTGAACGTACCGAAGATATTGAACGCTTATCACAGCACTTTTTACACAAAAGCGCCAAAGACCTACAAGTAGAAAGCAAAGTATTGAGCCCTAAAGCGACTGAACAATTACGTTTATTCAATTGGCCTGGCAATGTACGCCAGCTAGAAAACACCTGCCGCTGGCTTACTGTAATGGCACCAGGGGAGCTTGTTACCGAACAAGATTTACCGCCTGAGATTCTTGATGCATCACCAACGCAAGAAGAGGGCGATTGGTTAGATGCATTTCAACAATGGCTTAACCTAGAATTAAAACAAGGCAAAGAAAATATCTGGCCTGATATTCAAGCTCAACTAGAAACCCGCTTAATAAAAACAGCGCTGGCAAATTGCTCTGGCCATAAACAAGATGCAGCCATAAAAATTGGCTGGGGGCGCAACACATTGACCCGAAAATTAAAAGAGCGCAATATTAGCTAATTAAGTGCTTTAAACAAATTTGAGTCATAAATGAAGTTGATTGAACATATTCCATTATTCAAACAAATGGAAATTATAAACAGGCTGCACTTTTTTAAAGAATTTACGCTCAGCGAGCGCCAAGTCTTATTAGAATCGTTCGGCCTGTTATATTTAGTAAATCAACATCAATTTTTATTTAAGCAATACGATAACGACAAACGTTTGTACATTGTACTTAGCGGCGCGTTATTAGTATTTAAACATAATCATTTGCTAGAGCTTGGCACTATAGAGCCCGGTGAATTTATAGGTGAAGGTGCCTTTATAAATAACCGAGAACGTAGTACTAGCGCTCGCGCTAAAACCGACAGTATAGTCCTCGCCATTACCCCTGAAGCTCTCACTCGTTTACCTAACGTTATCCGCGAAAAAATTAAAGACCGAATTATAGAAGGCATGAGTCTGCGTATTGCAAAGCTTAGCAATTATATTGAATCACAAGGTTGAAAGCATTTTAGTCAATTTCACTGAACCTTATTCATATTTTTCAAATGCATAATAGTCGGTGTAGCTAATAAAAAACTGAAACATAGATAAAAAGCAGCCATCGTAATCATATCATACACTTCGTAACCTATTTGGTTATTAACAAGCTCATAAATTACAGCGATACCATTTACTATAAAAAAGAATACGATTACTACCAACCAGAAAAGTTTTGAACTAATTAGATATTTATTAAATGCGTAACAGTAAGCACCTAGCAGTATCATTAAATCTGCAATCAAGATAAAAATACTTATGAATAAAGGGTGAGCTGGTGCAACAATGTCTCTTACTGTAAATGCATCATAAATAGCACTAACCACAAAACAGGCAATAATAACAAAAACAACCTTCCATCCTCTTTTATTATTCTTCATATTACCACCAATGCCCATAAGGAATTTCTGTGGGCTCGCTTGGTAATTTACGCCACCCCTCCTTGTCGTCAATATATCTTCGTTTAAAGTTTCTTCGTTTTGCTCCAACTGGAGTTAGTGATAAAAAAACATTTAATAAGTTAATAAATTCACTAGCATCACGGCCAGATTGACCGTAGGTGATTTTTAATAGTGGATATAAATTTTTATATTGCTTCTCGGCATCTTCGCGTTTCTTAAAAAACTCTTTATAAAGAAGGTCCCCTACAGTATAGATCTTACCTAGAATTCCTGCATTTCTAAATGCTTTGCTCACCATTATTTACATCCTTATAATAAACGCCTCATACGAACCTAGAATGGTAACAAAATAATTAATTTGGTTCAATTTTAAACAAATCAACGATAAAAACTTAGTCATCACTAATCCATATAAACAACCTGTAATGAACAATCAAGCCAACTGGGCTTATTAACGTGCGCAGTAAAAGTGTAAGTATCTGAAGGCTTGGCACCAAAGGGGGTATTTACAAACGGCTGTGAATGACGATATGTTTGCGAATAATTTTTGTAATAAATGACAACGTAACCGTATAAAAACTCCCAACCTAACCTTACAATAGCGCCACTGGGTAAGCTAAAGTCAGCATATTTATCTGTAAATGTGACGAGTAAATCATTGTACTTGTCTTCGCTGCATTGAGTTGTTCGTAACTTTTTAGGCATAACAAAGGTAGTACCCGCCACTATATTCTTTAAATAAAAGCCTATATTGCCATCACCATAAAAGTGATTTGAACGCGTTGTATAGTTAACTTGTGGCTTGTAACCTAGCTCTTGCATTATAGCCGCAAGTTGCTCAGTTTCTTTAGGATAAATCTTATCACTTGATAAGAGTAATGTGGCTTCACCAAAATCAGGTGGGATTGCCAGCTCTACATATTCATAAGGGATCGATTGTGCTTTTAGCGCAGCATCGAGCTGGTTGCTCTGTTCATCTTGCAAGTTTTCACTAAATACATACACGGTAGGTTGTTGGCACGCAGCTAATGGTAATGCCAACACACACATTAAAATTCCATTTTTCATAGTTACCCCTTTTGATTACGCTTGTAGTCTATTAAAGGTAACTATTTATAGCAATTTAATTTGTTTGGCTATCTAACCAAGCATCAACACTTTTTCGAGTATATAAAACTTCTTTAAATAAACGATGTCGTTCAAACTCGAGTTTTGTTTTTCTCGTGGCATCACCACTAACTAAACGGCTATGGGTATCATTGAACTTTGAAATTACAGAAAAACCGCGTTCATCTTGATCAGCTTGCTTTTTTACAGAATTAGCAAGGTGCTCTCTAACATCGTCAGCAGTTAACATACCTGAATTGTCTAATCCCATTAGCTCTTTTTTCATTGCTAATCTTACGCCCATTTCCTACTCCATTTAATGAAAACTATTTAATCCGCCAAAGTTTTAGCAATTAGCGGGCCATACGTAAAATTAACTGCTGCAAAGATTACTCTTCAATTGCTTCAGTTTTTTTAAAGACAGATAAAATACATAAAAACTTTCGTAGTTATTTGCCTATTACAATTAGCTAAAGTTACTTGCTTTGGTGCAAAAGTAGCTGCAAGCCTTTATACTAGAGCTTGTGCGTTACCCCACTGAGAGCAAATATGAACGAAGAATATATAGAAATAGAATTAGAAGAGGAGCCAATTGAGCTCTGCAAATTACTAAAAGTACTAAACTTAGTTGAAGGTGGCGGCCAAGCTAAAAACCTAATTACTGAAGGCTATGTGGGTGTTAACCATGAAATTTGTACAATAAAGCGGAAAAAATTATACAGTGGCGATGTATTAGAATTTGATGGTGAGTTTTTCCAACTTGCGCTAAGTGAAGATGCAATCCCTGCAGAAAAACCTGCGGTACAAACTCAAGCAGAGTCAAAGCAAACTGCACCACAACCAACAAATCAACCCGCTAAAAGTAAGCGTAAGCGAACTAAAAAACCAAAAGTAGATGATAAAACAGGTCGTCGTCCTATTTCATTTGGTTAAGCATTTAAATGCCCTCTTTTTATATAAAAAGGTCAACTTGTATAGTTGGCCTTTTTACTCTTTAATAACCTAATTAATAATAAAAAGAAGGTTATTAAATGTCTGCCACACCACCTAAAAATTGGTTTAAACCTACTGCATGGGCTGCTTTAGTGTGGAACTTACTTGGCGTTATTGCATTTGCTATGCACATGATGATGACACCCGAAATGATAAGTAAACTTCCGTTAGATCAACAAGCTGCCTACTCCAACATTCCTATTTGGTCAACCATTGCATTTGCTGTAGCTGTATTTGGAAGCACTTTTGGTTGTCTATTTTTACTTGCTAAAAACGCGCTGGCAACACCTACTTTTGCGCTATCGCTCGGCGCTATTTTAATTCAGCAATATTATAATTTTGTGGTCATAAACAGTATTGAGCTACTTGGCGCAAGTGCTGTATTTATGCCTATTTTTGTAATCATTATTGCCATTGCTTTACTTTGTTTGAGTATTAAAGGTAAGCAATACGGCTGGCTACAATAATTAATATGGGTCGAAATAACTTTTGGCCCTTTTATCCTCTTTTAAATTCCCCTTGAAATTAAAGTTTTTAGCATCATCTCTACTATATTAACTGTATAAAATTCGTTCTCTAAACGCGATTTTTTACACTGGTATGTACTTTGCAACTCGAACATTACAGAGGTCACTCTTCAAAGCATTTTTCTAATTCATAAAGGGGCAAATAATGAATAATAGTTTCGATACCCAGCATCAGCTTACAATTAATGGTGAGCAATATCACATTCATTCTCTAAAAGGACTTGGCGACAAAGCGAAACGATTGCCCTTTTCCTTAAAAGTATTACTTGAAAACCTTCTTCGTAACGAAGATGGCGCAAATATAAAAGAACAAGACATTCAAGCGCTCCTTGACTGGGATTCTCAAGCAAAACCTGCATCTGAAGTAGCCTTTACCCCTGCCCGCGTTGTTATGCAAGATTTTACTGGCGTACCTGCTATTGTTGATTTAGCCGCAATGCGTGACGCAATGGAAAAACTAGGTGGCGATCCTGCAAAAATAAATCCGTTATCTCCTGCTGAGCTTGTTATTGATCACTCGGTACAAGTAGATGGTTATGGTAACGATGGTGCTTTTGATTTAAATGCAAAACTAGAATACGACCGAAATAAAGAACGTTACGAATTTTTACGCTGGGGACAAACCGCTTTTGATAATTTAAAAGTAGTGCCACCAGCAACCGGTATTGTTCACCAAGTGAATTTAGAATACTTAGCCCGTGTTGTTTTTAATGAAGACCGCGATGGCAAAAAGTTCGCTTACCCAGATACACTCGTAGGTACCGACTCTCACACAACCATGATAAATGGCTTAGGTGTACTTGGTTGGGGTGTAGGTGGCATTGAAGCCGAAGCGGCTATGCTGGGTCAACCAATTAGTTTACTCATTCCACAAGTAGTGGGTATGAAACTAAGCGGCCGCTTACCTGAAGGCACGACCGCAACCGATTTAGTATTAACAGTAACCGAGATACTACGTAACCATGGCGTAGTGGGTAAATTTGTAGAGTTTTATGGTGATGGTCTTGCCGATCTACCACTTGCAGACAGAGCAACCATAGCGAATATGGCACCAGAATACGGCGCTACGTGTGGTATTTTCCCGATTGATGATGAAACAATCAGCTATTTACGTTTAACAAATCGCGATGAAAGTCACCTTAAGTTAATTGAAGATTACGCCAAACATCAAGGTTTATGGCGTAACGATGGTGACGAAGCCAACTATACCGATACACTCGAGCTTAAACTAGGTGATGTTGTACCAAGCCTTGCAGGCCCTAAACGACCACAAGATAGAATTTCCCTAGATAAGGCTGGTGAAGTAATTAGCCAGCATTTAAAAAACTTTCAAGATGAACGTATGGCTCGTCGTGATAATAGCGATGAAGAACAAGCTCGTATCGAAGGCGAAGGCCCAACAACAAACCCAGATGAGCCAGTAAATGAAGCGCAATTTATGGGCGCAGCAAAAGTAAAATTTAAAGGGCAAGAGTTTGAGCTAAACGATGGCGCTTGTGTTATTGCTGCGATTACCAGCTGTACCAATACCTCTAATCCGAGTGTAATTTTAGCTGCTGGCTTGGTCGCTAAAAAAGCAAAACAGTTAGGCATTAATGTAAAACCTTGGGTTAAAACATCACTTGCACCAGGCTCTAAAGTAGTTACCGACTACCTAGAAAAAGCCGGCTTAATGGACGACTTAGAAAGCTTAGGCTTTAACTTAGTAGGTTATGGCTGTACTACCTGTATTGGTAACTCAGGGCCACTAGCAACCGAAATATCAGATGCGATTCAAAAGCATAAATTAGTGGTTAGCTCTATTTTATCGGGTAACCGTAACTTTGAAGGTCGTATTCACCAAGATGTTAAAATGAACTTTTTAGCATCGCCACCCCTTGTTGTAGCTTACGCTATTGCCGGTAGAACCGATATTGACGTATACAACGAACCCCTTGCTCAAGATGCTAACGGTAACGATATTTACCTTAAAAACATTTGGCCAAGCGTTAAAGAAGTAAGTGACCTAGTTAAAGAGACCGTAACTAAAGAAATGTTTGAAAAAAGCTACGCTAACGTTTACGAAGGCGATAGTCGCTGGCAGCAAATTAAAATACCCGATGGTAAACTTTATGATTGGGATGACGCATCTACCTACATTAAAAAGGCACCATTTTTTGATGGTATGAAAGTAGAACCACCGGGCATTCCTACTATTGAAGGTGCACGTTGTTTAGCTAAACTTGGGGATTCAGTAACCACTGACCATATTTCTCCAGCAGGAGCTATTAAAGCAGATGCACCAGCAGGTTTATACTTGCAAGAAAACGGCGTAGATAAAGCGCAGTTTAATTCGTACGGCTCACGCCGTGGTAATCACGAAGTAATGATGCGAGGCACGTTTGCTAATGTGCGTCTTAAAAACTTACTAGCTCCTGGTACTGAAGGTGGCGTAACACGAACTCAGCCTGGCGATACGCTAGAGAGCATTTATGATGCAGCAATGGAATATCAAAAAAATAATACGCCACTCATTATTTTAGCGGGTAGGGAATACGGTACGGGTTCATCTCGTGACTGGGCTGCTAAAGGCTCACTTTTATTAGGCGTTAAAGCCGTTGTAGCACAAAGCTACGAACGTATTCATCGCTCTAACTTAATTGGTATGGGTGTATTACCGCTGCAATTTAAAGAAGGTGAAAGTTACGAATCACATGGGTTAACAGGGCAAGAGCAATTTGATATTGATGGCCTGTACGATAAAACCGATGAAGTAACCGTTATTGCTACAAATGCCGAAGGTAAAAAAGTTAGCTTAAGTGCAGACGTACGTATTGATACCCCTAAAGAGTGGGATTACTACAAACACGGCGGCATTTTACAATACGTGCTGCGTAATATGCTTGATTAATACGCCCTGTGATTAGTGCATTTAAAAGCCCAATTTAGTAATAGCTGGGCTTTTTTATTTATGCTGTTTGTTGTCTTAAATCAATGCTAAGTATTTAAAGCCTGCCTACACTATAGCAACTCTTAGTGAGGTAACTATGTCGCAAACAATGATAATTAGGCTGCTTAAAACATCAATAGTGCTTGGGTTGTGCCTTATTGTGACTGGCCACACGTTAATTGTATCGAGTTACTTCACTGTAGATCATGGTATTAAAGGAATAATTATAGCGGCGGCATGCATTGCTGTAGGTGTACTGCTGTCGCTTCCCACTAAAATATATTTAACAGTATTATTAATGGAAGCCGAAAAACGTTATTTAAAAAACCATAAAAGCACGCACTCTAAATAATTAGAGTGCACTTAAATTATTAATTTCTTTATTACGTTTTTCTAGTTTGTCTTTTACATTTTCGGCGTCATTAAATAGCTTTTTAACCGAGTCTGGGTTCAAAATACTGATCCCCTCTGGTGCAGCCGACATTGTATTTGTACTTGGAGAGGTATTTAAAATAGACGTGTCTTCTGCAGCAATAACAGTAATATCTTTAGGATCGAGTTTTACTTCAATACTTTTTACATGCGGGTTCGGTGTATCAGAAAAGTGCCATTGGCCTGTTTCGTCTTGCCACTTAAAAATTTTGCTGCTTGAGGTAGTACTTTCAGGCATTGGTTCATCAGAAATACTGCTCGCAATTTTATCGCCAGCTTGCTTAACGCCCTGCACCGCTTGATCCAAAGTATTGCTAGATAGCGCAACCATTTTTTCTTTAATTTGCTGAGATTCACTGCTAATTGATGATGCAGAAAGCCATGTTTGACCATCGGGCTTTTTTAAATAAAACAAAGAGATGACTGCAATAGCCATGATTGATATAGCTAAGTAGGTAAAGTATTTCATAGCGTTCCTGCTTCAGTTAATCCTTTATACTAATGAGTCTAATAAAAAATACTTAATTAGGCAATTTTTGTAATAAATATATCTTTTAAATTGTAATACCTATCTACAAGCTAATACCACTTTTAATATTGAGTAGCATACATAATGAACTAATCACACTGTAATCCACTGCGTATTACATCAGGGCCAGTTGCCCTTTAGGGTTAATATTTATTCTATCCATGGGGTAATTTAATTGTCGCGCGAGGTTTGTAACTTAGCTGACTCGGTAACTACTTCTGCGTTACTCTAGCGGCTTACATCCCTGTAAAAATAAGTAAAATCCGATCAACAAAGAGTAAGTCGCCCTTAAACGAACATAAAGCACTGCGCATGTTTAACCTCGAAACATGAACAAGCCTTGGTCATTAAAAGTATTTTTACTAACAATGAACTAATTGATTAACATTATTTGAGCCACTTAGCGTTATGCTCTATTTTGCCTTTTTCTTTTTATGTTTATGCTTGGGCACAATGGCAAAGTACATCATTAATCCTAACCAAGAAAATATGATTATCCCTATTAGCCAACCATTCTTTTCATGACCCTGTGTACGCTTACTGTTGAGTACAATAACGACAGGTAATATGTAAGCACTTAAAACAACAATTAAAAATACAACTTCATTCATTATTTTTCTAGACTCGACCAGTCTACTTCACTACTTAATACCCGATCTACCGATATATAGTGCAAAATATCCCCTTCACTTACTTTGTAATCTAATGGTGGGTTTAAATCCATGTTTTGCGCACTTAAATTATGTGCTACACCTAACAATATTGCATCATGCTCAAGCTTAAAATGATGAAACAAAGTACCAAACTCCATATCTTTGCATCCGCTTGGTATTTTCAAGCTAAATTGTGTATCGCCGTGCAAAGTAGATAGCAGCTCCTCTTGCACACGGCTCGAACCTGGATCTTGCATTGAGCGTACGAGTATCTCAGCTGATTTTGCACTACTACACTCTACATTTTGGCAATGCTCTAACATCATCTCAACTTTAGTTTCATCCAAAAAGTGAGCACTTATATGACAATCATCTTTTACTAATCGACTAATACGCAGTGCTGTTGTAAATGTCTGGTCGTCATCTTGACCATCAATAATCACCTTATCAGCACTACGAATAGCTACCCGCTCTAGTTCAGCTAAATTTGTAAAACTCGTTAAACGTGCAAAATCAACGCTTTCGTTAGCTAAAAAAGGATGATCCATTTGCTCTGTTACTGCGAGTAAAATACGACGGTCAGTTCGCTTCGTATCTGCCAAAATGCAATAAATCATCTTTTTTGTACGAATGTCGTGCCAACCAAAAATAATAATATGGTGGTTACTGTGGGCAAAGTTTTTATCACCAGTCATAGCGCGCCTAATTAAGTAAGTAACAGTTTGTCCTGCTTTTCCTAGCAAAACACCAAATAAAGCCAAACCAAATGGAATTTGTATTAATGCAACCACCCAACGACCAAGATCAGTAGTTGGACTAAAGTCACCATATCCTACTGTTGATGTTGTTACTGTGTAATAGTAAAAAAAGGTAGTAAGCGAGGTTAACGCTTTCTCATTCGCTATAAATAGTAAGCTCCATGTTAATAGCATATGAGTCAAAATAACTAATGCCACTGCTTGCCAGCTCAACTGATCTATATGAGTACGAACAAGTAACGCTAGCCTTTTAAATATAACCGGCATAATACAAAGTCTTCGTTAGTAAATTATCTATAAACAGTACGTTACTGTAAGCCTTAGCTTTAATCAATGTTTAAGGTATGGGTAGTGCAAGCACCTATTATTATTCCTGCTGCTCAATCTCTTGGTGCTGACATATCGCGTGTTGTAATGCCCGTTATCTAGGGCGATGCATGGTCCAACTTAATTCAGCCTTTTTGGGCATTACCACCCCTTGCTATCGTAGGCTTAAAAGTAAAAGATATTTTGGGGCTTTGTGTTGTGCAATTATTTGTGACTGGGATATTTATATCATTAGTGCTGAACTTTTATTAATTTTTAACGGGCTGTAATAAATATTACAGCCCGTTTTACCTAGAACGATAAATGCTAGCTCGATAAAATAGTCATCGGCAGGCTTAATATTGGATTTTCTGAATCGGCAAAATGCATCATCACAGCTACATGCCCAGCGACTACAACTGCATACATTACCGCTGAAAAGCCTTGGCCATATTTATCTAGTGGCATTAAATGTGAATAGTGACGACCGCGCCATTCAAATACAATTTCCAGCGCACCTACAAACAAAAAGAATACCAGTAACATCAAACCAAATGTGTAGCTTAGCCATAAGCCAAACAGTACACCGAGTAAACATACACTTAGGCCAATCCATGAACGCATTGAAAAACTAATACTTTTTAATACATGCCCACCATCAAGCGGTAAAATAGGTAACAAGTTAAATAAATTTAATAACGCACTAAGCACCGCCACACCGGCAAATATTTCCATCTCGGTGGCGTAATATAAAACGACACCCAACACCGAGGTAATTAAACCAAATGCAGGCCCCATCAGTGATATAACGACATCTTGCCAACGGGTTGTTATTTTATCGTCACTGACAGCAAGCCCTCCAACAAACGGGATTAAGTAAATACCTTTGGTTTTTATGCCAAAGTATTTCATTGCTCGCACATGGCCGTACTCGTGTACGACTAAGCAACCAATTAGCATTAGTGCAAATTCAATACTAAATAACCACGCATAGCCTGCAACAGAAGCCCCCGCAAGCACTACTTTAATTACCTTAGCACTTTTAAAAAGCTTAAAACCTAATGCAGCTAGCCCTAAAAAGCCTTTTTTAGGTGAGCCATTTGTAGGCGCTGGTAACGCAAGTTGTGTTGCAAATTGCTCATCTATAAAGAGCGAAATGCTTTGCTCTTCGACTGTCGTTGTATCAATACCTATTATTTTATTGTCGTAAGTAAACTGATAGTAGTTTTCACGAGTGTTTTCAAAGGTAATGGCTTGTTGTGCATGAAACACCTGCACAATTTTTTGCCCAGACACCATAAGCGAAAATGGTTGCTCGGCTAAAGTAAGATCTATTCTTATCATAATTAAGACCGTTTAAAACAATGGCGCTAGTATACCTAATCAACTTAAAAACACGAGTGAAGGTGTTCTGTAACTACTTTTAAAATAAAACTATTTGATACAGACAAAAGAAGAAAACGCGACTACTTTTATAGTAACCAAAAACTATGTATTAAAAGAGATCACAGTGGATAAAATAGTACCTAATATTCTAGTTGTTGACGACTCAAAGGCTATTTTGATCGTTATGAAAGCTATACTTAGCGAATTGGGTATGTCTAATACTATAACTACATGCTTAAGCGCAAAAGAAGCGCTTGAAAAAGTAAAAATGGACATAAACTACTTTGATGCTATTTTTACTGATCTTAATATGCCTGAAATGGATGGTATGGAACTAATTCGTCATTTAGGAGGACTAAAATATCAAGGCGGTATTATTATTGTTTCTGAGATGGATCATAAAGTAATTAGTTTAGCGGCCAACCTCGCACAACAACATAACGCTCATCTAATTGGTAATATTTCAAAGCCAGTGCAGCTGTCTCAGGTAAGTAGGTTGCTTATTAAAGTGGCGCAATTAAACAGCCATACTTTATTGAAAGAGTCTGCTATTTCAAAAGATGAGCTTATTGAAGCATTAAAAACGATGAAGTAACACCTTTTTATCAACCAAAGATAAATGCCGATAGCAATAAAATCGAAAGTGTTGAAGTACTAGCGCGTATTTTATCAAGCAAAGATGGCAGTATTATTTTACCTAACCGTTTTATAAACGTTGCCGAGCAGCACAACTTAATAAATCAAATTACATTTTCTCTTTTTGAAAAAGCCACCAGCGAATTTAAAAATATCAAAGCGCAGCTAGGCCATGATTTTAAAATGGCATTTAACTTATCGCCAACACAGCTTGATGATTTAAATTGCCCCAATAAATTGTTATTAATTTTAAAACTAAATCAAATTATGCCTAGCAATATAATTATAGAAATAACTGAGCAACATGCACTCTCAAGCCTGACACAGTTAGAAACGCTAAACAGATTAAGGATGCACGGTTTTGGTTTATCATTAGACGACTTTGGGGTCGGTTTTACTAATATAAACCAACTTAGAAACCTTCCTTTTACTGAAGTTAAAATAGACCGCTCTTTAATCAGTCACATAGAAACAGACCTATTCTCTCAAGTTGTTGTGAGCTCATTATTTAATATTACGAGTAAAGATCATTTAGATTTAGTGGCAGAAGGAGTGGAACGTCAAGAAGAGCTGACGTATCTAAAGCACTATAAAAGAAATTTAGCCATACAAGGTTTTTTATTTAGTTGCCCTAAACCACAAGACGAATTTATATCTTGGGCTAAAGATTGGCTAAAAACTTATAAAAGCCCTGCTTAAAGTATTATAAAATTTACTCAGGGCAGATTAACTAATTATCACCTCGGGTATGTTTATCCTCTTCACTGACTATATGCGCACTACTCGCTAACCGTTTGCGCCAACGCTGTCTTGCTACTGCGCGCATATTCGTGGATTGGTCTCGTTCATCGACAATTTCTAATCCCATTAAAGCCTCAATCATATCCTCTAGCGTTACAATTCCTTGAACGTCACCGTACTCATCTACAACTAAGCATATATGCGTACGTTTTGTTAAAAGAGTTTGCAGTAAAGATGATACATTTTGAGAACTAGGCACCGTATAAATGGGCTTAATCAACTTACTAATTTTATAGTCGGTACCTAATCGATGAAACGCCAGCATAATATCGTTTTTATGCACAAACCCAACAATATCATCAGCATCTTTGTCAAAAACTAGTACGCGAGAAAACGATGATGACCCGTGCTCATTTAAATACTGATTAACAGTTAAGTCTTTTTGAATTTTAAAAATAACCGTTCGAGGCGTCATTAAGTCACATAATTTGGCATGCTTAAAGTGCAGAAGGTTACGGATAATATCAGACTCATCCTGATGTAATGCACCTGACTCTGTTCCTATATCAGCCATGGCCTCTATTTCCTGACGAATATAGTAAGCCTCATTGTGTTTTGGACCCATTAAATTTGTTAGCTTTTGAGCAAACCATACAAAAGGCTTTAGCGATATAACTAAAAACCGCAAAGCGTAAGTAACACTTGGGGTTAAAGCTCGCCAGTAATTAGCTCCCAAGGTTTTAGGTATAATTTCAGAAAGGATTAATACGAGGAATGTCATAATAGCTGATGCAATACCTACCGCTGCATCGGAAAACACGACTGCCGCTTGTGCCCCTACCCCCGCTGCACCTGCTGTATGGGCAACTGTATTTAAAGTTAAAATAGCAGCTAAAGGCTGATCTATATTGTTTTTAAGCTTTTCGAGTTGTTTAGCAAGCTCAGGGTGTTCTTTTCTAAGTGAGGCAACATAGCTGGGCGAAATACTTAATAGCACTGCCTCCATCACAGAACATAAAAACGAAATAACAATCGCCACTACCATATAAACTATCAGTAAAGTCACTTTCTCTCCTCTATATTGGATATGTGAGCATGTTAACAATACATGCTATATTTAGCCAAACTTCCAATAATAATAGGCACAATAATGAAATTTAGCGCACCTTGGTGTCATCAAAATAAGCTATTTAAACACGCAGCTACTTTTTTAACACTTAGTAGCTTAAGCTTTTCAGCACTAGCTGCCCCATTGGACAAATCAAAAATTCAGTTTATCGGCCCACTCGCCGAAGGCATGCAGTTGAAACCTTTTCAAACACCTCATGGCAATGCCATTATCAACAATTTATTGCCGCAATTACAAGCAGACTCAGAGAGTTTTTCTGTATTTGGAAAAAAACAAAACTGGCAGCCATTTGATAAAATTAATGCACTCACTTTAGGTGGCTTACAGGCACTAAAATTTAATATTGAAACAACCCGCTTTACACAGGGCACGCTTACCTTAAAAGGGATTGAGCAAGGTCAGTTATTTATTAACGGTGAACTACAAACTAGCGATAAAAAAAGCTATAAACTGGCTTTAAATAATAGTACTCATTCTGTTTTAATAGTAGCCCAACAAGTAGCTAATTGGCACGATGTAACGCTTGATTTTACGCCTAAAAGCGAGGTTGATAAAATTACACTTAGCGCCTCACAAACAAGACGCTTATCTGCAAAACAACTGTTTGATGCTCCTACAATTAACCAATTATCACTCGCACCGAATGCCAAGCAGTACGTTACTACAACGCGCACCTATAACGATAAAACACAGAACCAAGCAAATACAGTTACCGTTCTTAAAGACGCTGATAATCAAACACTTTATCGCTTTGAAGCAGGCCAACCAAGTAACATTATTTGGAGTCCAGATAACCAATATTTAGTGTATTTGTTAAATGGTGAGCTCAAACAACTTAACCGTAAAAACTTCTCAATAAAAACATTAGCAAACGATTTAGAAGGAGCTAATGGCTTTACCTTTTATAACGACACAAGCCTTTTGTTTAGCTGGTCTAAATCACCTGAGAGCACTAACAGCTTAACCAAGCACTATAAAGGCCTACAAGATCGCTGGTCGTATGCACGCACCACTAGCCAGATTTATATATTTGATACAAAAAGTGGCTTAACAAAAGCGCTTAGCCAAGGTCCTATTTCTTACAGCCTTGAAGATTC
Source organism: Pseudoalteromonas sp. BSi20652 (assembly GCF_000239855.1). Lineage (GTDB taxonomy): Bacteria > Pseudomonadota > Gammaproteobacteria > Enterobacterales > Alteromonadaceae > Pseudoalteromonas. Next base: position 14,367 of record NZ_BADT01000042.1, on the reverse strand, counting down.
AAATAGTAACCGTGGCAAAATATTAATGAGCCGCCCAGTAATGGCAATGCAAGCATCAACTCACCCAGAAACAGAGTTAGTCGAACTCGATTTAAAATCAAACAAGCTTTCATCGCTTGGTAAATTTAAAACGTTTAATTTAGCTAAATACGCAAATAAAGATATTTATGTAGTTGCAGGCCCTGACTTTAAAAATGGCGCAGGCAGAGCACTACCAAAAGCAATGCTTGCTAATAACTACGATGGGCAACTTTACCTACTTACTGAAAGCGGTAAAAACGTAAAAGCACTTAGTAAACAATTCGACCCCGCTATTGGCCAACTGCACGTTTTAGAAAATGGCGATGCGCTTATTAAAGTAACAGAGCAAGACACTCAACCACTTTACCTATTTGATTTAAGTAAACAGCGCTTTAAAAAGTTAAATGCAGGATTGGATATAGTTGAACAATTTAGTTACTCACACGACCGTAATACCGAAATTTTATTAAGTGGCACTAACGCTTTAGCGCCACAACAGCTAAAGCGCCTGAACGTAAATAAAAATAAAACAGATTTAATATGGGATTCAAAACCAAGTAGCTATGCAAATACACGACTCCCTACATTAGAAGAGTTTAATTTTAAAAATAAAAGCGGTGTTGAAATAACGGGCCGCGTTTACATTCCGAGCAATTTAGATAAAACTAAAAAGCATCCGGCGCTCGTGTATTACTACGGCGGTACTTCACCCGTTACACGTGGATTTACAGATCGTTACCCGTTTAACTTATGGGCAGAAAATGGCTATGTTGTTTATGTAGTGCAACCTACTGGCGCAACAGGGTTTGGGCAAAAATTCTCAGCGCAGCATGTTAATGCTTGGGGCGACTACACTACAGACGATATTATCGAAGGCACGCAAGCCTTTTTAAATAAATACAACTATGTTGATAGTAAAAAAGTAGGTAACTTAGGGGCATCATACGGTGGCTTCATGACCATGTTATTAGCAACTAAAACCGATATATTTAGTGCTTCAATAGCGCATGCGGGTATTTCTAATATTACTTCGTATTGGGGTGAAGGTTGGTGGGGTTACCTATATTCTGGCGAAGCATCTAAAAAAAGCTTCCCGTGGAATAACCCTGAGCTTTACAGTCAACATAGCCCTGTATTTCATGCTGATAAAGTAACAACACCTATGCTACTTCTTCATGGCGATAGCGATACCAATGTACCTGTAGGTGAAAGCCTAACAATGTACACTGCGCTTAAACTACTTAATAAAGACGTAGAGTTAATAGAATACAAAGGCGCCGACCACCAAATATTTGCACGCGATAAACGATTTGACTGGTGGAACACCATGCTCGCGTACTTTGATAAAAAGCTTAAAGACGAGCCTCAATGGTGGGATTCAATGTATAAAAATGACTGAATCTGAATCCTCCTAATAACGACTTAATACATATTTATTAATTGTAGTATTAATTATTTAGCACCTTTTAATTAATTTAAAGGTGCTAACCTTACCCTCTTATAACGTCTTATACTTCTTTGAAATATTAAGTTACTTAAAACTAATAAACACCCTTCTCAGCATTTATATAATGGTGCTACCATACAGAGCTATAAGCATTCAAAATAAAGTAATATGGCTATTAATGTTTTATTGGTTGAAGACGATGAACTACTCGTTAAACGCATCCAAAATCACTTTGCAGATACCGAATTTACAATAGAAGTAGACCCAACTGGCGCTGATGCACTTAACATTGTAAGGCAGAGGGTAAACCTGCGCGGTGCTATATTATTAGCCATAATTGACATTGTTCTGCCAAAGCGCGATGGGCTTCAGCTAGCAAAAGAATTAAACACACTTACCGATATTGGCGTTATTTTATTATCGAGTCGTGACTCCCAAGCCGATCGTATTGCTGGCCTTGCACAAGGTGCTGACGACTATATTTGTAAGCCCGTCGATTTACTTGAGTTAGAGCTTCGCATGCGTGCGCTCTATAAGCGTGTTGCCGTTAACCTAGAAGACGACGAAAGCGAAGAGTTTATAGAATATGCTGACTTCAAGCTTCATCCTGATAACCGCACATTAATTACTGCTGCGGGCGTTGAATCACGCTTGACCGAAGCCGAACATAAAGTGCTTATTTGTTTAATCAGTAATGCAGGCAAAGCCACATCCCGTGAAAAGATATCAGAAAAAATAGGCCAGCCTGATTGGAGCCCAAACGATCGTACTGTTGATGTGCTTATTGGTCGTTTACGTAAAAAATTAAATGACGAAAAAGATCAAAAACGCATCGTTACCGTACGCGGTAAAGGTTATATGCTTTCTATTTAATACTTAGTTAATTGCGCAATAAGGCGCTCAAATGCGCGGTAATTAAGTGCTTCTTTAAGCTCATTTAAACTAATGTTTTCAGCGCCTTTTAAATCACTAATAGTCCGCGCCACCTTAATTACTCTATGATAAGAGCGTGGCGATAACGACAACTTCTCGCTTGCTCTGGCTAAAAATTGCAACTCTGCAGGCGCAAGTTCACAGTGCACACTCATTTCTTTATTATTAAGTCTCGCATTAACCTTACCTTGGCGTTTTAGCTGCACATAATAAGCAGCCTCAACTCTTGCTCTAACCTCAGCACTGGTTTCCTCTGGTTTGGTACTTTGTAGCTCAACACTCGTTAAACGAGGTAGTTCTATTTGCAAATCAATACGGTCAATAAAAGGCCCCGACACGCGTGATAAATAACGCATAACTTGATCGGGAGTTGCCCGCTTATCAGTATGGCTCCCCGTTGGGCTTGGGTTTAATGCTGTAATAAGCTGAAACTGCGCAGGGAACTCCATTTGCCTAGCTGCACGTGAAATAGTAACGGTTCCGGTTTCCATTGGTTCGCGCAGGGAATCAAGCACCTTGCGTTCAAACTCAGGTAATTCGTCCAAGAAGAGCACACCATTATGTGCCAGTGAAATCTCACCCGGTTTAGGATTTGAAGAGCCCCCCACCAAAGCAACAGCTGAGCACGTATGATGTGGATTACGAAATGGCCGCTGTCGCCAATTAGTTAAATCTATGGATTGTCCAATAATAGAGTAAAGCGCAGCTGTCGAGATAGCTTCATCATCCGACATAGTAGGCATTATAGTTGCCATTCGCTGTGCAAGCATTGATTTACCAGTACCTGGAGGGCCTAAAAATAGTAAATTATGCCCGCCAGCTGCAGCAATTTCGAGTACTCGCTTTGCACCGGGCTGACCTTTAACATCGCTTAAATCGAGTAAAAAATCAGGGGCTTGAGTGCAGTCGGGGTACTCTATATTTAATGGCAAGGGTTGTTGATTAAGTAGGTCGCCCCATACTTCTTGAATAGAGCTTACGGCTTTGCGTTTAACGCCATTAACTAGGCTTGCTAGGCTATCGTTTGCAAGAGGTAAAAAGCAGCAACGATCTTGCTCTTTAGCAGCCAGTACTGAAGGTAAAATAGCGTTTACACCACGCACCTCGCCATTAAGAGCAAGCTCACCATAAAACTCATACTTATGAATGTCAGGACACACTATTTGCCCAGAGGCGACTAAAATACCTACCGCAATAGCAAGATCAAATCGACCGCCATCTTTTGGCAAGTCAGCAGGCGCTAAATTTACAGTTATTCGTTGATCTGGGAAACCAAATTGTGAGTTTTCGAGTGCGCTACGCACTCTGTCTTTTGATTCTTTAACAGACGCTTCGGGGAGCCCTACAATATGAAAAGCAGGTAAACCATTTCCTAGGTGAACTTCTACAATAACTTCGGGGGCATTGATCCCTACCTGCGCACGTGAAAATATACGAGCTAACGACATTCCTTATCCTAGTAAATAGTGTGATTACACCAGTTTAGTCAGGATATTTAAAAATGTGTAATGTGATCTGCCATTTTATCGCAGCCAAACGAAGTAATAAGGTCATTAACATACCTAATACCATTGCCATTTCAGTTACTAATGAAAAACTAATGCTTAGCGCATAAACGGTACCACCGGCAATACAGGTAATAGCGTAAAGCTCGCCTTTTAATAACATAGGAATTTCGCGGGCAAGTACGTCTCGAATTAAACCACCAAAACAGCCTGTAATTACACCCATTATTACTGCTGTCATATCTGGCATGCCAGCAAGTTGCGCTTTCTGGGTTCCCATTACGGCAAAAAAAGCCAAGCCAAATGCATCTGCTGTTTGTAAAATATAGTGAGGTATTGGCTTTTGTTTATTTATAAGACGTGCAGTTACAAATACAGAAGCCAGTATTGCAATAAAATAACTTTGGTCGTGCAACCAAAATACAGGAACATCTAAAATTAGATCACGTACTGTACCACCACCAATAGCGGTCACTGTAGCTAAAACAACTACACCAAAGCCATCCATTTTTTTCTCATACGCTAACAACGTGCCTGAAATAGCAAACACCGCAACGCCTATTAAATCAAACCAGTGGTAAAGTTCTGTCATGTGTATTGTTACTTAAAATATTTTAACCGTTTTAACATAAAACACTCTTTTTAAAAAATAAGTTCTTTGTTAAACATGATAGGTATTAGAGGAAAGTTATTAAATAAAGCAGAGTTTTATTAAAAACATGATCATTTTAACGAGTTAAATGACTCACTAGCTAAGTACAATTAGTATAGGGTATTTCATCAAACTTTAGACGCAAAAAGTCACTCAATAAAGAGTGCTACTTTGTTTTAATTTTAGATATTTAATTTCAGTGGTTGCGGGAGCCGGATTTGAACCGACGACCTTCGGGTTATGAGCCCGACGAGCTACCAGACTGCTCCATCCCGCGCCTGAAATTTGTAGACTTGTTTAAAGTTGCTTACATTACAACTTGGCTTCCAATTAAAGAATTGGTTGCGGGAGCCGGATTTGAACCGACGACCTTCGGGTTATGAGCCCGACGAGCTACCAGACTGCTCCATCCCGCGCCTGTAATTTCTTTAAAGCATTTTCGTAATATTTACGTGCCTGCCTTGAAGAGAGCGCTACTATATAGGAATAAACATTTAATGCAAGGCCTAAACTAATTAAAGTTGTTCAACCGAACAAAAAGCAATCAAATTGCTATTCTGCGCTCAACCTTTGATGTGGATTAATCATTTTTTGCCATTCCCAGTCGGGATGTCCCATCACTATAAAGTCAGGGTTCTCAGTACTCTCACGTTGGTTGTACGTTAACGGGTTAAATTCTGCATCGGTAATACAACCACCGGCTTCTTCAACAATAACTTGTGAAGCACCTGTATCCCACTCTCCCGTTGGACCAATTCTTAAAAAACAATCCGCTTTACCTTCTGCAACAATACAGGCCTTTAAAGAACACGAACCAATAGCAATCGTTGTAAACTGACTATTTAAATACTGACTCACCGCTTCAATTTTTTGGCGGCGACTCACTGCAAGCGTCAAGCTCTCTGGCGGCGCTACAGATATTTTCTTATCAATCGAGTTTTCACGTTTAAAGGCACCATTTTTAGCGGTAGCAAAATAAGTCACACCTTTTGCAGGCCAATGAATAACGCCAAGTACTGGGTGATTATTTTCAATCAATGCAATGTTTACTGCAAAGTCGCCACTTTCTAAAATAAATTCGCCTGTGCCATCCATCGGATCGAGCAACCAATAACGCTGCCAATCTTGTCTGTCGGCGAGTGCTGGTATAGGTGTTTCTTCCGACATAATAGGAATATCGGGCGCTAAGACTTTTAATCCAGCAACCAGTACGTCATTTGCTGCTAAATCAGCTTTAGTAACCGGCGTGTTATCTGATTTTTCTTGCTGACCAATATCGCCTTTTTTATAAATGGCCATAATTGCATCGCCTGCACGCTCAGCTAATTCAATACACGGTTCAATTAATTTATTCATCGGCAGCTCCAGACGCTAAATACTTATCTAATAATAGCAAAGCTGCAACACTGCGTGCTTCGGTAAAATCTTCTTGGTCTAATAATGACTGCCACTGAGTTAATGGCCACTTAACAACAACAAGCGGCTCTGGCTCGTCGCCAATAAGGGTTTGTGGGTATAATTGCTTAGCAAATAAAATATGCATAGTGGCATTAAAGTAACTCGGCGCCATTGTTACTGTTCTTAATGGTTTAAAATACTCAGCACCAAAGCCAATTTCTTCTTTAAGCTCTCTGTTAGCAGCTTGCTCTGGGGTTTCGCCCGGATCGATTAAGCCTTTAGGAAAACCTAACTGGTAATCGTTTGTGCCCGCACAGTATTCACGTACAAGCAGTAATTCGTTGTCTGCACTTAATGGAACAATCATCACCGCTCCCCGGCCACCGCCGCGAATTCGCTCATACTGGCGCTCTTCGTTATTAGAAAACTTTAGCTCTAAAGACTCCACAGTAAACAGGCGGCTTTTAGCGACAACATTGTTACTGAGGATTTGTGGTGGTACTGGGTGCTTTTTCTGTGTCATTGGCGTTAATTTGCTATCATGGCAGTTAGTTCAATAATAAACCTTATAAGTTGAAATTCCTATGTTAAATTGGTCAAAAATCGATACCGTTTTGCTCGACATGGATGGAACATTACTCGATTTACATTACGACAGTCATTTTTGGCTTAACGTTATTCCAGAGCAGCACGCATTAGCAAGGGGCATTAGCCTAGATGCAGCTAAAGCAGATATTTTAAAACGCTATCAAGCTGTGAGTGGTCAAATACAGTGGTATTGTTTAGATTATTGGGAGCAACAATTAAGCTTGCCTATAATGGAGCTTAAACGAGAGTCTCAGCATTTAATTAAAATGCGCGAAGACGTACCTCATTTTTTAACCGAGCTTAAAAAAGCAGGCAAAGAGTTAATTTTACTTACCAACGCCCACCCTGAGAGCGTCATGCTGAAATTTGAGCATACAGCGATTGATAACTACCTAGATGGTGTAGTGTCTACTCATGAATATGGAGTAAGTAAAGAGCAACAAAGTTTGTGGCACCAAGTACAAAAAGACTTAGGGTTTAATAAGCAGCGCACTTTGTTTGTAGATGACAGTGTGCCGGTATTAAATGCCGCACGAGAATACGGCATCGAGCACTTACTTGCAGTTGCTAACCCTGATAGCCAACAACCACATAACGAAATAGCCGATTACCTGAGTGTTACCGACTATCGTAAGATTATCTAACTCAACTTACGTGACTTAAATTTTTGGGTAACGCGCTTCTAGGCCTTGATATACTGACTTTGCAAAATCTGCATGTTCTGTATCAAGGCTTTTAACTACTTCAACTAAATGCTCGTTATCTTCTTGCCCGTTCCATTCTTTAATATAGCTACCGTCTTTGTAACCGTGATCTTGGCGGAAAAAGTTTAACGTATTTTTACCTACGTAGCCGCGATATAAATCATCAATATCCATATCCATTTGCGCCATACAGCCGGCAAATGCAGCGGCATTAAACGTTTTATCAGCAACAGCAGACGCCGCTAATATTTCTAGCGTTTGTTTAAAGTCATCCGCTTGTTGAGCATTACTAAGCTCAGATTCAAGTTGCTTTGCTAAGTCTTCGTAGCTAGTTTTGCCGTCAATTCTGAGCGACAGGCCAAAATGAAAAATATCAACCAACTCTAAAATAACTTGCTCGGTATCTGGTGTTTGTTTTTTCCACCATTTCCAACCATGATGATCTAGCATTTCAGCACACTCAACCCAAATAGCGCGGTACCATTCAAATCCTTGAGTAAACCATTGCTCATGTACTTTAGTATTCATGGCGTTTTGCATTTCTAGCATCACTACTAGCTTGTTTAAATTGGCAGACATATCAGTTCCTGTCGTTTTGGTTGGCGTAATTTTCGTTGGTGTAATAATACAGATAAAATGCTGATTGTGCATTGCCGTATATTTTCATTAGTGTGCTAGTTACATTTATCGTGAAGTAGTAAACTCATGCCAAGAATCAATTAAATCTATAAAATCTTCAAAGCCACAACCACTGCTTAAACCATTTTCTTCAAGCGCTAAATCATCATCTTGATACGCTATTAGGTCTTCGCTATCTTGATGAAGCGCATGGGCTTCAAATAATGCTTCGTCTTTCGTTAAGATTAAATCTATTTCTTGGCCTTTTAGCGTTAGCGGCTCAAAACTTGAACTTACCGATGCTATAAGCGCTTGCACCATAGCTACTTTATCTTTGCCTATTTCTTCGTTTAGCCAGCGGCCAATAATAGCGTGTTCACTGCTTATTTTAATACGAAGCCCGCTAATAGGATCGCGAATAAATTGATATTCCATAGGGTTTGCCTGTAAATCTTTAATTGCGTAATTATATACGTAAACGTTCGCAAACCACAGAACATATAAAGTAAAATAGCGCCACAAGGGCGCTATTTTACTCAGTTTTAAAGCCGTTAACTTCGCGATCTATAACGCGCAGCGTCAATAATCGACCATAAGTAAATAATAGGCACGAGTACAAAACCTACAAGCACATAAATTAGTGCGTAACTTATTATAATAGCAAGTGCAAAAAATATAGCCGCTAAAATACGCCCTTGCACTAACTGCCCTAAACCAGGAAAAAATATATTACATATTGCGGCGATTACGTTACCGCCAGAACCTTGATCTGCCATACTAACCTCTGTATTTATTTAATTTTATAATTATTTACTTACACACTTTATGCCAATTTATTAAAGCTTACAAATCAAATAGTTAAATTAGCCTAGATTTAGAGAGTTAGTAAATTTTGCTAATTTTAGGTCAAATTAGCAATTTTTGTTATGCGTTTACGCTTTTTATTCGCTTAATTAATTAGCAAGTTATTCGTTTTGAACACTATTTTATAAATAGCTGTTTATAAAAACAGTATTTTATTTAGCCTAACAAAAACACCTGTTATACTGCCAACAATATTGATTAAAAAGGCGTAACGATGGACGTTTCACAATTACTCGATGGCTTAAATGACAAACAACGCGATGCCGTTGCAGCCCCACTACAAAACATGCTGGTATTGGCAGGTGCTGGGTCTGGTAAAACACGAGTGTTAGTTCATCGTATTGCGTGGCTTATGCAAGTTGAGCAAGCATCAGCTTACAGTATTTTTGCAGTTACCTTTACTAATAAAGCCGCTAAAGAAATGCGTAGCCGCGTTGAAGAAACACTAAAAGCGCCTGTAGGTGGTATGTGGATTGGTACGTTCCATGGTTTGTCGCATCGTATTTTACGTGCTCATCACCGTGAAGCTAACTTACCAGAAGCTTTTCAAATTTTAGACTCTGACGATCAGCTTAGAATGATCAAGCGCTTATTAAAATCGATGAATATTGATGATAAAAAATGGCCCGCTAAGCAATTTGGCTGGTATATAAGCGCCAAAAAAGATGAAGCTCTTCGCCCTAAAGATATTCAAGCATACGATATTAATGAGCAAATGATGCTGCGTGTTTACGCCGCCTATCAAGAGGCCTGTGATAGAGCGGGCCTAGTTGATTTTGCTGAAATATTACTACGCAGCTACGAAGTGTTAAAAAATAATCCAACGTTACTGCGTCATTATCAGCAGCGCTTTGCACATATGCTCGTAGACGAGTTCCAAGATACAAATACCATTCAATATGCATGGTTAAAGTTACTAGCTGGCGATACTAACAGCATTATGATTGTAGGCGACGATGACCAAAGTATTTATGGTTGGCGTGGTGCTAAAATCGAAAACATCAAACGCTTTTTAACTGACTTTAGCGCAGAAACCATTCGTCTTGAACAAAACTACCGTTCAACCGCGACTATTTTGAAAGCGTCTAACGCATTAATTCAAAATAACTCAGAACGTATGGGTAAAAGCTTGTGGACCGACGGTAACGATGGCGAACCAATCTCTATTTATGCAGCATTTAATGAATTAGACGAAGCGCGCTTTGTAAGTAGCAAACTACGAAGCTGGTTAAATGCAGGTAATGCCCTGCAAGATGCCGCAATTTTATACCGTAGTAACGCGCAATCTCGTGTACTTGAGGAAGCCATGCTACAAGAAGGCTTAAAATACCGTATTTATGGTGGTATGCGATTCTTCGAACGACAAGAAATTAAAGATGCACTTTCGTATTTACGCCTAGTGGGTAATCGTCAAGACGATGCCGCATTTGAGCGTGTAATTAATACGCCAGCACGCGGTATTGGCGACAAAACATTGAGCCATATACGTGATTGTGCGCGAGCAGAATCGTTACCGCTTTGGTATGCCGCAAAAGCAATTGTAGAACAACAACATTTATCTGGTCGTGCTTCTGGTGCAGTAAGTAAGTTTGTAGAGCTAGTTGAACAAATTGAAGATAAAATTAGCGATCTAACTTTGCATGAGCAAGCCAAGTACACAATTCAAACCTCTGGCTTGATGGCAATGTACCAAGCTGAAAAAGGTGAAAAAGGCCGTGCTCGCGTAGAAAACTTAGAAGAGCTAATTAGCGCTTGTGATCAGTATGAACTTCCTGAAGACGAAGAATACAGCTCGCCTTTACAAGGCTTTTTAGCACATACATCACTTGAGTCAGGTGAAGGACAAGCAGAAGAGCACGAAGACGCTGTACAAATGATGACGCTTCACTCAGCTAAAGGCTTAGAGTTTCCATTAGTGTTTATGGTGGGCGTAGAAGAAGGAATGTTTCCTTCTCAGCAAAGTAACGAAGAGTCGGGCCGCTTAGAAGAAGAGCGCCGTCTTTGTTATGTAGGTATGACACGAGCAATGGATAAGTTATATATTAGCCATGCTGAGAGTCGCCGCTTATACGGCCAAGAAAAGTACCATAGCCCATCACGCTTTTTACGCGAAATACCTGAGGACTGCGTAGAAGAAATCCGTATTAAAACACAGGTTTCTCGCCCACCTGCCGCCGGACGTTTTAGCGCATCAGTTAGTCATGCCGCATTTGAAGACAGTGGCTTTAACTTAGGACAACGAGTTTTGCATGCTAAGTTTGGTATTGGTACCGTACTTAATTACGAAGGCAGTGGCGCGCAATCTCGCGTACAAGTTAACTTTGACGACCTTGGCAGTAAATGGTTAGTAACGGCCTATGCACGATTACAAGCTGTATAAAGCTCATCTAAGTGAGTTAGAACAACAACTAGCTGACGCGTATCATCGTCAGCTAGTGCTAATTACTGGCAGCTCAGCTTGGTGTTATGAATTACTCAACTCATTAATAGATGAAAACAGTACACTTGTTGTATCCAAGCAGTGTGCGCTTAAAAATTCATACTGGCCTACCCGCACTCACCAAATTTTAGGGCAAGAATTTGCTCATGCTGTTTACGATGGTTTTAGTGGTTTGCACCCCGATAAACTTGCAGCACTTGCCGGCACCGTTAAAGCAGGCGGTATACTGTTTTTATTGATGCCCGAATTAAATGATTTAGCTTCTTGGCAAGACCCCGCTTTAAGTACCGTGCAATCATACGGTCAGAGCATTGACTACAGTTTATTTAATCAACGCTTCGCGACTATTATTAAGCCATTACCCGCTTTTCATTTTAGTGAAAAAAATGGCTGTATTAGTAATCACGCTAGCTATGTAATGCATAATAAAATTGATTATCTACCACAGCAAAACTGCGTTGAGCAAATAGTAAAAGTAGCTAATGGTCGTGCCAACAGACCTTTACTTATTAATGCAGATAGAGGCAGAGGCAAGTCGGCAGCACTTGGCTTAGCAGCGGCAAAACTAACTGATAAAAAAATAATTATTTGCAGCACTCAGTTTAAAGCGACCCATAGTAGCTTTAAACATTTGGCCCAAGAGTTAGACCTGCAATACAACGCTGAATATAAACAGCTCGCCAACTTGCAGTACGTAGCACCCGATGCATTATTAAATACGCTACCTGAGTGCGATTTATTGCTCGTTGATGAAGCTGCAGCAATCCCTGTTCCGTTATTATTAGAAATGCTAGCTCATTACCCTCGTATAGTCTTTGCAAGCACACTAGTTGGGTATGAGGGTAATGGTAGGGGTTATACAATTCGCTTTAGTAACTACATAAAAGCACACTATAAAGCTTCTAAAGTCATAACGCTTGATGAGCCACTGCGCTTTGCTAAACACGACCCCCTTGAGAAGCACACACGCACTTTGTTTGCACTTGATGCACAATATAAAGAGTTAAGTAGTGATCAATTAAAGCAGCCAGTACATAGTGAAATAGCTCAGCAATTCCTCGTAAACAATGAACCTTTACTGCAACAACTTATTGCCCTGCTTGCATTGGCTCATTATCAAAGTAGTGTAAATGATTTACGCCAACTACTAGATGCACCATCGCAACGACTATTCATTAGCCAAGTTAATAATCAATTAGTTGGTGTATGCTTAATCGCAATAGAAGGTGGTTTAAGTGAAGGACTTGCTCAGCAAGTTATTAATGGAGAGCGCCGTCCGCAAGGGCACTTAATGGCACAAACACTATCACAACTTAGTTTTAATAATGGCTGCTTAACACAACTAAGTGCTCGCGTTGTCCGAATAGCAATTGATCCAAGCTCACACAATATTGGGCTTGGTAAAAAGTTACTTAGTTATTGTGAGTCACAGGTAAAAAAACAATGCTGTTGGTTTGGTGCAAGCTTTGGTGCAACAGCGCAATTGCTTAACTTTTGGCAGAACCAAGGCTTTAATACTGTAAAGCTGGGTTACCAACGCGATAAAAGCACAGCTGAGCATTCAGCACTTGTCGTTAAATGCTTAAATAACAAAAGTGCAATTATTCAACCTTTGAAAAAGCAGTTTAAAAACGACTTTTTTTATGCTCTTTTAACACACTTTAAAACACTAGATTGGCAACTTGTAAATATTATAATTGAAGGCTTTAGCGATGAGTTAGTAAGCCCCGATACTCGCGAACGATTAGCCTTGCTCGTAAACAGTAACTTCACTCAATTTAATATCTCTGCGACTCTTTGGCAGGTAGTGAATCAGTGTCCTTCTTGTATGTCTCAATTAATAGAGTCTGATAAACAACTTTTAATAAAGTTAGTGCTTCAAAATGAATGTAATGAAAAAGTGATTCAACACCTAGGTTTATTAGGAAAAAAACAGCTTGAAAATAAATTTAAACATGCCGTAAAAAACCTCACTAGCACCATCTAATAACCTCTAGTTACCTTAGCTCTATTAAATCTTATCTATCTTTAAGCTATTTATTTAATTTGTTCTATCCTTAAAGTATCAATAGGTAAATTAAGATAAAGGCATGGAATTAATAAACTTTAAAGTGGGCTGCAAAACAATTTCACTTAAAATACTCGATATTTTATTAACAGAGCGCTTTGACAATAATCTAACAACTTTACCAAACAATAATAAAAGCTTTATTGGTGTTAAAGATTATATGGATATACCAACACCTGTATTTGATTTAGGTATTATTTTAAATAATATCTCAACCGAACAAAGTAATGCGCATGTACTAAAACAACTAAGAACATGGCAAGAAAAACTATTAAACTGGTTCAATACCCTTCAAAGTAACTTGCTAAATAGCTCGGCTTCTATTTCAAGCAATGATGCAGAACTACAAGATTTTGTTCTGTTTTACAAAGAGTTCAACACCGATAATGAAGACTTAAAACTAACAATGTCTCGACTTAACGAACCTTTCCAATCATTGCTAGAAACGGTAAAAGAAGCTATATCAGCTCATAATCAAAGCGATTATAAACAAGTATCAGCTCTGCTCGAAAAAATTAAGCGTAGTAACCTAATTCAGCTAGAGCGTTTATTCGAATCAGCTAAAGAGCAAATAACCTTAGACTATAAACCTATTATTGTTTTTACCACTAAAGACGGCTTAAACCCACACGTAGGGTTATTGGTAGATAAAGTCGAAGATAATATCGACTATAAAAAAGAAGACATTAAATCACTAGATAAGCTCACTGAGGTTGGTTTTGATCTAGACCCACAAACTAAAAATATGATGCGAGGATTAATCAAGCTTTCACAAAAGCACAGTGTATTAATTGATCCAAGCGTAATATTTAAACCAACACAACTAGAAGAATCTGAAAGTGAAGAAACTCAAGCTTACGGACTATTTTAAATAGCCTTTAGATTTGGTTATAAACTTTAGTACTGAAGTAATGAGCTATTCAGCTCGACTTGTACATTTAGATAAATTGGAGAGAAATCGAGTGCGTACTCATATTCTACTTTTCTGCAGACGTAAAAAAGCCCGAATCGCTAGATCCGGACCTTCTAGAATTTGAAGTCGGTGCAATGTCGTAGTGCCTACAGCGGTAGAAAGTCACGTAGCAAATGCTACTTTATTGGCCGACTGAGATATTGAGGGGCTTTGTTG
>NZ_BADT01000043.1 GCF_000239855.1 Pseudoalteromonas sp. BSi20652 | reverse complement strand
ATTAATATATTAATAAACGGTTTAGCTTACTTTTTTCTCATCGTTATCTTGGGCAGCGGAAGCGTTGTCTGCTTTTTTATTTTTTAGCTGGCGCTTTGGTAACAACCGGATCTTTACCACCTTTCAGTATGGTCATAAAGTCATCTTTACTCTTAGCTATTTCTAAAGCAAGTGACTCAATTTGTTGCTCGCTTAGTGGCACATCTACTTTTTCTAACATCAGCTCTAGTGACTCTGCAATATCGAGCATTTTATCATAGGCATCAGCTTCTTTTTTAGTAGTAAACGTCATGCGCTCGACTCCGTTTCGTTCTACAACATATTTAACAACAACAGCCATGATTTCTCCTGCAAGCTTGCGTGGCAATGTGGTTTATGAAAACCATTAGATTACTGTTTTTATGTACAGTAATGGTTTGTGGTGTAATTTGCAAGTCTCTCTTGTTAATTTTTAAGTGTCTAAAATTTGACAAAAAAGAGTAACCTTACTTTATTTAATATATCACTTGGTTGTACCAGCTGCATTTTAAGGATTTCGGATAACAGTGATAATGCATTTAGGTATTTCCAAAGTGACTAGCCTTGTGTTTGTCATTTATGGTCTTCCCTAATAATTAAAATAAATATGTTCTAAAATGGACAATAAGGACGATTAAATGAAAACGTTTAAACTTTTACTCATAGCAAGCTTGTTAAGCATTCTACCGGTTACTACTTCATATGCGCAATTACCTGAAGTGAGCAAATCAATGGCTCAAATCGAGACGGTAAGCATTAATGATGCGGATGCTAAAATGTTAGCTAAACTCCCCGGAATTGGAAAGAAAAAAGCAGAGGCTATTGTAAATTACCGAGACGAAAATGGTGCATTTACGAGCCTTGAAGATTTAGCCAAAGTGAAGGGGATAGGAAAAAAATTGATGGGTAAGTTAGAGGGTAAAGTTAAGCTTTAGAAAAAGGGCGCTAAGCGCCCTTTTTATGTTGTTGTAGTGCCTCGTCTAGGTTTTTTCTGGCAAAATTAATATCAATAGGGGCGGTTAATAACGGATAAAAAAGCCCACCTAATATTAAAAATGGAATAATTATCCACCCTTCAAAAAGTGTAAATATTAAAAATAACGGGCTTAATAGTAATAACTTTATAATACGCAGTAATACACGGTCGGTTGGCGATAACAAAGATAAAGAACGTGCTATAACAAGCTGCCTCTCGCGTATTTTTTAAATGCTGCAACTGTTTAAGTTGACTAGAAAAAAAAGTAAACATAATTATTAAACCGTTCTTTTTAGTATTAAGCGACTACCTAATACAATAAAAAATGTAAGTGCGAAAAGTGCAAAAATAATTTCCATCCAAGCAGGCATGCTGAGCGTTAAAAACTCCCAATCTATGTTACCGCAATCGCCAGTGGCTTCAAAAAAGCTTGGTATCCATTCATGCAGCGGCATAAACGATGGGAAATTAGGCTCAAACTCACAGCTAAACGCAAATGGATCTGTCGTTGTTTGCATATCTATGTGCTCACGGGCAATTAAATACCCCCAAATGCTTGATACTCCCCAAGCACTGTAAGCAACTATACGCATTATTTTACTTTGTGGATTAATTGAACCAACAATACCAGCGCTAAGTAACCCTAATACCGAGGTACGTTGATAAATACACATAATGCAGGGCGCTAAACCCATTTTATATTGAAAAAACAATGCGGTTACTTCTAGCATAAAAACAATCGAAGTGAATAAAAGCCAAGGTGTTCGTTGAGTCGGTAATTGCGCAAGCCAGTTCATAAAAAGTCCGCTATTAAATAAAGCGTTTGATTATGACGCACGAAAAAGTACGCGGCAACAAAAAGAGTTAGATAAAAGCCTTATAGTTATCCACCAAATAAACAACGTACCAGTGTTATAAAAGGCTATGTTGAAATACTCTGTGATATTTTTCTATGCATATTGAGATTGTGATTGGGCTTTATTTATGAATATGGGGCAATGGTTTGAGCCACTTGTAAAATAATAAAAACAGTGTGTTAAAAAGCTACTATGCGGGAGAAGCGGTCATTGAGATTGATTAAATATCGTAGTTAACTAATTGGTCAAACTACTCTTTGCGCATATATTCATGAAAATGAGCTGCACGCGCATATTGATCTATTTAACTTAACTCAAATATTTTAGAAAAG
>NZ_BADT01000044.1 GCF_000239855.1 Pseudoalteromonas sp. BSi20652 | reverse complement strand
AAAGCGTTATTGACATTACTTACAACTCTCCATACATTAACCGCATGAATATATTTTTATCTTGCACTTTTTTCGTTTTTTAGCTTCTTTATATAAAAGAGGCTTACCTGTTTGTGAGATAAAATCAACCGAATAGTAAAGCCTCCCAACTGGGAGGCTTTTTTGTTTTTGCTGTGTAATTACAGCTCACTTTTGGAATGAGGAAACCAAAATGACAAACAATGTATTAAACTCCCTAAGACACGACATAAATGAAATAGATTCAGATTTACTCGTGTTATTAGCCAAACGTCGCCGGATTAGCCACGGTGTGGTTGAGTACAAAATTGCTAACAACAAACCAATTCGCGATGAAGCCCGTGAACTCGCTCTTTTAGAGAAACTGATTGGCTATGGTAAATCACTAGGTTTAGATGCTTACTACGTGAATAATGTTTTTCAAACTATTTTGGAAGACTCTGTTTTACACCAACAAGCGATGCTACAAAAAAACTTAAACCCTGATGCATTAACAGAAACACATCGCGTTACTTACCTAGGTGGTCAAGGTTCATACAGCCAACTTGCATGTCATAAATATTTTAGCCGCCGCCCGGGTAAATTAGTTGAAATTGGCTGTACATCGTTTGACGAAATAACAGGGAAGGTAGAAAACGGCCAAGCTGATTTTGGTTTATTACCGATTGAAAACACAAGCTCTGGCAGTATTAACGAGGTGTTTGACTTATTACAGCACGCGCAAGTGTCTATTGTTGGGGAAGTGACTCACAGTGTAGAGCATTGCTTACTCGCAAACCCTGAGACTGAACTTAGTCAACTAACAAAAATATTTGCTCATCCACAGCCGTTTGCGCAGTGCAGTCGTTTTTTACAAGGCTTGGGTGATGTGCAACATGAAACATGTGATTCAACATCAAGTGCCTTACAATCAGCTCTAAATACACCAAATAGTGCTGCAATTGGCTCTGCGCAAGCGGGGAAAAATGTCGGGCTTGAAGTCATTAAATCAAACCTAGCTAATCAAAGAGAAAACCATAGCCGCTTTATTGTAGTTGCGCGTAAACCTCTACAAGTGTCTAACCAAATTCCAACTAAAACCAGTTTAATAATGTCTACAAAACAACAAGCAGGGTCGCTTGCTGATGCGTTAATGATTTTTAAACAGCATAAAATAAACTTGGTTAAGCTTGAGTCTCGACCAACCCCAGGTAACCCATGGGAAGAAGTGTTTTATGTTGATCTAGAGGCAAACTTAGCTGATAGCCAAGTAAAAGAAGCGCTAGAAGAACTTAAAGAGCATACTCAATATGTGCGCATTTTAGGATGCTACCAAAGCGAATCCCTTCAGGCAGTAAGCGTTAATACTTAATTATTTATTTATGCAATTAGACATATAAAAAAGGGCTTATAAAGCCCTTTTTGTTTTTCTTATAGCTCACAAAGCTAATCTAGGACTTTCGCGTCATTTGCTTTGTTTAATAGGCTTCGGCTTTGCGTTAAAAAGTGTTCTGTAGAATCAGAGAAGTACGCTTTAGCCTCAGCAAAAGAATCAATTAGCGCCGCTTTATCTCCCGCTTTTAGTTTTGCTAATGTATTAGCAAAAGTATCTTGGTACTGCGCGAGTAAGGTCTCTACATCATCAAACTGTGCTAGCATAATATCTGAATAAAGCTCAGGCGACTGTGCGAATAAACGCCCTACCATCATTAACTCAAGCTGATATATCGGAGAAGAACAACTTCGTAATTCTTCTAAGGTATGGCTTTGCTTAGCTAAAAACTGGCCGTAAACAAATGTCGTTAAATGGCGCATCACTTGGATTATTTGCATTGCTTCATCGTGCTTTTTCGCATCAAGTTCAACAAGCTGGCAACCCCATACTTGTAACTGTGCTAATAAACCTTTAGCCGCTTGATGATCTCGCCCTTCACATACAACGACTGTTTGTTTTACCCAATGTGAGATATCAGGCCCAAACATAGGATGTAAACCAACCACAGGGCCACTATGCGCAGCTTTTAGTGCTTTAATAGGCGATTGCTTTACCGATGTAATATCAACAAGTAAACAGTCATCATCTAGTTTAGGTAACTTAGCAACTACAGCGTCCAATGCATTAATTGGTACGCTAATCATTACTAGCTTGGCACCTTTTAAAATACTTTTCGCATCGTTTTGCTGATCTTTATCTAAAATTTTAACTTTATAGCCTGAGCGTTCAAACTGCTTAGCAAATAATTTACCCATTACGCCCTGCCCACCTACTATAACAATAGGTGAAAGATCGCATGCAACACAAGCAAGTTTCGACTGCTGGTTTTGATATGCTTCACGCATCATTCGTCTAAGTATGTCTTCAACTAAGTCGGGGCTTACATTTTGATTTACTGCTTCTTGGCGTCTTGCTGCTAATAACTGGGCTTCTCGTTCTGGATCATGTAACGGTGCGCCTGTTTGTTGTTTAAATGTACCTATTTTTTGAGTGATTCCATTACGTCTTGCAAGTAAGGCAACCAGTTGAGCATCGCATTCATCTATACCATCTCTTAACTGGGCTAAATCTATAATATCTGCCACGTTCTTGTCCTACCTTAAAACATTAGATTGTAAATTTTAATTTACAAAAAAGTAAACTAATCAATACGATAAATACTAACAGGATACGTTAGTTGTTAAAAGAGCTGATCTAGTTTAGCAAACAAAAAGTGAGGTAAAAAAGTGAGGTAATATTTTATGTATTTTTTGGATGTTATTAATTACAACTTTAAAGCGTGTTGACCTCTCCAGATTGAAATTTATTCGACCTAAGGGGTATTTAATTTAATTGAGGCAACAAAGAGTTAATAGCCCCCGGTAGAGCCCTTCGCTCAGCGCGTGCTTGGTCTTTATGCATCGTTATCGCTTATTTATAGAGAATAACCACACATCATAGATTTTTCTTTCACCTAAAACCAAAACGGGTTGCAACCCGAAGGATGCAACCCGTTTTTTTGCGTTGATAAACAGCGCGTATTAGTTAAGTTTTTCTCTAATACGTGCAGATTTACCAGAACGCTCACGTAGATAGTAAAGCTTAGCACGGCGAACTGCACCGCGACGCTTAACTGTTACGCTATCAATAAGAGGGCTGTGCGTTTGGAATACACGCTCAACGCCTTCACCGTTCGAAATTTTACGAACTGTGAATGCTGAGTGAAGACCACGATTACGCTTAGCGATTACAACACCTTCAAAGGCCTGTAGACGCTCTTTAGCACCTTCTTTTACTTTTACCTGTACAACCACTGTATCACCAGGGCCAAATGCAGGTACGTCTGTTTTAAGCTGCTCATCTTCAAGCGCTTTAATAATATTTTGGTTTACTTTTGCCATTATGTTTCTCACTTTCCTAGGTGTAACTGTCTTCTAGCCACAAGCTTTTTGGTACTCTTGCTGAAATTTCGCGAGTAATACCGCTTGCTCCTCAGTCAGAGCTAGGTTATGCAACAAGTCAGGACGTCGTAACCAAGTTCTGCCTAATGACTGCATAAGCCGCCATTTTGCTATCTCTTGGTGGTTTCCGCTGAGTAATACAGCAGGCACCTGTTTGTCGTCCAATGTTTCTGGTCGTGTATAGTGTGGACAATCTAACAAGCCATCCGAAAACGAATCTTGTTCCGCTGATTGGTTATGACCTAACACACCTGGCACTAATCGCGCTACTGCGTCAATTAATGTCATGGCAGGTAGTTCACCACCACTCAAAATAAAATCACCAATTGACCATTCTTCGTCAACATATGATTCTATTATTCTCTCATCTATACCTTCATAGCGACCGGCAATCAAAATCAGTTTTTTAGCGTTAGCGAGTTCGCTAGCACCTTGCTGATCAAGTTTGCGCCCTTGCGGGGACATATAAATTACTTTAGCACCATCACCAGCTGCTATTTTAGCTTCGGTAATCGCTTTTTTTAATGGTTCAACCATCATTAACATACCAGGTCCGCCCCCGTAAGGACGGTCATCTACGGTTCTATGCTTGTCTAAAGCGTAGTCTCGCGGATTCCAGCAGTTAAAATCAATTAAGCCATTTTTTACTGCGCGACCGGTAACACCTTGGTCTGTAATAGCGTCAAACATGTCTGGAAAAAGGCTTATCACCCCTACCCATAATGAACTAGTTTGCGTCATTAAAACCCAGGATCCCAGTCTACGGTAATTTCTCTTGCGTCGTATTTAACGTCTTTAATAACTGAATCAGTTAAAAAAGGAATTAAACGCTCAGCTTGACCAAATGCATCTTTACTGTTTGCTTTCACAACTAGTACGTCATTTGATCCTGTCTCCATCAGGTCATCAACAATACCTAAATCGTAACCTTTATCGGTTACAACAGACATGCCAATGAGATCTCGCCAATAGAACTCACCTTGCGGGAGTTCTGGTAAATGCGCTGCATCCATTGAGATTTCTGCATGGGTATAAGCCATTGCTTCGTCTCGATCGTTTACCTGCGCAAATTTAGCGATAAAGCCTTTGTTGTGGCGACGCCAGTCGACCACTTCTAAGGACTGCCATTTACCTTGCTGCCCTATCAACCACGGGCTGAAATCGAAGATCCCTACGGGATCATCAGTAAATGAATGTACCTTAAGCCAGCCCTTTATACCATATGGGGCACCGAGCTTTCCTACGACAATTATTGATGAGGTGTTCTCTTGACTCATGGTTACACTTACGCCTATTAAGCCGCTTTACGAGCGTCTTTTACTAACTTAGCTACGCGATCTGAAAGAGATGCGCCCTGACCTACCCAGTGTTCAACACGTGGTAAATCTAAACGAATTTTTTCTTCTTGACCTGAAGCAATTGGGTTAAAAAAGCCTACTTTCTCGATGAAGCGACCGTCACGCGAGAAACGGCTATCCGCAACCACAATTTGATAGAAAGGGCGTTTTTTAGCGCCACCACGTTGCAAACGAATAGTTACCATACCGTCCTCTATAAAGATTGACTGTTTTCATTAATAAGATTTACTCCCCAGAATGGGGAGCTGGGGAATTGTACGAGTTTTTGGCAATAACGCAAGTAAGAAGTGAACCAAAAAGGCAGTTTAGTAGGTTAAACCGTGATCTCAACGAAAAATTAGGGTTAAAGGTATACTGTATGCATAATTTATCCAACAAAAAAGGAGCTATTTGCTCCTTTAAATATGATTCGCTATTATTTTAAAAAGTAACTCAATGGAACTTTTTAAAATTTAGGGCCGCCGCCACCCATCATTCCCGGTGGTAACATGCCTTTCATTCCGCGCATCATTTTAGTCATGCCGCCTTTACCTTTCATTTTTTTCATCATTTTTTGCATTTGCGTAAACTGTTTAAGCAACTTATTAATCTCTTGTACTTGTGTACCAGATCCTGCTGCGATGCGTTTTTTACGCGAACCTTTAATAATTTCTGGGCGTGCACGCTCTTTTTTAGTCATTGAGCTAATAATAGCTTCCATTTGGATAAATGTTTTATCGCCCATTTGACCTTTAACAGCATCTGGCAAGTTAGACATACCAGGAAGCTTATCGAGCATTGACATCATGCCACCCATATTTTTCATTTGCTTTAATTGATCTGCAAAGTCATCAAGTGTAAAGCCAGCACCTTTAAATACTTTTTCAGCAACTCTAGCAGCTTGCTCTTTATCTACTTTCATCTCGACTTCTTCGATTAATGAAAGTACGTCACCCATGCCTAAAATACGTGACGCTATACGGTCTGGGTGGAAAGGTTCTAACGCATCAATGCGCTCACCTACACCCAGAAACTTAATAGGCTTTCCTGTAATATGACGTATAGATAAAGCAGCACCACCACGCGCATCACCATCGGTTTTTGTTAATATAACACCGGTAAGTGGCAGGGCTTCATCGAATGCTTTAGCTGTATTCGCTGCATCTTGACCCGTCATTGCATCAACAACGAACAAGGTTTCAATTGGGTTGATTGCTTTATGAAGATCTTTAATTTCATCCATCATGTTGCTATCAACATGTAAACGACCTGCAGTATCAACAAGTACTACATCTATAAATTTCTTTTTAGCATGAGATATTGCAGCGGTTGCAATATCAACTGGCTTTTGCGAAATATCACTTGGGAAGAAATCAACATCAACTTCTGCAGCAAGCGTTTCTAGCTGTTTAATAGCCGCTGGACGATAAACATCGGCACTGACTAAAAGTACTGATTTCTTTTTTCGCTCTTTTAAAAACTTAGCAAGCTTAGCTACACTGGTAGTCTTACCCGCACCTTGAAGACCCGCCACCATTACAACGGCCGGCGGTTGCGCATTTAGACTCAGCTCTTCATTAGCCTCACCCATTGCCTTTTCTAGTTCTTCACGCACTATTTTTATAAATACTTGGCCTGGGCTCAAGCTTTTTGTAACCTCAACCCCTACTGCACGCTCTTTAACTTGTTTTACAAAGTCACGTACAACAGGTAACGCCACATCAGCTTCTAAAAAAGCCATACGCACTTCACGAAGAGTGTCTTTTATATTGTCTTCAGTTAGCCGGCCACGGCCACTGATATTTTTTAAGGTTTTACCTAATCGTTCTTGGAGGTTCTCAAACATGTATCGGTTCCGATAAGACGTTATATCAACCTAATTACACAGCCGCGCAGTGTGACCGTTCAATTAATGATATTGATATTATTAAATTTGAATTAAAAACAGTATACCGTAAATGGTACCTTACAATATAGTGTTCAAGTGCAGCTAGCTGAGTTTCTTTTTTTAGGTCTATTCATTTGCTTTGCTATAAAATACAATGGTTATATAACAACAAGGATTATTTTGTCTCAAATTAAGTGGCCCAAGCACAATGCTGATTATTAGCTTAACTATTATTGCCAGTTTATTTTATGTGTTAGCAACGTCTCACGTACTTTCACGCCTATTTCATAAACAGGGCCCTAGCCAAAAAATTACAGTAATACTAAGTACTGTGGCTATCGTGGCACATATGCTGTTGTTAGTTAATTCTGTTTTTAGAGCTGATGGCCAAGACTTGAGTATTGTTAATGTATCTCTATTAACGTGCTGGGTTATTGTGGTTTCGGTAACTGCAGTCTCATTAAAATTTCCAGCGACTTTATTATTGCCGGTTGTTTATGGCTTTGCTGCTTTGTTAACAATAGCTAGCTTATTTATCCCTCATCATATTTTGCTACAAAGTATTAATATTGAAATTGGTTTAGTAACGCACATCTCCTTATCCTTGCTGGCATACTGTATTTTAATTATCGCTACTTTATATGGTGTACAGTTTTACTTTATTGATAAACGCTTAAAACGCAAAGATTTAGCAATTGTGCATAGCCACCTTCCGCCTTTAATGGTTGTTGAACGCCAGTTATACCAGCTACTTAACCTTGGCACTGTATTGCTAACGTTTGCATTACTCTCGGGGTTTATATTTCTTGATGGGATGTTTGCTAAAGAGTTCATTCATAAAACGATATTATCGTTTGTCGCATGGATTATTTTTACTGTCGTTGCGCTTGGTCATATGAAAAAAGGTTGGCGAGGAAAGCCGGTGGTTATTACAATCATGGTCGCTGCATTTGTTCTTACACTCGCTTATTTTGGCAGCCGTTTCATACAAGAAGTCATACTTAATAAGTTTTAACTTGACTCTGCTTGCTCACTCTAGCTTAATACGCATTGATTTATAAGAAAAGGATCCATCGTTGGACGACATATCGACAAGTACCCTGTTTATCATTTTAGGTTTTTTGGTGCTTTTTTCTGCTTATTTTTCTGGTTCAGAAACCGGAATTATGTCAATCAATCGTATACGCCTGCGACACCTCGCTAAAGAGGACCATCGTGCAGCTAAACGAGTCAGTAAATTACTTAGCCGTCCGGATAGGCTCATCGGTTTAATTTTAATAGGTAATAACCTTGTTAATATAGCTGCAGCCCAAGTTGCAACCATTATTGGCATTCGCCTTTATGGTGACCTTGGTATTGCTATAGCAACGGGCGTGTTAACTTTAGTTGTACTTATATTCGCCGAAGTAACACCTAAAACCCTTGCAGCCCTCTACCCTGAAAAAGTTGCTTTTCCAAGTTCAATAATACTTAAAGGGTTACTAAAAATTCTATTCCCTTTTGTCGTAGTTATTAACTGGATGACCAACGGGATACTCCGGTTATTTGGTATTAGTGCCGCTCAAATCGACGAACACAGCATGAGTAAAGAAGAACTAAAAACAGTGCTCAATGAGTCTGGTGCGCTTATCCCTGCACGTCATCAAAGCATGCTTACCTCCATTTTAGATTTAGAACAGGTAACCGTTGAAGATATTATGATCCCACGCAACGAAATTGTGGCGATAGATATTAACGACGATTGGAAACTCATTAGCCGTCAGTTAACTCATGCACAACATACTCGTGTGTTGCTATATAGAGATAACATAGATGATGCAGTTGGCTTTATTCACTCTCGTGATGCACTGCGCCTTTTAACAAAAGAGCAATTTGATAAACCATCGTTGCTACGAGCCGTACGCGAAATTTACTTTATCCCTGAAGGTACATCGCTCAATACGCAGCTGTTAAAATTTCAGCTATCTAAAGAGCGTATTGGCCTTGTAGTTGACGAGTACGGAGATATTCAGGGTTTAGTGACTCTTGAAGATATTTTAGAAGAAGTAGTGGGCGATTTTACAACCACACAAACTCGTACACCGAGTGAAGAAGTCACAACGCAAACTGATGGCTCATGTATTGTAGATGGCGGCGCTAACGTACGTGATTTAAATAAAGAAATGGGTTGGGATTTCCCACTTGATGGCCCTAAAACATTAAGTGGTTTAATTGTTGAATACCTAGAAAACATCCCCGATGCAAATATCAGTTTACGCATTGCAGGCTACCCTATTGAAGTCCTTGAAGTAAAAGAAAACATGGTAAAACAAGTAAAAATACAACCCAACAAACGAAAACACTAAAACAAAAAGCCCCAATTGGGTAATGCCGATCAGTTAAGAAAATGACCGGTTGACCGATCCAAACGATCATGAAAAATCCGTAGTTAGGAAACTAACTACGGATTTTTTTGTGAATATAGAACAAGCACTGCAAGCAACACTTGAAGAAAGCAGCCGATACCATACCTTTGAAAAATTATCAGAAATTCTTGACCCTGAAATCATTGAACAAGGTTTTCAACAAGCAGAGATTGCAACCGTTCGTAAGCGAAGGTTACCGCTTGAGGCCGTTTTGTGGTCAGTTATTGGCATGGCATTGTTTCGAAAAGAATCGGTTTGGAATATCGCTAATAAGCTAGATATCATGTGCCAGGCAAGAACCAACTCGTTGCTCCAAGTGCGATGGTACAGACGAGACAAAGGTTAGGTGATGATCCCGTTAAACACGTTTTCAATAAATCTGTTCAATCAATGTATAAGCAACAGTGATTCGAAACATGGAATGGTTTGAACCTATTAGCTGTTGGCGGTGTTGTGTGGCGAACAGCCGACACGCCTGATAATCGTAAAGCCTTCTCTTCTGGTAGCAACCAATACGGTGATACAGCCTTTCCTCAAATACGCATGGTCTGTCATATGGAATTGATTAGCCATCAACTGCTCAGTAGTGAGTTTGATAACTATAAAACCAACGAGATGAAATTAGCTGAGCGTTTAATTGAACGTACACCAGATAATTCACTGACTATGTTTGATAAAGGATATTATTCTTTAGGCCTGTTAAATCGTTGGCACCAAACTGGGAAGATGAGGCACTGGCTGATACAAGCAAGGCCCGACTTACAGTATGAAATCATCTCCAGCGCGGGTAAAAATGACCATATCACTGAATTGAAAACAACAAAACATGCACAAAAAAACGTTTCCGATGTTCCTGAAACGATTAAAGCGAGATTAATCAGTAAAACAATAAAGGGCAAAAGCTACCGTATATTAACCTCGATGACGGATAGATTGCGTTATCCAGGTAATGAAATTGTTGAATTATATTGTCATCGTTGGGAGATAGAACTTGGGTTTAGAGAAATCAAACAAACCATGCTTGATAGCGCATACCATTTAAGAAGCAAGCGTCAAGACATGGTGCGTCAAGAGCTATGGGGCGTGTTACTCGCCTATAATTTAATACGAAGAATAATGACGATGCCGGCGACAGTGACAGGGATATGGCCTAACCCGCTTAGTTTCTCTAGCAGTTCGATGGCTGTCATTCAGTATTTCTCGTCAGTATCTATAATGAGTCCAGGGAACATTCCAATACACTGGCAGCACTTACTCAATACACTGGTCTTATTTAAGCTTCCAGCTAGACGAGAGGATAGAAGGTATCCCCGATGGGTTAAGCCAAAACCATCTAAGTATCCCCAATAAAAAAATGCCAGTCAGCTTAACTGACTGGCATTAGCCAATTGGCTCCCTTTTAATAATCCTTGTGTTGATTACAAGTCTAGCTAAACAACCGATCAAACCAACCTTTATCTAATTTATCTTCACAACGTTTTAATTGCGCCCCGTAGCGGCTCGCTCTGTGCTTAACTTTATTCGCAACACCGACTAACCACTTTTCTTTTTATATGTACCACGCTTATACCCACCCCAACCTTCGTGGTAATTAAGATATTGTGCGTAAGCATCCCACTTAGAAATACTATTCACTTTATGGGTTTTATAAACAAACCATGCCATAAAATCGATTGCATCATCAAAGTCGTCTCTGTCGGCACCATTATTACCTGTTTCACGAATATAATCAGACCACGTCGGTGTTTTAGCTTGCGAATAACCATAAGCATCACTTGCGCGACCTGTTGGAATTATCCATAAAAAGTATTCCATTGGTGGTGCTGCATCGTGTTTGAATGAACTTTCTTGATACATCATACTCATGAGTACGTGTTTAGGAGAACCCCATTTTTCTTGTGCGTCTTTAGCGTCAAAATACCAATCAGGCTTTTCTTCAAAGATTTTACATAAATCGTTAGGTTGTTTCGGAGGAGCTGTAGCACAACCAGCTAAAGTAAGAGCGAGAAATAAAACAATTGCATTTTTTCATTTATTTAAATCTCACTGAACTTTTTAAAAAGTGTGGGTCTGATTTACCGAATGCAGCAGTACAGCATTAATTCATCCCTGAATATATTTACGCAGCCAACTTAGGCTGCGTTTTTTTTGCTTAAATTTTACTAAACACCCGGTTGTTTACCGTCAAAATACGCATCTAAAAACGCGGTAAATGACTGAGTATCTGCTTGCTCAATTGCAGCTTGTGCTTTGTTAGACTCTAAAACTTGTTGTTCCAACCACGGCTTTAAAAACTCACTGTAGTCAGTTTCTGCGTGGCTTTGCTTGTATTTATTTGCCAATGCTAGTGCAAAGTGGCCGTTGTCTAAACCAGACTCTTTTAATTGTGATACGTAACGCCCAGAGTAGGTAAGTTCTGGATTATCTATCCACGTTGCCATACGCTTTATAGTCTCTGAGTAATAATTAACACCATACGCATTATCCATCCATTTAGCGACATCAGTGAGCTGGGTAAATATTTCATTTCCCCACGACTGAAGACTACGTTGTGTGTTATTAAAGTTAAGCATTAACCCTTCTTCTCGACCTTGATTTACTACTGTGTCGAGGTTTTCAGTACTACGTGCTTGTTCTTTCCAATCCATTGGAGCTGAATCTTTTAATAAACAATACGTTAAAAACACATCTAAAAAGTGAATTTGCTCAATATCAATACCTACTTCACTAAACGGGTTAACATCTAATGCGCGGATTTCGATATACTCTATGCCCGATCTAAGTAAAGCGTCTGTAGGTGTTTCCCCACTGTTAGCATTGCGCTTAGGGCGGATTGGTGAGTAAAATTCGTTCTCAATTTGCAAAATATTTTTATTTAACTGCTTAGGGCTTTCACTCTTATAATCATCTAGGTCGCCATAAATCTCTGACGGCGTATTAATTGCTTTTTTAAGACCCGCGACATATTCATCTAATGAATTATACATAACACGTAATGAAGATTGTGCGCTATTTGTGTAACCTAAATTCCCTAAACGTAGCGCTGTACCGACTTCTAAATAGAGTGTGCCTTTACCTAATTTTTTAAATGGTAGGTCGCTTTTGCGACCTTGCAAAAATGAATTGCATAATGCGGGTGATGCACCAAACATATAGCTTATTAGCCATAACTCGCGCTTAAAATTGCGAATAAGCGCTAAATAACCGTCTGAAATAAAATCTTGTAAACTTACATCACTTTTCTTTAATGAACGAAGTGATTCCCAAAGTGCATTAGGAAAAGAAATATTAAAATGCACGCCCGCTATTGCTTGCATCATACTACCGTAACGATTTTTTAATCCTTCACGGTATAGTGTTTTCATTTGACCTGTATTTGAGCTACCAAACTGCGCTAAAACAATATCATCTTGATGTTCAATAAAGCACGGCATGCTGATAGGCCAAAGTAATTCGTCGCCCATTTTCTCTAAAGTAAATTTTTGAAGGTCTTTTAATTGCTTAAGCGTTTGCGTTGACGATTCACTAACTGGAGTAATAAATTCAAGTAACGATTCAGAAAAATCAGTTGTGATATGTCCATTAGTTAATGCACTACCCACACCTTTAGGATGTCCTTGAGGTGATATAGCGCCGCTAGCTTGTATTCTGAGCGACTCTCGCTCAATGCCACGTTTGATGCCTTTAACTGCGTGTTTATGTTCATCTGCTGATAATGCGTTAAGCGCATTTGCTAAATCATGTGTTGTCAAAAAATCTTTCCTCGGGCCACGTGGCTTAATCATAAGGTTATGGGGGCTTATTAGCGATTACTCAAGATTAAATTGTTAAGAACAATATAATTTTTTAGATAGCAATTACTTCCCCTGCTTTGAACATGCGCTTGGTATGACTAACATCATATAATAAGCCGTAATCTTGCCATTGCTCTAAGTATTATACAATTGCTTTACATGCGTATTCATCTAAATACTAAACCAACTACATACATTAAGGTTAAATTTAATGATCTAGTAGACCGAATTTTATATAAAAATAATTCAATTAGCTTTTGATACCTTTACTTTAATTATTATAAAAATTAGATATAGATCATAAAAGTACTAGACTATAATAAAAATAATACGTTAAAGGTTTGTTTTTTTGCTTTGTCCTTAGTAAGCAATATAATAAAGCCAACAATAAAGGATGGCAGTAAATACAATGCGCAATAATAAAAGCTTAATAAATGAAGAGGTTCACTTTGATGAATCACAAGAGCTCGTGTCTACAACCGACCTTCGAGGTGTTATTACGTATGCTAACAAAGAGTTTTGCACTGTTGCGGGTTATCAAATACAAGAGCTTATTGGCAAAAACCATAATATTGTCCGTCATCCTGATATGCCAAAAGCTGTATTTAAAGAAATGTGGGGAACCCTAAAGCAAGGCCAATCTTGGCGTGGTATGGTAAAAAATCGTTGTAAAGATGGTCGTTATTATTGGGTTGATGCTTTTGTAACCCCTATATTCGAACACAATCAGCTTATTGGTTATCAATCAGTAAGAACGAAAGCCAGCTCACAACTAAAACAACGCGCACAAACTATCTACAATAAAATAAATACTAAAAAGTCACTATTTAACCTAAGAGAAAATACTGGAACAAGACAAAATATTACTCTTCTGTGCCTATTACTTTGGCTAATTTTAGTTGCTGTTGTCGGTTCAATCACTATTACCATAATAAACTTGTTTATTTGCGCTCTCGTTATTGCGCTAAATTATGATGAGCTTATTGCTACGCCAAAAATATTACGTGATCAAAAAAGTAAAGCAGATTCAGTCTCTCGCTATATTTACAGTGGTTTCACACCACATAGCGTTAGTGATTATAGAGAGCAATTACTAAGTGCAAAATTGCGCACAGTTCTTGGCCGCATGAAAGACTCAACCTTAAACTTTAATGGCATCGCGACTAATCTAGATAAACAATCAACGCTTACCGAGAACGGTATTGCCTCTCAAGGCGAACGCTTGGAGCAAATTGCGTCAGCAATGAACCAAATGAGCTCTACT
Organism: Pseudoalteromonas sp. BSi20652; assembly: GCF_000239855.1. Lineage (GTDB taxonomy): Bacteria > Pseudomonadota > Gammaproteobacteria > Enterobacterales > Alteromonadaceae > Pseudoalteromonas. The sequence continues at coordinate 23,553 of NZ_BADT01000044.1, read as the reverse complement.
ATTGGTGAAATATCCATCAACACTGCAGAAACTGCGGATAAAGTGAATAGCACTCATCAAAGTTGCTCTGAAATAAAAGACCACATTGCTGATAATAGTAAAATGGTATCTGATTTAGCTTTTCAAGTAGAAAAAGCGGCAACTACAGCCACCAGCTTAGCCTCTGAAGCAGATAAGATTGGTAAGGTAATGAGTGAAATAGAAGGAATTGCCGATCAAACTAATTTACTTGCCCTTAATGCAGCGATTGAAGCCGCTAGGGCTGGAGAACATGGCCGAGGTTTTGCCGTAGTAGCCGATGAGGTTAGAACCCTCTCTTCACGCACTCAAAATGCTACAACACAAATCCACAGCTCTATTAAAGAAATACAAGATACTTTATTTAGCTGGTCTAAAGTAATGCAAAATACAAAAACACAAGCCGATAACTGTGTTCGCACAACAGATAAAACCCAAATACAACTTGAGGGGATTTTTATCCAAATAAGTGAAATATCTCAATTAGCAATACAAATATCATCTGCTGCAGAAGAGCAACAAATGGTCAGTAATGATATTAGTAATAATGTTTCACAAATTAAGGACTTAGGTGATAGCAACCTAAACTTAAGCTTTAATGTGGCAAAAGGTGCTGCTGAACTTGTAGATGGTTCACGTAAGGTGAGCGATTTATTACTAACCTTTAAAGTTTAATACCTGGGCGTGTTGAACTTTGTAGATTGAAATTTGTTCAATCCAAGAAAGATTAAATCGCGGCGCGAGGTTTGTAACCTAGTGGGCTCGATAACTGCTCCTGCTTTATTCTACTGCCTTACATCCATGTAAGAATAAGTAAAAACCGAGCAAAGCTTCCGCGTCCTGCTCACGCCCCTTACCTACATCCATTTAGGCAACAAAGACTTAACCGTCCCTAGCAATATAGTAGACATAAAAAAGCCGCTATTTTAGCGGCTTTTGAGTTTAATTATTTACAATTAACGCTTGGTAAATACCAGAGAGTCGTCATGTGCATCAATAACAATCACGCAACCGGGCAAGTAGTCTCCATTAAGTAGCTTTTGTGCCAGCGGGTTTTCTATCGTTTGTTGAATAGCACGTTTAAGTGGACGTGCACCGTACACCGGATCAAATCCACTTTCTGCAATTCGCTCAAGTGCGGCATCGCTTATTTCAAGTAGATACCCCATCTCTGTTAAGCGCTCACGTAATTTCATTAACTGAATATCAGCTATTTCTTTTATGTGCTCGTTAGCTAACGGGTGGAACACGACAGTCTCGTCTATACGGTTAATAAATTCAGGCCTAAACTCATTAATTAATACTTCCATTACTTTAGCTTTAAGGGTCGTGTAATCATTATTACCCGCTTGCTCTTGGATAATATCTGAGCCTAAATTTGAGGTCATGATAATAACGGTATTTTTAAAATCAACGGTTCTACCTTGTCCGTCAGTTAATCGGCCATCATCTAATACTTGCAGTAAAATGTTAAACACATCAGGATGTGCTTTTTCTATTTCATCAAGCAATATCACTGAGTAAGGTTTACGACGAACAGCTTCTGTTAAATAACCGCCCTCTTCATAACCCACGTAACCTGGAGGTGCCCCCACTAAACGTGCAACTGAATGTTTTTCCATAAACTCAGACATGTCGATACGCACCATGGCATCTTCGGTATCAAACATAAAACCAGCCAGTGCTTTTGTCAGCTCTGTTTTACCCACACCTGTTGGGCCTAAAAATAAGAAAGAACCGATAGGACGATTAGGATCTGCAAGCCCGGCACGTGAGCGTCGTATTGCGTTAGAAACAGCAACAACCGCCTCATCTTGCCCTATTACTTTACTATGTAACTTATCTTCCATTTGCAGTAGCTTTTCACGCTCACCTTGTAGCATTCTTGCAACAGGGATACCGGTCCAGCGAGACAGTATTTCCGCAATTTCATCCTCACCTACTTGGTTTTTAAGCAGGGTCATTTCTTGCATTTCGGCTTGTGAGGCTAAATCAAGTTTTCGTTCAAGCTCTGGAATTCGCCCATATTGCAGCTCTGACATACGCTGTAAATCACTTGCTCTTCGCGCAACGTCTAAATCTAACCTCGCTTGTTCAAGCTCTGCTTTAATTACTTGCGTGCCTTGAAGTGATGCTTTTTCAGCATTCCATATCTCGTCTAGCTCACGATATTGCCCATCAAGGTCGGTGATCAACTCTTGCATTTCAGCACGGCGTTTTTGACTTGCTTCGTCTTTTTCTTTCGCTAGCGCATTATCTTCTAACTTTAGTTGGATAATACGACGTTCAAGCTTATCTAACGACTCTGGTTTTGAATCAATTTGTAATCGAATTGAAGAGCCTGCTTCATCTATTAAATCAATCGCTTTATCCGGTAACTGACGGTCACTAATGTACCGATGAGATAACTGCGCCGCTGCAACAATCGCAGGATCAGTAATTTCTACTGAATGATGTAGCTCATATCGCTCTTTTAAGCCACGCAATATTGCAATGGTATCTTCAACCGACGGCTCTTCAATGAGTACCTTTTGGAATCGACGCTCAAGGGCTGCGTCTTTTTCTATGTATTTACGGTATTCATCCAGTGTGGTTGCGCCAACACAGTGTAATTCACCACGCGCTAATGCTGGTTTTAGCATATTGCCCGCATCCATTGCGCCATCACTTTTACCTGCACCCACAATAGTATGTATTTCATCAATAAATAAAATGACTTGGCCTTCTTCTTTAGCCAATTCGTTTAATACTGATTTTAAACGCTCTTCAAATTCACCGCGATATTTAGCGCCCGCAACTAGTGCTCCTAAATCAAGCGATAATACGCGTTTGTTTTTTAATCCTTCAGGTACTTCACCATTAATAATACGCTGTGCTAAACCTTCTGCTATTGCTGTTTTACCAACACCTGGCTCACCGATTAATACAGGGTTATTTTTAGTACGGCGTTGTAATACTTGAATCGTACGACGAATTTCGTCATCGCGACCAATAACGGGGTCAAGCTTGCCTTGCTCTGCTCGCTCAGTTAAATCAATCGTAAACTTTTCAAGCGCTTGACGTGTTTCTTCGGCATTTGGGTCATCAACTTTTTGGCCACCGCGAATGGCTTTAATTGCGGTTTCAATTTTAGTCGAGGTAATATTTAACGATCTGAATATATCGCCAAGTGGACCTTTATCATCGCATGCCGCCAGTACAAATAATTCACTTGAAATATATTTGTCTTTGCGTTTTTGCGCGTACTTATCGCATAGATTAATAAGTGAAGCCATATTGTTTGATAGCTGGACATCGCCACCTACACCTTCGACTTTAAATAATTTTTCTATTTCTTGTGAAAGCTTAGTGTTGAGTTCGTCAGCGCTGACGCCCGTTTGTGCAAATAATGCACGTACACTAGAGCCACTTTGCTTTAGCAATGAATACATTAAATGTACGGGTTCAATAAATTGATGATCGCGGCCAAGAGCTAGCGATTGCGCATCAGAAAGCGCAGATTGAAATTTACTTGTAAATCTATCTAAACGCATGGTTTTACCTATTAAATAATCTAATTGCTTAATTAATGGGTATGTTTAGGTGTTTGTTCAAGGTGTAGGGGGAAATATAATGATTAAAGATACTAATTACTTGCGCCAGATCAAACTAGCCATACGCCCAGTTTGTCCATCTCGTCGATAAGAAAAAAACAAGTCGCTTTGAGAGACTGTACAATAGTCGCCACCCGTAATATTTTTAACGCCTAGCTGGGTAAGTAAAGTACGCGCAATACCATAAATATCAGCAAGATATTTGCCATTAGTTTGTAGTGTAAATGCTTGAGTAAATGAAGGGGACCTTTTTTGAAATAACTCAAACACCTCAGCACCAACCTCAAATCGGTTTGGTCCAATTGCAGGCCCTAGCCACGCACTTATATTTTCATATTTTGCACTAAAGCACTCTAATGTATTTTTAATAATCCCCTGCTCAAGCCCTCGCCAGCCGCCATGTATAGCTGCAACTTCTTTTTCATCATCACTCACTAATAAAATAGGTAAGCAATCAGCGGTCATGATAGCTAAAGGCTGATTTAATAACTGAGTATAAAGCGCATCAGCATTGTGTAGCTCATCAAAATCAAAATGTTCATCAACAATAGCAACATCAGAACTATGAACTTGGTTTAACCACACGGCAGGTTTAGGTAGGAGATTTGTCAATAATGAGCGATTTTTTGATACATGCTCTTGATTATCACCAACATGGAATCCCAAATTAAAACTTTTAAATGGGGTTTTTGAAACACCACCTCCACAAGTAGTACTTAATGTTCCTACTTTATGAAGGTTTTGCCATGTCGCTGACAATAAGTGCATTATCTATCGATATCAGGATTAGCTTTAGTATCTTCACGTAGTGCATGTGTCATCGCAACCATATCGTCTGGGATGGGTGCTTGCCATGTCATCATTTCACCTGTGATTGGGTGCGCAATACTCAATTTTACAGCATGTAGTGCTTGGCGTCTAAAGCTACGAAGTAGCTCAAATAATTCAGGTGTTGCACCTTTAGGTGGACGCGGACGGCCGCCATAAGATTGATCGCCAATTAGCGGGTGATTTAAATGCGCCATATGCACACGAATCTGGTGAGTACGACCTGTTTCTAAGCGCAGACGCAAACGAGTATGAGCACGGAACTTTTCAGCAACACGGTAATGTGTAATTGCCGGTTTACCTAGTTCATGTACTGCCATATGAGTTCGCTGAGTTGGATGGCGGCCAATCGCTTTTTCAACCATACCACCTGCGGTCATAGTACCATTGCATAGTGCTTCATATTCACGCGTGAAGTTTTCACGCTTTTGTAGCGCTGTTACTAAATGCGTTTGTGCAGGAATCGTTTTAGCTACAACCATTAAACCGGTTGTGTCTTTATCTAAACGATGCACAATACCTGCGCGTGGCACGTTAATTATTTCAGGGTAGTAATGCAGTAATGCGTTTAGCACTGTTCCATTGGGATTACCTGCACCAGGGTGAACCACAAGGCCCATTGGTTTATTAATTACCAAAATATCATCGTCTTCATAAACAATGTTTAATTTGATATCTTGTGCTTCGTATTCGCGTGGTGCTTCAATTGTTGTTTCAACACTTACAACTTCACCACCTAGTAGTTTTTCGCGTGGCGTGTTGAAAATTTCACCGTCTACGGTGATTTTATCATCCAAAATCCACGTTTTTATACGAGAACGTGAATAATCAGGGAACAATTGTGCTAATACTTGGTCTAGACGTTTACCACCTAATTCTGTTGGAACGTCGGCTTGAAGAGAAATTTGCTCTGACATTAGTAACTTTACCCAATTTACCAGTGCAAGCTTTGCTCGACTGGGTTAGAATCGCTTTTAATAAAAGCATAATATAATACGCATAGTTTACTCGGTTTTACCGACTTGGCCTAGCCGAAGACATCGAAGGTAACAAATAAAATGATAAATAAAATAGGGAAACGTGCATTTGCCATTGTTTTTTCAGTTTCTGTACTTAGTTTAGGCGCTTGTTCGTCTGCTCCAGACCAAGAAGACATTCAACGTGTACCGAATAAGTCTGCACACGCTTTATATGAAGATGCAAAAGAAACACTAGATTCTGGTTTATATGCTCGCGCAATTGAACTTTTGAGTGCAATAGATTCTCGCTACCCGTTTGGCCCATTCTCTAAACAAGTACAAATGGACTTAGTGTATGCACATTATCAATCAGGTAATACTGAACAAGCACTTGCAACCATTGACCGTTTTATTCGCTTAAATCCGAATCATAAAGACCTTGATTACATGTATTACATGCGTGGTTTAGTAAACATTAAAGCTGATAAGAATGCGTTCCAAGAATACTTTGGTGTAGATAGAGCCGACCGTGATGCTAACCGAACTCGTGTTGCATTTACCGATTTATCGACACTCGTAAAACGTTTTCCTGAAAGTGATTACGCACCTGAAGCGAAGCGTCGTTTAGTGTGGCTTTTAAACCGTATGGCTCGTTATGAATTAAAAGTAGCCACTTACTATTATGAGCGTGAAGCTTATTTAGCAGCTGCTAATCGAGGTAAGTTTGTTGTTGAACACTATTCACAAAGCAGTTACTTAGATCCCGCGCTTGAAATGATGGAAAAAAGTTACAATCAATTAGGCTTAACTGAGCTTAGTGAGCACGCAAAGCAAACTCGAAAACTAAATAAAAGAACTAAATAAATAAAAAAGGCGCTTACTAAGCGCCTTTTTACTGCATAGAAAAAATATTAAATCGCTTCTTCGTCTTCCTCTGCAGTACGAATACGTATTACACGCTCAACATCTGTGACAAATATTTTACCATCGCCGATTTTTCCTGTTTGTGCTGTTTTTACGATAACTTCAATCGCACGATCTACATTTTCATCAGTTAATACAATATCAAGTTTTACCTTAGGTAAAAAATCGACCATATATTCTGCGCCACGATATAACTCAGTGTGACCTTTTTGACGACCAAAGCCTTTAACTTCACTTACCGTCATACCTGTAATACCTACGTCTGACAGGGCTTCACGTACATCATCTAACTTAAAAGGCTTGATAATTGCTTCTATTTTTTTCATATTAATTACTTTTTAAAGCTTCAGATGCCTCGATTTTAGACAAACATAGGGTTCATAGCAAACAAAGCAATTGAATTACGGTGATAAATTAATCTATCGTGATATAATTTTTGCTCTTAATTATAACTATAATTTAAAAACCAGTGCTGAATGAGAATAGTATGAAAAAACAACAAACCGGGTTCACGCTTTTAGAGTTGATGGTTACAGTGGCTGTAGTAGGTATAGTAGCCTCTATTGCTTTATGGAATAGTAGCGACATGTTAGAAGAAAACCGTGCTGAAAACTATTTACTCGAGTTAAAAAGAAACATTACCTACGCCCGTTCGCAAGCGGCAAGCACCGATGAAATAGTCGTCATATGTGCTGCTCAACAAGGTGAAGTGAAAAATCAAAATAACACTATGCAATGTCGCGCTCGCTGGGACAGAAATAAAATTATTATTGTATTCATTGATGGTGATAATAGCGGCCACTACAACAGCACTACAGACTCTTTACTACGAGTTATGGAAAAAATAAGCTTAGATGATAAAGTTAAATTCACTGGTAATTCAAGACGTTTACGTTTTAATACAAGTGGCAGAATAACAACAAACCCTGGCGATTTTGTGTTTTGCCCTAATAACGGTGCTAACAACAACAAGGCATTAAGCGTATCTCAATCGGGTACTGCTTTTTATATAGGCGATACAGCACAAACATGCGGTTAAAAAACACACAATACAGCTTGCCATATTTTAACCCTTTACTAAACTAAATTTAAAGCTAATTAATTTAGGACTTCAGGGATGAGGTTATCAATATCAAAAAGTAAAGGGATCACTGTTCTTGAACTTATGACTACGCTTGCAATTGTAAGTATTATCAGCCAACTATCCATGTGGTACTACCCTGACTTTTTAGCAAAAAACCGACTAGATAACCATGTAACCCTTCTCCACAGAACAATTAATTACGGCAGGCTCTATGCAATTGAAAATGGCACATACGTTACACTTTGCTCATTAGAAAGTGGTAAATGCTCAAAAGATGAGTGGGAAGGCCAAATGTCTCTGTTTATCGATAAAGATAAATCAACTACATTAGATGACGATGAGTTATTGCTAAGCACTTTTGAGAAAGTTCATGAGGCAGATACTCTTGAATACCCACGCAATGCAATTACCTTTCGCCCTGATGGTTCATTAAATGGTTTTCAAAATGGTACGTTTATCTATTGCCCAAATAATAAAGCCAATCTTGAAGGATTGGCTTTATCTATAAGTCAAACTGGCAGAATTCGTATTAAATCAACCGACAAATGCCAGAAAAAATAACAACATTATCGGCCCCAGCAATAATCAATATCTGAGTTACCTTTTGAACCCTTTGCATTCTTAAGGCCTGTATCAGTCACAGATAACTCTGTGCAATCTGCGTCACCTCTTACTGCACCGGCTATCGGTTTTGCTGTAATGGTAAATGTATTTCCATCAACAACAGTAATGTCTAATTCAAAATGACCATTTTCTGTTTTATCCTGTAATCCTAAGTCAGTAAATGCCTCGGTATATTCCCTATTATCGACAAAATACTGCTCCTCCTTGTTTGCAGCATCTAATAATGCTGCAGCAGCTTCGGCGCGCGAAGCACGCTTTACGTATTCTGTGTAATTGGGCAATGCAATTGAAGCAAGTATGCCTACAATTGCAACCGCAATCATCAGCTCAATTAAGGTAAAACCATGTTTATTTTTCATTTAATTTCCTTAATTACCAACTTCATCGTTTTCTTCTCGCTTATAAATATATGTTTGCTGTGTTTTAAAACCAAAGCCTAATGTACCATTTTGATTCACTAATTGTATTTTGCCATCAACAACATTTAAGCCAGGTCCAGATATTTCAACAGGCTTCATTGGGTTTTGTGCATTAACCCCTTTGATACCTGGACCTATGAGATAAAATTGACTCACTTGTGTTACATCAACCGTTGAGTTGTCATCACACTTACCATCACCGTTACCATCTACGCATGAAGGACCCTCACCAAAGTACAGCTGAGGCGTATCGGGGACATCATAGCTGGTTGTAAATTTAAGATCGTCATACACTTTTGTTCCATAGTGTAAATGAAATGCATATAACGATCCGCTACCGCCACTTAACGAACATTGATTTTCTGTTGCAGAGTCCGAAGCGGGTGTAAAGCTTGTAAAGTAAGCAACACCGCCTACCACGGTAGCAGCAGCTAATGACTTTTCACCGGTACCAAGCTCATAACGCCAGCCATTAAATTCAGCTAAATCTACTTCTAAATCAACAAAGTCGGCAACATCATCTAGGGCATTACCAAATGGATCTGAGTTCATCAGCATTAAATCATCGGGCTTAATTGTATCTGGTGCATTTGTTTTAAAAGATTGAGTAACTGTGTTTTCGTCTCTTATCATAAACAATTGATCTTGTTCATTTGTACCCGTTGGCTTTGAGCGATTTCCACTACCAATGACAACAGCATCATAAGGAGTGTCTAAACGTGTTATTACCTTTTGACCGTTAACTGTTATCTCGCTTACTTTACTGTAAATAGTACGAGCAACAAGTGGCTTATAAAAAAAACGTCTATCTTCGTTGGCTTTATTATCGCCTAACTCAGCTAATTTGAAGTGACTAAAATCACTCGTATTAGTACCCGGCATATCTATACGCCATATATCACCACCTGTATCTGCCGCATAAATTCTGTCTATATAGCCATCGTAGTCTGAATCAAGTGTAGTGATATTTGCTGCAATGCTATGTTTACCTTTAAATCCATTAATATCAGGTGTTAAAGCCCAAACACGTTTACCGGTCTCTGCCTCTACAATGTATATACCTCGACCAATATCGTCGTTACTTCTATTCACTAAATCTTTGTCTGTGTCATAACCTGCACCAAACACAAGCAAAGGTTTATCCCCAAATGCTTTTATGTAAGCTATTTGCGGTTTAGACCACGATTGACCTAATTCTTTAAACTCACCTTTGCCGCCTTCAATAGGATTGTCCCATAATTTTTTAGGCTGATCAGGGTTTGTTATATCAATAGCATAGTAATTGTTCCCACCTCGGCGCATGCCAGCAAAAGCCCACACTTTATCACCACCACTTGCATCAATAATACCGTCATTTAAACCATCACTATTTAAGCTTTTGTTACTGAAGTACACGCTAATAGGCCCATCCATACCATAAACCTTAGAGTCGGCTTGGTTTTTTCTAAGTGGCTCAATAATGTCGTACAATGCAGAAGGTATAAATGCCCAACTTTCGCTTACGCTATCATCTGAATCCTTAAACATATGCAAAAAGCCTGCATTAGTGCCTATTAAAACTCGAATATCATCATTACCATAATCAAGCGCAACAGGTTTAGAATGCAAAGGATCACCAAAAATATCGTTACGCTGATCAACGCTAGATCCATCGCCATCTTCATCATCAACGTCTATACCCATTGCCCATTTTATATCATCACTCGATAAGCTTAGAGGGTTATTATCAACTAAATCAAGAACTTCATTAACCGTTGATGTATTAAAATCAACCATAGAGCCTTGGTTATCAGTATATAATTTACGGCTATCTGAATCTAAATTTGTTAAATGAAGGTTCACACCACCTTGTGCAACTAAGTTACCATCTGCTGGCTCCCCACTTGGCAACCAAAATGTTTCTGCATTTTCGTCAATCAAGCCATTCTCATCGAGTGCCGACAATCCTTTTGAGTCAACAATTTGATTCCCAGACACCTTTAATTTTTTAAGGTTTCCACGCCAACGAGTACCTGTTTCAGGAAAAAACATAGCGAAGTAAATAGCATCACGGCTTCGCGTTTGATCAACGTTATTACTCGCAACTGAAGGAGATGAAAAGCTATCGTTTACTTCTCTAATGCGTGAAATTGTATTTTTTAATGCCTCAGATAAAGCCTCTGATGTTCGAGCCTCAAGGTATTGCCCACCACCAACAGTTGCCGCTTTATCGAGTAAATCAATTCCTCCTTGGCTCATACCTGTGCCAAAGCCAATTGTATAAAGGCGGCCTGTATCTAAAACATCACTTGTTGGTGTATATAAATCCACCGGTGTATCGGACGTTCCATGTAAAATTTTAGCCATTGCGACTAAATAGCTATCGCTATAATTATCATTTCCATCAGCAAAAGTTATATCATCCGCAAAAGGTATAGCATCACTAAAGAGACTATTATGCTCATTTGTGATTGAGTCATTCCTGTCTTCGTCTCTCCTTGGATCACCATCTGTCATTATGATAACGTTTATTGAATTATCACAGCGTAATGGTTCTCCATTACCTCGTTCAAAAGGCGATCTGTAAGTCGTATTATTATCTATGCTTTTATCACGGTCATCAATTCCAAGAGCAAAGTCAAGGTTTTGACCTGTTATATAGCGATAAGCTTCCCATATCGTTTCTGTTATAGGTGTTGATCCAGCTGCAGGTAAATTATTAATTTCTTGTAAAAGAGTGTTCTGATTAGCACCAACTTTAGCAAGTACATAGCCCCCCTCGTTACCTGTAAATCGCATTAAACCGAAATCAATATCATCGTTGTCTGTTACTAATTGAGCAATAGCACTTTGTGCGACGTTTAGACGACTATCGTTACATGTGGGGCTAGGATATCCATAAGTGAAATTGTCTCCGGTTGTTCCCGAACCATTATAAAAACGACTATAAGGGAGCACAGATGAGTCAACTTTTTTAAAACACTGGCTGGTGTTATTAGGTCCTGAGCTTTCATAACATGTAACTTGATACATGCGAGGTTGAGTTGTTGAACCTCCATCCCAGCGATAACACTGCTGACCATCAGTTACATCCCAAGCCATACTACCAGAGGTATCAAATATCATTAATACTTTGGGTTTTTCATTTGTTTCCACATTGTGGTTAACATATAACTCAATGTCTTCTGCGCTTGCTGTTGCACAAACCGCTAAGCCAAGTAATGCTGCTAGCACTTTGTTTAATTTAAAATTCATATTAAATCCCCTTACTTATGCTAGCCATCTCTTGGGCTACACCGGTAACAATTGTGAGTGAGTGCTTGCTTTTAGAGCCATACTCAATCGTAGTGGCAACTTGTACCATGTTGCACGATATACCAGCTGTAAAATTAAAGCGTCGAGGACACTCTAAATCTAACGCCCCCCTGTTCAGGTTAGTCATTTTGCTTTGCATATCAGCATGATTTGCAATCACCATACCTTTGTCATCACCATCCGCGATTGCAATTACTTCATCAGGAGTCAGGAAGAACTGATTATTAGCGCCTTGATTTGCCTCATCAGAGATCATGCGCTGCACTTCACCAATGAGTTCATTTTCGGCCACTTCTCGCTCTTGCGCTGCATTTGTAATTTTAACGTCAATACTACTGCTGCTCATCAGTGTTACTGCTATCCCTGTAACAGCAATAACCATTATTAGTGCGGTGATAAGCACGACACCCTGTTGTTTGTTAGGTGAAATTTCTAAATACGCCATAAGTTTGATCCAACATTATTTAAACGGATTGTGGTGGTAAATACAGTGCGTCTGAAGTTATCGTCAAAGGTTAATTCACGCTTATCATCATCTTCACCTAATGTGTATGTTTGGTTTTTTAGCTTCACACCTGGATCTGCTTGTAGTGAGCGGATCAATAAAAACACCTGCACGGTTAAAATACTCTTTCTATTTTCCCAGTCAGTGTGATCAATATCATTAATGCTCTTATAACTATCAACCCGATTATCACTGTTGGTATCAAGGCCAAACACAAAGCGCATATTTTCAACGCCTTCCATAATCGTCTCAGTTGTAATATTTGCGCCTATTAAGCGCTTTCTCATTAATGCAGGTACCGTTATATTTTTATTGTTTATTTGATAGGTTTGCTCTGAAATATAATAAACGTGGTGGCTGTATGGCCACACAGTTGCATTGACATTTAATGAGGCCGCATCTACAACACCACGTTTAAATACCGCTTTTTCTTGCTCTGCAATAAAATAATTTTCATCAGCTTGAGTTTCATTACCGGCGGCACTTACTTCTAACTTATGCCCCTGTAAAAACTTAAGTTGAATAATATCGGTACTTTTAACAGGATTATTAACACAATTAAGCTCCCTAGATTCATCAGCAACCTTTGCATAAATGGTTCTGAAATTACTCGCTGTAGCTAAATCAGGAAAACTGCCATTATTTAACCCTTCAAAGCAGTCAGTGCCCGGATTTGCTAATGTAGTTGTATTGATCGCAGTAAATGAATCATCGTAATACGTACCCCAAAAGCCGATTTGCTCTATATCACGCTGCATAATATTAATTGCAAGACGCGCAGACTCTTGAATTTCACCTATGGTCATCGTATCTTTTGTGGTTACTTTCATACCTATATAGGTAAACATCACACCACCTAAAATCAAACCACCAATAAAAAGTGAAATCATCATTTCTATAAGCGTAAACCCTTTTTGCCCCATGGTTATGTCCTCACATATATATAACTGGTCAACACAACTAAACGGCGTTTATTGTCTGATGTGCCACACTGTATTGCAGCTGTTGCATCATTGGCTGTAAATTCTTGTCTACCTTGCCACGAAATAATGACTTCTAAATTAAATGCCTTACCACCAGAACCACCCACTGCTGTTGGTGTAACACACACAGTTGCATCATCTAACGTACCCGTGTTTTCTCGTGCCCTTATTGCTCGTTTCCATTGCTCTAAATCTAAAGCAGCCACTTGCGCAGCACTACAACTGCCGCTAAAACATGTTTGCGAGGTAGATGTCGAACTTTTGCTATTAAATGTTTTTGCGTAAAGCCCAACTAATTGAGCTGTATCATTTGCACGGATACGTTGAATAATATCATTTCCAAGCGCGACTGCTGCGGCGCGCTGCATAGAATCAAAGCTAGCCTGCTTTGCTTTTGCTTGCAAAGCCACCGCACCAAGTAAGCCAAAACTTAGAATAATAAATGCAATTAACACTTCAATTAGAGTGAAGCCTCTTTGCACTTTTGTTTGAGATGATTGCATAGTAGAACCAAATAAAAATTATCTGATTATAAGTTTATGCTATTAATTTAAGGATTCAATTGATACTAGGACAAGCGGTTATATTTGTTGATAAACGGTTAATACAAAATTTAATTCGTCGTGCTTTTATAAGTTATGCATTAAAACTGATCCATCATAATTTAAAGTGCATTTTTAACTGTTTTAAGCTCTCGTCTACTCACTGGCAGTAATTCATCACAGCCTTGTAATTGAATAGCGTGATTCCCATTACTTTGGGAATGCAGTGCTATAATCTTACTTTTATTTACCAACGTATTACGATGAATACGTAAAACATAGGCTGGGTATAATAACTCAAGCTGCTTTAAACTTTGTTCAATAAGCGCTTCTGCGCCTTTAAGTACCATTTTTGTATACTTTTCTTCAGCGTTAAAGTAATAAATAGCGTCCATTTCAACACTCTTAAGTGTTCCTGCTAATTGATAACTTATTTTTACAGCCTGTTGCTTTTGTAAATGCGCTTTATTTAGACGCCCGACTTGTTCGAGTACTGTTTGTAAAGCCTGCTCTGATATGGGCTTAACTAAATAGCCTGCGGCACTTAACTGAAGGGCATTTAAAGCATGTTCAGGATGAGCTGTAACAAAAACAATTGCCGGTGGGATGGTTAATTTATTGAGTTCCTTAGCTACCTCTAAACCGTTAATACCTGGCATATCAACATCTAAAAGCACTAAATCTGGTACTATTTTTTTACCTGTGTTAAAGCTTCATTCCCATTACTTGCCTCTGCAAGTACTGTCATGTTTTTATGTGTAGCAATTAACCTTTTTAAACGCGCTCTTGCAAGCGGCTCATCATCTACAATAAGTATATTCACAAGGCTTTCTCGATATATTTTGGGATCACAACTTTTACTCTAAATACATCGTTTTTATTAGTAATAGTTAATTGCGCTTTATTATTATAATAAATGTTTAAACGTTGACGAATATTTTCAAGTGCCATACCGTTATTAGGTCTTGTTTTTACATCACTGACTGTTACAGGGTTAGAGACAATAATTGTTAAATAACCTGTTGTAACATGTAACTCAACCTTAATTGTTGCACCTACTTCACTGATTTCGACACCATGACAAACTGCATTTTCAATTAATGGTTGAAGCGTTAAACAAGGCAGCGCCAATGTGGGTAACTCGCTTGGTATTTGCCAATCAACTTTTAACCGACTGCCAAAACGCCAAGATTCAAGTGCAACATATTGCTTACTTAACGCAATTTCATCCTCAAGTGGTACGCTTTGCCCTGAGCGCATTGCGGCTTGCGATAAAGCAGCCAAAGCTAAGATAGCTTGCTCCGCAGCATTTGCATCATGATGAGTAAGCTCAGCAGCTGTATTTAAACTATTATATAAAAAATGGGGTCTAATACGTGCTTGTAATGCATCGAGCTCAGCGCGAGAAAGTGCTTTTGTTTGTTGTTCTTTTTCAAAATAAATTAATAAAAATTGAACAAATAATGCAGCCAATAAAAATACAATAATACAATTACGAAGAATAAAATAAAGTAGTTGCTCATCAACTCCAATATCAACAGTAATGTAGGAATACAAAAACTAAATATAATAGTGCTTAGTATAAAAGCAGTGAGGAAGGCGGTGATCTGAATCGGTTGGTTTTTTTCTGTAAAAAGAATCTACAAAAATATAAAGAAGAAGTACTGAATAATACAGTTAAATGTAAAAACAAACTTATGACACCAAGGCGTAACCAAACATCACCTTCTACATTGGGTGCAAACGCTAAAATAATAGCTATAACTTGCGTCACAACTAAAGACGATAATACCCCTCTATCATTAAAAAGAGCCGAAAAAAGCAATGCATCTGATTGTGGCACTTTGCTCATAACGACTCTCCTTTATTTAAACTAACGCTATATTTAGATTAACGCAGCTCAACAGGAACAGCAAATACAATACTTTCTACTTCGCCTGGATTTTCAATAATTTGCTTACCACCAAGCTCTTTTAATCGGCTTATTACTTGTTGTACAAGTACTTCTGGCGCAGATGCACCCGCAGTTACGCCAACTGATTTAGAGCCTGAAACCCACTGCTCTTGTACATCAGTTGCATCATCAATTAGATAAGCCACTGTGCCCATTTTATCTGCAAGTTCACGTAAGCGATTAGAGTTAGAGCTATTTTTAGCGCCAACAACTAATAGCACATCAACTTTATCAGCTAAGTCACGAACAGCATCCTGACGATTTTGCGTTGCATAACAAATGTCATCTTTACGAGGTCCGTCAATTGATGGAAACTTACCGCGTAGCGCATCAATAACATCGGCAGTATCATCAACAGAAAGCGTTGTTTGGCTGCAGTAAAAAAGATTTTCAGCATTTTTTACATTAAGCGCAACAACATCATCAACGGTTTCAACAAGATAAATGCCACCGGCTGAGTTATCATATTGTCCCATTGTTCCCTCTACTTCAGGGTGACCTTGGTGCCCAATTAAAATACACTCAATACCTTTACGACTCGCACGTGTAACTTCCATATGCACTTTAGTTACAAGCGGACATGTTGCATCAAATACTTTTAAATCACGACGTTTAGCCTCCGAACGAACAGCTTGTGAAACGCCATGTGCGCTGAAAATAACAATGCTGTCGTCAGGTACTTGATCAAGCTCTTCAACAAACACCGCACCACGACTTTTTAATCCATCAACCACATAACGGTTATGTACTACTTCGTGGCGCACATAAATTGGCTTTTCAAAAATATCTAGGGCGCGCTCAACAATACTAATAGCACGGTCAACACCAGCGCAAAAGCCGCGTGGATTAGCTAGTAATATTTCCATTAACCTTCCACCTCAATAATATCAACTTCAAACGTTAAACGCTGACCCGCTAAAGGGTGATTAAAATCAATCGTTACCGACTCACCTTGCACTTCGCGAACTAAACCAGGTAGCTCAGTGCCATCAGGTTGAGTAAACGCAATAATAGCACCTACCTTAGCTGGTGTTTCTGGGCCAAATTTACTGCGATCAACATAGTAAATATTATCTGGATTCGGCTTACCAAAAGCATCTTCAGGTTCTAATTCAAACGTTTTACTTTCGCCTGCAGTTAGTCCTAATAAACACTTTTCGAAGTTTGCCGTTAAGCTGCCATCGCCCATTGTTAATTTAGCAGGTTTGTTGTGCACTTTGGTAGAATCAGCGGCAGAGCCATCTTCTAATTTAATAGAAAAATGGAAAATTACTTGCGAGTTTTCACCAATTACAGCTTGGCTCATGCTTTATGCTCCTTTGGACTCTCGCCGGTAAAGGCGTCAAATAACAATAATGCTGCGCCAATACAAATAGCGCAATCGGCAATATTGAATACAGGAAAATGCGAGTCTTTATAAAATACGTGAATAAAGTCGATTACATAACCATACGCAATACGATCGTATAAATTACCAATAGCGCCTGCAAGTACCAGTGCATAAGCACCGCACAGTACTTTATTTGTTGCAGGTAAACGTTTTAACCACCACACCAATAAGACGCTTATAGCGATTGCAATCGCACTTAAAAACCAACGCTGCCAACCACCCGCATCACTTAAAAAACTATAAGCAGCACCGTAGTTATGCACATAGGTAATACTAAAAACAGGGAGTAAATTTATTGACTCTTGATAAGCCATAGTCCCTACAACAAGTGTTTTGCTGGCAAAGTCTATTACTAATAGTAATAGACTCAACCAAAGCCACACTAAACCACTTTTTTGGGCTAGTTTGCTCACTAAGAATAACTCCTAAGCGAATTGACGCTTTTCGCCTTCGCCGTCAACATTACTTACACAACGACCACAAATTTCAGGATGAGCAGGGTTAACACCTACATCTTCACTGTAATGCCAACAACGCTCACATTTAGCAGCATCTGTTGCAGCAACACTAATGAATAAACCTTCAATTTCGGTAGCTTGTGTATCAGCTGGCTGACTATCAACTTCAGAAACATTTACGGCCGATGTTAATAATACAAAACGCAGTTCATCACCAAGTGCATTTAATTTAGCGGCAAGCTCATTACCCGTAAATAAATTAACCGTTGCTTGAAGCGTTGCACCAATGACTTCTTCTTTACGTGCAGCTTCTAATAAGCGGTTTACTTCGTCACGTACTGTTAGAATTTCTAACCAGTCATCGTTACTAAACTGGCTATTTGTTGGCGCTTGTAAACCATCGTACCAAACAGATGTAAATACGTAGTCACTACGCTCACCCGGTAAAGCTTCCCAAATTTCTTGTGCGGTAAAGCTCATAATAGGTGCCATCCAACGCGTCATTGCTTCTGCAATATGATAAAGCGCTGTTTGACAAGAACGTCGTGCATGGCTGTCACTCTTAGCTGTGTACTGACGATCTTTAATGACGTCTAAGTAAAACGAACCAAGCTCACCCGTACAGAAGTTCATTAGCTTTTGCGTTACTAGTAGCATTTGGTAACTATCGTATGCGGCTAAAATTTCGTCCTGAAGTTGTGCAGCACGACCAACAATCCACTTATCAAGCTCGACCATGTCATTAATAGCGACTTGATCAGTTTTTGGATCAAAACCATTTAGGTTAGCTAGCAAGTAACGGCTGGTGTTACGAATACGGCGGTAACGATCGGCAGAACGTTTAAATATTTCATCCGATACAGTCATTTCGGCCGTATAATCGGTAGAAGCCACCCACAAACGTAGAATGTCGGCACCTAGTTTATTCATCACATTTTGTGGAGAAATAACATTACCTAGTGACTTAGACATCTTGCGGCCGTTTTCATCAACAGTAAAACCATGTGTAAGTACTTGTTTATAAGGTGCATGACCATTAATTGCAACCGATGTCATCATTGATGACATAAACCAACCACGGTGCTGATCAGAGCCTTCAAGGTATAAATCAGCTGGACCAACCAAGTCTTCACGTGCGTCTACAACACATGCGTGTGAAACACCTGAGTCAAACCATACATCTAGCGTATCTTGCACTTTCATGTATTGCTTGGCATCTTCTTCACCAAGTAATGTAGCTGGTTCTAAATCGTACCATGCCTGAATACCTGATTTTTCAACTAACTGTGCAGCTTGCTCAATGAGTTCTTGAGTATTTGGATGAAGTGCACCGGTATCTTTATCTGCAAACAATGCAATTGGCACACCCCAAGTACGTTGGCGAGATATACACCAATCTGGGCGGCTTTCAACCATGTTCGAAATACGGCTTTCGCCCCACTCTGGCAACCACTGCGTGTTTTTAATTTCTTCTAAAGAATCTTGACGCAAGTTAGCCTGATCCATACTTACAAACCATTGTGGTGTAGCACGGAAAATAATCGGTGTTTTATGGCGCCAACAATGTGGGTAACTATGAGTTATAGCATGATGATGCATTAATGCACCGTGCTCTTTTAATACTTCAATTACGCTCGCATTTGCTTTAAATACATGCTGACCTGCAAAAAGTTCAGTATCTGGTAAATAAACGCCATTAGCGCCAACAGGGTTAGCTACTTCAAGGTTGTAATTTAAACCAGCCACGAAATCTTCTTGACCATGCCCTGGTGCTGTATGTACAACACCGGTGCCTGAGTCAGTCGTTACGTGTTCTGCAACAATCACGGGGACATTAAAATCATAAAAAGGATGGGCTACTTGTAAGTTTTCAAGTGCAGCACCTTTTACATAGCCTAATACGTGAAAGTGATTAAAACCAAAACGGTCCATTGCATCTTTAACAAGCTCAGAGCCTAAAATTAGACGTTGTTGTACACCTTCATCTTCAACCTGCACCAATGCATATTCTAAATCGGCATGCACAGCTACTGCGCGGTTTGCAGGAAGCGTCCATGGTGTTGTTGTCCAAATAACAGTACCAACACTGCCTTCACCCTTGTGACCATCAGCCAAATCAAATGCACTCACAACAGCATCTTGATCAACAAATGTAAAACGTACATCAATCGCTGGTGATTGCTTATCTTGGTATTCAACTTCAGCTTCTGCTAATGCAGAACCACAATCTGTACACCAATGCACAGGCTTAGCACCTTTATGCAAATGACCTTTTTCAATAATACGACCAAGTACACGAATTGCATTCGCTTCAAAGTCAAAGTTCATTGTTAAGTAAGGCTTATCCCAATCTGCAAATACGCCTAAACGTTTAAAATCAACTTTTTGACCTTCAACTTGTTTTTTAGCGTATGCACGGCATTTTTCACGAAACTCGCTCGCGGTTACTTTTACGCCCGGCTTGCCTACTTTTTTCTCAACCATTAACTCGATTGGTAAACCATGACAATCCCAACCTGGGACTAATGGTGAATCAAAGTCAGATAATGTTTTAGATTTAACAATTATGTCTTTTAATATTTTATTAACTGAGTGGCCTAAATGGATATCGCCATTTGCATACGGAGGGCCGTCATGCAAAATAAAGGTCTTTTTACCTTTCTTAGCGCTGCGAATTTGACCGTACAGGTCGTCTTCATACCATGCTTTAAGCATTTTTGGTTCACGTTGTGCCAAATTGCCACGCATTGGAAACGGTGTTTCCGGTAAGTTCAAAGTATGTTTATAGTCGCTCATTTATCCTACATTCCGTCTCTATCGGCTACCTGATTTAAACCAAAACACTGCTTAGCGGCAGCAACATCAGTTGCTATTTGCGCCGTTAATTGTGTTAATGTCTCGAATTTTTTTCATTGCGAAGTTTTTTTATTAACTCCACATGCATAAATTGTCCGTAAATATCCTGTGCAAAATCAAAAAGGTGAACTTCTAATAATGCACGAGTTCCATTAAATGTCGGCTTATTGCCTACATTTGCAACTCCAAAAATCTGTTTTCCTGCAATCGTTGCTTGCACTGCAAACACCCCGTTGACAGGACACACTTGGCGTTTTAGGGCAATATTTGCCGTTCTAAAACCGAGTTCACGTCCTCTTTTCCAACCGTGTATAACACGCCCAGAAATAGCATAATCGTGACCAAGCATTATTTTAGCACTTGCTAAGTCACCGGATGCCAAAGCATCTCGTATTAAAGTGCTGCTTACTCTAGCATTTAATTGACGAAAACTCGCAGTGCTTTTTACGTCCATGCCCGCTTGCTTACCCATGCTAGCAAGTAAGTCAAAGTTACCTTGGCGTTGCTTTCCAAACTTAAAATCATCGCCAACAGTGAGCGCTTTAACACCTAACTTTTTAATCAAAATATCATTAACAAATTGCTCAGCATGCATGTTTGCAAATTGCTGATTAAAGCTAATGCAAATAACTCGCTCAATGCCTAAATCACTTAATAAACGTAGCTTATCTCGTAAGCGCGTTAGCCGTGCTGGTGCATTATTTTTAGCAAAAAACTCTTGTGGCTGGGATTCAAATAGCATTACAGTGCTAGGCAAACTATGCGCTTTAGCATCAGTAAGTAAGCCTTTTAATACTTCTGCGTGGCCTAAGTGAACACCGTCAAAATTACCAATAGTTAACACACAACCAAAGTGGTGTGGGCGAATATTGTGTATACCTCTAATTAACTCCATGCCACCTAATGCCTTGTTTAGCGAGCTATTAATGACGACTAAAAATTAATTGAAGCCGCAGAGTTGCCGATTATAATCTTTTTTTTAGTTTGATTCAGTAATTGCTACACTTTTTATCGTATTTAGTCTAACGCCCATCAAAAATAGCATTACAAAGTAACTAATACCTGCCAAAGCCACGAGTGCTATCAACAATATTACCTGCTGTGTAAAAGCCCATGCAGCCCAGTAATAGTAACTACTCACAAACCATGTAACCACTCCCATAACAATACTTGCAACAACACATTTAAGTGTAAAGCGCATACTCATTGATGAAAACTGATACACATTTTCTTTTTTAAGCTGCCTATACAGCAAAAACGCATTACAACTAGCCGATAGCGAAGTAGCGAGTGCTAATCCTAAATAACCAATAAAAGGAGCCAGCATAATATTAAATACCATATTCAACACTAAGGTAATAATACCAATACGCACCGGCGTTTTTGTGTCTTGACGAGCATAAAAGCCAGGAGCCAGTACTTTAATCAGCATAAAGCTTACAAGCCCTACTGAATATGCGACTACGCCTAAACTTACTGCTTTAACATGATCAACACTGTCTTCTTTAAACGCACCGTGGTCAAACAATACGGTAATAATAAGTGGGCTGATGATCATTAGACCTATCATTGCTGGTAGACCTAAAAATATAACAAAACGTACCCCCCAGTCGAGAGTATGCTGAAAGTCGCTACTTTTTTTTACTGCTATGTAACCTAGAGAGCGCCGGTAAAATAACTGTCGCAATACCAATACCAAATAAGCCCAGCGGGAATTCAATTAAACGGTCTGAATAATAAAGCCATGCAATCGAGCCTGTCATCAGTAATGACGCAATCATGGTATCAAGCAACAAATTAATTTGACTAATAGATACGCCAAACAAAGCAGGAAGCATAAGTTTACGTACTTTTTTTACGTTTTCGTCTTGCCATGCCCAGCGTGGACGCGCCAACATTTTTGCGCGGTATAAAAATGGAAGTTGAAACAATAACTGCACAACGCCACCAATAAATACGCCAATTGCGAGAGAATAAGCCCCGACACTAAATTTATCATGTAAAAAAATTGCACACGTAATAATAGAAACATTGAGTAAAACAGGTGTAAATGCAGCAACAGCAAAACGGTTATACACGTTCATTACCGCACCACTAAGCGCAACTAAGCTTACAAAAAACAAATAAGGGAATGTAAATTTAAGTAATGAACTTGCAAGTTCAAACTTTTCGGCATTGGGTCCGCCCTGCCACCAATCTATAAACCAACCGGTGCCAAACAATGCTGCAATAACGGGTGAGGCAACAACACCTATAATAGTGACAATCAGTAAAATGGTTCCTAATGTGCCTGCTGCTTGTGCAACAAAAAGTCTGACCTTGTCGTCGCCTTGCTGTTCTTTAATTTCACTCAGTACAGGTACAAATGCTTGTGCGAAGGCACCTTCTGCAAATAAACGACGTAAAAAATTAGGAATACGGTTAGCAAATAAAAAACATCAGCCGCCGCACTTGCGCCTAATAAATTAGCAACGACTGCATCTCGAACGAGCCCTAAAATACGCGATATCATAGTCATACAACTAACAATCATACCGGAGCGAAATAAACCTTTTGACACCTTAAACCTACTCAAAAATCCTCAATATAGGCGATTATGCCACAGTCTTTTTTATAAATCGCTTTAAAGCACTAGGCTGGGGGTCTGTGCTTTGTTACAATGTCGGTATTAACTGCTAAAGCGGCAAATTGATGCTCGTTATATGGTGCAGTTTTTCTTGGATTGTTAAATTTAAATTGACATCCATGATAGAAACAGGCATATTCCACGGCCTTTAATTTAAGCTTTATTTTAAGATTGTTAGGAGCAAACCTTGGCTAACATCAAGTCTGCAAAAAAACGCGCTATCACAAGCGAAAAAAACCGTCAGCACAACGCAAGCCGTCGTTCAATGATGCGCACTTACTTCAAAAAAGTACTTGTTGCTATTGAAGCGGGCGATAAAGAAGCTGCACAGCAAGCTTTTTCTGTTGCTACACCTATCCTAGACCGTTACGCAACTAAGGGTCTAATTCACAAAAACAAAGCAGCTCGTCATAAGAGCCGTATAGCAGCTAAGATTAAAGCTCTATAATTTGTTTTTGATAGAATATAAAAAACCGGCTTTTGTCCGGTTTTTTTA
>NZ_BADT01000045.1 GCF_000239855.1 Pseudoalteromonas sp. BSi20652 | reverse complement strand
AAAGCCGCGCCTATCAATCCATCTAGATAAAATATTTTTATACGTAAGTCCGTATTAGTAAAATTTCACAATTAATAGAACATTATCAAAGTATTAATTTCACAAGTCTCACTCCTTTGGTTATGCTACTGAGTATTATAAATTATATTGCGAACTCCCCTATGCTACCGATACTTCGTATCTTGTTAATTGAGCAAGATCCAATCACCCTAAAAGAGCTTTCAACGAATCTGTCAAAGACTATTCCTAATTTTGAGCGAGACGATATTCATATCGATATTGTTGAGCGTCTTGAGCTAAAACACGCGCTGGAAAGTGTAGAAGAAGATGGTGATATTCAAGCGGTTGTACTCAGCTGGGATTTGCAAAATAAGGTTGGCGAACGGACTTATAGTCGGTTTATCGAGCAATTAAAGGCAATTCGTCTCGAACTGCCGGTTTATGTTATTGGCGACGACACTAAAGGGCTGGAGATCATCAACGAGTCCGAAGAAATCGAGTCTTACTTTTTTAAAGATGAGGTAATTTCTGACCCTGAAGCGATCTTAGGTTATATGATCAACGACTTTGACGACCGCTCAGAAACGCCATTTTGGACGGCGTATCGCCGTTATGTCGGCGAATCAAACGACTCTTGGCATACGCCTGGTCATAGCGGCGGCTCGAGCTTTAGAAATTCCCCTTATATTAAAGATTTTTATCAGTTTTATGGTCGTAACGTATTTGTTGGCGATCTGTCGGTGTCGGTAGACTCATTAGGTTCATTGTCAGACAGTACTAATACTATTGGTCGCGCTCAAGAGTCAGCAGCGGCAACGTTTGAGGTTAATCATACCTATTTCGTCACGAACGGCTCATCTACTTCAAATAAGATCATCTTACAGACACTTCTGCGCAAGGGAGATAAAGTGATCATCGATCGTAATTGCCATAAATCTGTACACTATGGCATCTTGCAATCTGCTAGCTTCCCTATCTACTTGGCGAGTATATTAAATCCTAAATATGGTATTTTTGCGCCACCGTCGTTGGCCGATATCAAGTTAGCAATTGAAAATAATACCGATGCAAAATTACTGGTTCTCACCGGCTGCACATACGATGGCCTACTGAGCGATCTGAAACAAGTTGTAGATTATGCTCACCAATATGGTATCAAGGTGTTTATCGATGAAGCCTGGTTTGCATACTCATTGTTTCATCCTAGCTTTCGTCATTACTCCGCTATTCATGCAGGTGCAGACTATATAACCCATTCCGCGCATAAAGTGGTTTCAGCGTTTTCTCAAGCGTCTTATATTCATGTTAACGATCCTGACTTTGATGCCGATTTTTTTCGAGAGATTTACAGTATTTACGCCAGCACATCACCAAAGTACCAGCTTATTGCATCCCTTGACGTATGCCAAAAGCAATTGGAAATGGAAGGCTACAAATTGCTTAATGCCTTGTTGAATCATGTGGAAGAATTTAAACAACAAATGGCCTCGCTCAAGCAAATTAAAGTGCTAGGTAAGCAAGATTTTATGGAAATATTTCCACATTTTAGTGGTGATAACATGGGCCACGATCCGCTAAAAATTCTTATCGACATTAGCGAATTACCTTATTCATTAAAGGATATTCATAAATATTTACTGGACGAAATTGGCCTAGAAATAGAAAAATACACTCACAGCACCATTTTAGTTTTGCTAACCCTTGGTGGCACGCGTTCGAAGATAATCCGTTTATACAATGCGTTGAAAAAACTCGACAGCGGTAAGGTAAAGTTATCAACATCAACGCGCAGAGCCCGTTTGCCTGAGAATTTACCAGCGATAGACTTGGCTTGTATTCCAAGCGACGCTTTTTATGGCGATCGCGAATCTGTGCCTATTAGCAAAAGCAACAATCGCATTTGTGCAGGTTTAGTTACTCCATACCCACCGGGTATTCCGCTTTTAGTCCCGGGCCAGCATATCACTACAGATCATATCGAATATTTGCAAGAACTAGCGAGCCAAGGACTGACAATTCAAGGGAGTTTCGATGGTGAAATCTACGTTCTTAAAGGCAAGGTTAAGAAGTAAAGGTATTCGTTTAGTACTATCGCACCTATTATTAGTGAGCAGCAATGTGTAAGACATTGCTGCTGTAATATTGAGGGTTAAAATATGAAACAGGCTAGATTTATTGTCTGCTTTGAGCGAGAAGCGGTCATTCAGGTAAGTCGTCATTAACTTAGTAAGAATAAGAGGACATTTTCCTCTTTTTCACATGTTTATAAACTACAGTAAGCAAAATATTTATAGCTGGCAATAGCTTACACTATTTGCTATTAATATAAGTTCATAAAATAAGGACGTTTTCGCGCTAAAAAAGGAAAGTGTACTCTGATAAAGTTGTTAGCAGCCATGAAGATTCCAGCATTTTTAGTTATTTTTTTCTTCTCTATGGAAATTAGTGCGGAAAAATTTGGGAATTGGGAATATTTTATTCCTCAGAATAGCCCCTTTTCGCTCAATCCCATTGATAACGGATTATATCTGCAATTTTTCGGAGAGATTACTTTCAATGCTAAAATCGTCGCAACGATAAATGAAAATGGCGAAGCTTATATTCTGGCGGCGATTCCACCTGACGAAATAATCCGGTTGTTGCCGTCAAGGAAAATTGGAAATATTCAGTTGCCTAAATATATTCAATTGTTAAATAACGACGAAATGTTATCGTCTTTGAATATGATTGAATATGAAAACGCAAAAAATTCAGAAATCATTATAGGTAGCGCAGAAGTTACAATAACTAGTTTACAAAGTGGAGCTGATTGTGGTGTCGCCAATTTTTTTGCCTTTGATAATTCAATCACCAATCTCGAGTATTACAGAAGCTATGAGGTTGTTAAAAGCCCGAGCTACTAACAAAACGATGAAGACGAATTTGTCAGAAGAGCGCTGCCAAACCGCTTATCGTAAGTGTTATATGTCAAAAGGAGTTGAGTCATGC
>NZ_BADT01000046.1 GCF_000239855.1 Pseudoalteromonas sp. BSi20652 | reverse complement strand
TAATATTGGCGGGGCTTGCATTGCTTGGTGCCCGCGCTGTTTGGGGGCTGGTTATGTCGTAATCAACCGGCCCATCAAAGGTTATAAATGTGCCATCGAGTGTGAGTACGTTAGTGGCGGTAATATCAACATTACCTTGGCTGTCGAGTTTTATCTCGCCGCCCGCGTTGTGAATAATTAAATCGCCATTGCCTGAGCCCGTAATGCTTATATTATTGTTTGTTTGTAAAAACGTAGAGCCAGTAGGCACATTAAGCTTTAAGTCGCTGTTATTGGTTTTAAGGAGTATGTCGCTCTGTGCATGCACTTTTACTGCACGTCCGGTGAGGAGTGATATTTCATTCTCGCTCGTAAGGGCCGCATTTTTACCACTGAACGCTTGGCTGCCACCACTTTGATAATTTACATGGTTGTTAGTTGTGGTTTGCGATACGGTATTTTTAACATCAATAAATTGATTGTTTTTAATAACAAACTGAACATTGTTTTGTTCGGTTTCAAGGCACAGGTCGCGCCCTGCGTGTAAATTTATAGTACCGAGTTGACTTATCCATTGAATAAATTGGCGGCCTGATTTTTTAGCATTTAGTTCAATGTAGTGCTCACTTGCAAGCGTTTGTAAAATGACTTTAGGTTCGTTTTGATCGTCGTCAAATAAAAGTTCGTTTTGGGCGGCGCTTAAAAGGCGGTTATGTGTTGGGTTAGCCGCTGTTACTACACTTTGCTGATCGGCGTTAAGTGCAAAACCCATTATAAATGCGTTGTTGGGGTCGTTATTAATACAGCCAATAAGTACCTCTGAGCCACCGACCAGTGGGAAGTGCCAGCCAGTGGCCTGAGGTTGGTTTTGACATGCATATAGCGCCAATTTTTTTAATGCCGGGCTTGATTGAGTTAATGGCCGTGCTGTTTTGTCAAAGTCGGTACGTGTTCTATATTCGCCATGTTCATCGACAAATGCGTTCCCCGTTAATGACTCAACTTTGGCTGGAAAAACCATTGGTTTAGCTGTGTGCTCTACAGGCATTGGTTTAAACGGCGTACCGCGCTCAATAAATTGTGCAACACAATGATAATGAGTTTCGCCGTCATGGCTGCTTTCGTCATTTGCTTGGTTTAGCGTGTGTTCTATTTTTATACACAGCAGGTCACCGCTAGCAAACCCCATTTGATCGTCAAGCGAGATTGAACAGCCTGCAAATACATCTGATACGTTGCCTGTTAAGGTAATTAGTTTGCTATGTGTACCTAATGCGTTACTAAAATTTTGTGCTTGTAATGCGGCTTGGCTAGGTGTTTCTGCTACGGGCTCAAAAAACGATTGGCTATTGCTGTCTACTTTTTGAAATTGCCCATGAGCGTTACTTATTGCTGCATTATTTGACAGGGTTTGCTTTACTTCACTGTGCATAAATCCAAAAAAGCTATTGTTGTAAAGCGCGTTCATGCCACCGGTTGCTTTTACCTCAAGTACGCCTGTATTTAAATAGGGACTATTTAAATTACTGTCACTTATTATTAATGTTTCGGTGTTTGTATCGCTTTCAATCCAATAAAAAAGGCCATGTTGAGATGTGAGCCTATTAAAAAATGACCAGTCACTTTCCATTGCTTGAACGCATTGTGCTACCTGAGGTAAAGCTGAACTTGTTCTAAATACAATTTGCCCTGATGAATAACCGGCTCTATACGCTAAGTGTGTTAATACGTCTTGTATATTAACTGAGATAAATACTTTGCTATTAGACGTACTTTTTAATGTTGAAAGCCTGTCTTGAATAATAACGTTAAAACGATAAACCTTATTAAATAAACCTAAATTAGTTACAGCTGTTATTAATCCAGCTTGTTGTCGGTATTGATTATTTTTATTTACAAAAATGACATTAGCGTTTGCTAATAAATTATCAGATTGGAGGTTTTCTGAGGATTCTACCGTTATTGAGTAATAAAAACCTTGATTAAGTGTTTCGTGGCCTTGTAGGTGTGTAACGTTAAGGTTTTTATCGTTAACCTTTAAAAATTAGCCTTACTCACAACGTTGCAATCCTTGCTCAGTAAAATATCCGCTAAACATACCTGTTTGAAAACTTTTGATCAATAAAATTATAATATATATGCGCATTTTATTATCCCACCTTTTATATTGTTTCAAAAATAGGGATTGTTGTTTATTGTTGCTAAAATTTGATTAATAGCTGGATTTAGAGTTTTTATTCTATTTAATTGATGTTTTTATTAATATAATTTATTAAGATTTATATTGGTTGACAATGCCTATTTGTAGTTTGTACTATTGCGTTTATTAAATGGACAGAATGCTAATCTTGTACTACGAGGTTAAAATAAATTGATGACAAGGAGCTTGTTATGAATAGAAAAGAGTTTATAAATCAAATTAATAGCTTGTATTCTTTGGCTTGGTCAATGACTACAAGTGTATCCTCATTGCTAGATCAAGTTGGTATTCCTGCCCATCGTGTTTTTTCAGAAAAGTCTATAGAGCTATTTTTCTTTTTTTTAAACAATCCCCCCAGTTGATAATGAAAAAGTTACTTTAATTAATGGTGATGTGTCTGTTTATATTAAAGAGCTTTCCTTGATAAATACTAAATTGATTACGTCTATAGATGATGTGGTTACTCAGTCTTTGTTGGTTGAGTCACAAGAGAAAAGTAAATCAAAACGTTTT
The DNA here is from genome assembly GCF_000239855.1 of Pseudoalteromonas sp. BSi20652. Lineage (GTDB taxonomy): Bacteria > Pseudomonadota > Gammaproteobacteria > Enterobacterales > Alteromonadaceae > Pseudoalteromonas. The sequence continues at coordinate 28,887 of NZ_BADT01000046.1, read as the reverse complement.
CTAGGGTTGTTTAAAAGTGACAAGTGGTCTGATTGTGCAAACGATAGATTTAATAAAGTAATTTGCCCAGTTTACGAAGCTAATCTGTGCAGAAACTAATTTTAATTTAAATAAAAATAATTATGAGGTAAATATGCGCTTTATTACAAAGGTTATAACGAGCTTTTCATTGTGTTTTATTTTAGCCGGTTGTATGAGTACTAACGTGAGTTTAGACGTTAAAGCAACTGATAATTTAAACTTAAACCAGTTTGATGAAGCCTTACCTGTTGTATTAAAAGTTTATCAATTGTCTGATATACAAACATTTAAAACAGCTACATTTGAAGAGTTGTGGAAGTCTGATAAATCAGTATTAGCAAATAGTTTAATTACGTTAGAAGAGCGCACAATTCACCCTTCTGAAAAGTCAGAAATTAAGTTTGAACAAGCTGAAAATGCTAAGTTTGTGGCTATTGTTGCTTTATTTAGAGACCGTAATGGGGATAATTGGAAAGCATATTATCCGCTTGCAGATGGACCCGTTAAGTTATCTACCTCATTAGATGTTTTAGTTACTAACAATGAAGTGCAACTACCTGGTGTGGATAAGGCCGAGTAATGAACTTAAAAGCTCCCGCTAAGCCAGTATGGGCTGAAGGTGTATTGCTAGCTCAGCAACATTTTCAGTTATTTGATGATTATCACGACCAAAGTCAAATTATACGCCATGCACTTACGTCACCTTTAGCCTTTGGTTTAGAGCACTTTTCTATTGACGAATCGTCACTTGCAAGAGGTATTTTAAAAGTAATTAGTTTTAAATTACTGCTAGAAAATGGCCGTTTATTAGATTTTGATCGTCAGCAAAATGAAGAGTTAAAGCTGGAGCTTGATAATACTCATGGAGAGAGTGTTATTTATATTGCTATTGCTGCAAATAAAACAGTAAGCAACATAGAAGGCTATGCAGCAAGTGGCCAATTAAGCGCTTACGAAGCTGATTATATTGATTTAGAAGACAACCACGATACGTCTCGTAGTCGCGAAGTATTAATTGCTAAACCTAAATTTATACTGTTGTCTGACTCTGATGTTAAAACCTATTTTGATACGGTTGCGTGTTTAAAAATAACACGCGCAGATGATGGGTCATTTATTTTAAATAAGCAGTTTGTACCGCCTTTATTAAATATAACAGCATCGCCTTATTTAACTGAATTATTAAATAGAACGGCTAATTTAGTTAATGCAAAAGTTAATGTGCTGCTTAGCAGACGTAAAAATTATGGCTCAGTGACCGATTTTGGCCCAAATGAAATGAACACATTTTTATTGCTAAATGCAATGGCACCATCGGCTAAGCGGTTAGATCATCTTAAAAACTTGTCATTGGTCCATCCTGAACGTTTGTATTGTGAGCTTGTTGATTTAATTAGTTCAGTTTCAATGTTTGAACACAGTGATTTAGTTAATCAGGTGCCACATTACCAGCATAAACATTTAAGCAATGTATTTGGACAATTAGATGAGTTGTTAACACGTTTACTCGAGGGCGTAGTGCCTAAGAAAATGGTGGGGCTTAAGCTCGAAAAAACTTCAAATGCAATTTACCAAGTGGCGACTATTGATTCTGCAACCTTTACTAACAACGACTTTTATTTAGCTGTGTATTTTGAAGCAGAAGACACAAAATGGATTGAAACCTTTAGTGATCAAGTAAAGGTAGGTGCAAGCGAAAAACTCGACATTATGATTTCATCTGCTTTAGCGGGTGTTCAACTAACACATTGCCAACGCCCACCGAATAAACTGGCTATAAAAAGTGGCTATGAATACTTCAGGCTTGAGTCGCATGGCTTTATTTGGCAACAAATTATTGAAGAGCAGTCATTAAGTTTATTTGTACCATTTGGATTACAAAGTGCACAAATAGAAATTGTGACCGTAGCACGTAATTAACGTTGAGTTGAAATTATGCAAGAAACACAAAAAGAACAAGATTTAGTCGCGTGTATTTCGCCTGTAATTAACGCGCTAACACCATTAAAACTAAAGCAGTCTACTAACTTAGAACTTGAAGAGTTTAGAGAAAATTTACTTACCAGTTTTGATGAGTTTGAGCGTAATTGTTACTCGCAACAGGTAACAACAAGTTTAATGCAAGAAGTTAAGTTTGCCCTTACGGCTATGTGTGACGAATTTGTAATGAGTTCGGGTGCACATTTTAGAATGGATTGGATGTCGCGGCCATTACAGCTTGAATTTTTTGGTAACAACCGAGCAGGGGAAGAGTTTTTTGAGCGCTTAAGTAAGCTACGAACAGGTGGTGAACAAAAACTTGCTGCCTTAGAAGTTTACTATATTTGCTTGCAACTTGGTTTTGAAGGTATTTATAAAGTTAAAGGTATTGAGCAATTAAAGGCATTAATTGTTGATGTTAGAGCGCAAATTGAAGATATAAAAGGGACTCCCAGTGCTCAGATTTCTGAAAACGGTGTGCCTGCTGAGGGGTTTGCCATGAAGGTGGGTCGTAATATTCCTTATTGGGTTATTTTATCAATTTGTTTGGGATCTATTGCCTCTTTATTTGCGGGTTTTCACTACGTTATTAGTAAGCAAGCAACTCAAAGTACACAAACAATAAATAACCAAATTGAAGTGCTGACTCAGCTCAATAAAACCAACGAAACACGATAGGTAACACAATGCAGGGAAGAGTTAATAAAAGCGGTTTAGTCCATTTTTTGTTGGGCTTGGTATCATCGCGTGCAACGGGTCAATTGATTGGTTTAATTGCCGTTTTAAGTATTGTATGGTTTGCCGGTCGTATCGTAGGTTTAGATACTACCGATAAAAAATTAATTGCGATGGGTGCTGTTACCGCTGTTTTTATCCTGTTTATTTTTATTCGCTGGTTATGGACTAAACGTTCTGGTGACAAGTTAGCGTCTGAGTTGGCTAGTCATAATGCAGGCTCTAGCGCTGAACTCAATGAAATAAAAGACAAAATGCAGGAAGCATTGGGGTCTTTAAAAGCCTCCCATTTAGGTGCTGGTTACAGAGGTAACACGGCATTATATGCGTTACCTTGGTACATGATCATTGGTCCTTCTGCGGCCGGTAAAAGTACTTTATTTGCAAACTCAGGGTTACACTTCCCGTACTCGAACTCAAGTGAACTGCATATTCAGGGGTTTGGTGGTACACGTAATTGTGATTGGTGGTTTTCAGATCAGGCCATCTTAATCGACACTGCTGGGCGTTACACCACAGAGCAATCTGAAAACAAAGAGTGGTTATCGTTTTTATCTTTACTTAAAAAATATCGCCCTAAGCTGCCTATTAATGGCGTGATGGTAGCCATTAGTGTTGCTGATGTTTTAACGTCAGATAGTGAAGAAATTCGGCAGCATGTAAAGCTTGTGCGCGAGCGTATTGAAGAGTTAATTACCCAGTTAGGTGTTATTTTTCCTGTGTATATTACCTTCACAAAAACTGATTTAATTAGTGGTTTTGAACCCTTTTTTAGTGACCTTTCTGAACAAGAACGCGAGCAAGTATTTGGCGCCTATTTACTTGATATTAGTGAAGATCAAAAAAATGATCCGGCTGAAATGTTTGAAGTTCGAATGCAAGATCTGTACGAACGTTTATGTGAACAGCGCTTAAGCAAGGTTGCACGTGAAAGAAATGAACATCGTAAGCAACTTATTTTAGATTTTCCTAATCAATTTAAATCAGCGTCTACCAAACTTACAGAATTTGTAAATTTGTTATTTAAATCAAATCCTTATCAAGAAGTCCCTTGGTTTGCAGGTGTTTACTTTACATCAGGCACGCAAGAGGGGACACCAATAGAACGCATAACTAATGGGGTCAGAGATCAATTTGGTGCTGTAATTGTTGAGCAAAAACAAGAAAGTATTACTCAAAGTTATTTTATTAACCGTGTTTTTAATGATGTTATTTTTAAACTTCAAGACTTAACCCGTGGTAATAGAAAAAAGCGCCTTGTTGGGCGTTGGTTAAAAGGGTTAACCGTTACATCGGGTTTAGCGTCTATTGCAGCAATTACTGCTTTATTAATTACGTCTTACACAAGTAACCAGTTATTACTAAACCAGGGTGAAGCACGCGTAAAAGCAGTGGTTGAAGCCAGCGTAAATAAAGTAAAAGATGAACAAAAGTTAGCCGCTACGTTGGCATTATTTGATCATTATGGCCAATTGCGTAGTTACGAGGATTCACTACCTTGGTATTTTATTTTTGGAATATATGAAGGCGACGAAACACTTGATAGTGTAGCCAATGTTTTGTTTAACCAAATGAATCAGCTTATTACTTACCCGGGTGAAGAGCGTTTACTTACTCAAATAAAGCAATACGAAACTCAGTGGTTACAAAATGAAAATGAGGCGAAAGCGACCATACGCCAAGCTTATTACGATGCGTTAAAAATGCACTTAATGATGAGTACTAATCCTGAAAATATGTCACCTGAATTTGCAAAAGAGCAGTTACTTAGCTTTATTGCCGAACACTTTAATATTGATATAAACGCAGAAGAGCAAGCACCTATTTATACTCAACTAAGTAGTTTAGTTGATATGTATTTAGAAAATATGGGCAGTGATATTGAGCAGCCAGGTAACATTGTATTTTGGCAATCTAACGAAACCTCCATTGCGTTAGCCCGTGAAAACCTGAACACACAGCCAGAGGCGTTCCCGTTATATCAACAAGTTATTACGAGCTTTGCTGAGCGTAAAAAGCCACTACTTTTAAACAACTTTATGGCTTCTAAAAATCGTGATGTGTTCAAAAGTAAATACAAAATACCTTATGTATACACAAATTTAGGCTGGGAGGAGTATGTTTTTCCAGAAATTAAACGTATTTCTCGTTTAGTGTTTTCTGGCGACTGGGTTATGGGAACAAGTAATGATTCGGGCCAAAACGTGGTTGACGAAGCACAAGCTGAAACGTTGGCTAAAGCTATGCGCGCTTATTACTTTAAAGACTACGGCAATAAGTGGTTTGAATTTTTAAATAGCATAAAGATGCCTTCGTTTAGAGATTTAAATGACGCCAGTATCGATTTTGCGCGCCTTTCGTCAATGGACGGTCCTTTTAATGACCTAATGAAGTTAGTAAGTGACAATATTACGCCTGCAGATGCGCCACTTAAAAGCCAAGCATCAATTGGTAAAACAGCTGCAGATGTTGCTAGTAAGTTGGCATTAAACACACCAAACATTACGCAAATTAGCACAGTAAGAGCGCCAGAGCTTGAAAACCGATTTGCAGATTTAAGGCGCTTTGCACAGACAGACTCAGATAAAAATTCGTCGGACTACTTAAGGCAATATATCAGCTCGTTAAGTAGTATTCATTCTGACATTAAAGCAATGGCCGCCAGCAATGAAGATGATGCACAAGCAATGATTTTTGCTCAAGAACTGCTTGCGGGTAACAGTCAAAGTAATGCGTTACAGTCGTCGTGGATTATTATTGAAAGCCAAACTCGTGCGCTTGACCCACAAACTAAAGAAACGTTAGATGCCTTATTTAAAGCGCCACTTCATGCGGGTATTGCGACCATTATGGCAAAAGCGCGAACTCAGTTAAATCAAGAATGGGAAAACCAAGTTTACACCATGTATAACAGCAGTTTAGCTGGTAAGTACCCGTTTAATTTAACGGGGCCTGATGCCGCCATTGCTGATGTTTCAGAATTTTTAAACGCAGAAACGGGTATTTTATGGAGCTTTATAAATACACAACTTAAACCGTTTATGAAGGTTCGTCGTGGTGTTTGGGAAGAAAAACAATGGAATGGTGTTGGCATTGGTTTTAGCCCTCAATTATTAGATGGATTAACCAAGGCAACTAAAGTAACGCGTTCGTTATTTGTTAATGGAGCGGATAGCGCAGGGTTTACATTTCAAATGATGCCAGTGCCTGTTAGAGGCATTCGTGAGACTTACTTAGGCTTTAGTGAGCAGGGATATCGTTATCGAAATGAACCTGAAGAGTGGCGTAATTTCTCTTGGCCAGGACGAGGCGCTGCAGAAAAAGCAGTATTGTACGGCCTTGATAATAAAGGACGCAGAATTTCAATTGCACAAGATGGGCCATGGGCGTTATTAAAAGTGCTTAACTCAGCCAATGTTAAATGGATTAAAGGTACTGAGTTTTTAGCAACCTGGGAATTAAAAGATAAATCTGAAGAACCGCTTACGGTGCAGTTTTCTCTTAAATCAGGACGTAATAGCGGTATATTTTCAAAGTATTTGCTCACGTCATTTGCGCTACCAAGTGATTTATTTTCACAATCGCCTACCTTGGCACAATCGCAGTCGCGAATAATGCAATAGGCGGCTGAACAATGTTTAATTTATTCACTAAAAAGAAAACACCCACGCTAGTAAAGCAACATACATTTGGCTTTATGGGTAAAACACCCATTAGACCAGATTTTGTAAAGCTTAATATTTCATCGCGTGAATCAGTCTCTTTTGATCATTGGCTACAAGAAGGCTTTGCGCATTTAAACAGAGGCCGAAAAGCAAGCGATACTCATCATTTAAATGGATGTAAATCATTGTTTTTTATATCAGGTAATGCAGACGATGGCGGTTTACTTGGGGTGCTTCAACCTAGTACTGATAGCAGCGGACGTTTTTACCCATTTAGCTCTTTTGTGCACAGCGGTTTGGAAACGTATAAACGTCATCCTGCTTTTTTGTTTTTATTTGCAAGTCAAGTAATTGAGCATTTATTGGGCGTGAATGAAAATATAAAAAATGCTGCAAATATTAATGAGATGGAGCAAAAAGCTCAGAGCTACAACTTGGTGGCTAATTCACTTAAGCAGCAACCAAATTTAACTCAAGAATTAGACAAACTCAGAACTATTCCGATGAGTGTTTTTTGGGAGCACCTAGGAATAAATGATATCGCTAAACGCGCAATTCTTATTGAAGAGCTCTCAACAGTTTTAAAATCTATAGCCAACAGAGGCTGCTTAAGAAGCCAATTTGGTATACGTCTACCTATGCCGCGGTTTACCCACGAAAGTGCGTTAGTTGCTGGTTTTTGGTTGCATTTAGTTGCTTCAATGGTGGCAGATCATAATTGGCAGCCTTGGTTTTTTATCAATTAGGTGATGAAAATCAAGTGCCTAGTTTAATTGTTTTTTGCAGACCCATTCCTGCGTCATATTTTAATAGTGTGTGGGAATGTGATAAAAAATCGAACGACATCATTGATTTATGTAATTTAAAAGTCGAAAAACAACCTTCGTCACAAACACTTAATTTTGCTGATATGGATAATGTAAGTGTATATGACGCGCTTCGCCGATGGTGTAAATCATGAGTAATAAAGCGCCGCATACACATACCACCTGGATTGAATGGCTTGAAGCATTGAGTGCACCTCTACCGGGGAACAAGTGTGGAGATGATCTAAAATACGAAGAAACATTTAAAGCATTAAAAGCCTCTTCTTCTGGAGTGGGTGAAGTTGACTTTAAAATGATGTTTATTCAAGCAACCGATCTTATTAATACGCAAAGTAAAGATTTGCGCATAGTAAGTTATTTAGCACTTGCGGCCACCAGTGAGTTTGGTGTGACCGGGCTTACGCATTCGCTTTTATTGTTTAATCGTTTATTAACGACCTTTCCAGATGAAGTACACCCACTCAAAGCCAGAATGCGTGCTGCAGTTAATACATGGTTTTTACAACAACAAGAACGTTTAAAAGGAGTTGCTCAGGGTCATAATACTAACCCAGAGCAATGGCCTGAGCTTGTTGCCGCTTTAAAACAATATAACGAGCAATGTGTTGCTGTGCTTGATAGTGAGTCTGGCCCTTTATCAACATTAAACGATTGGGCTCACGAGCAAGAAAAACGCAATCCGGTACCCGTTGTTGAGCCTGAAAAAGTTGAGCCAGTAAAAGAGCCTGAACAAACGACTGTTAATAATGCTGTGCAAAGTACGGCTAAAGCTGATGAGCCAAGTACCAATGCGGCACCTGCACGTTCTCAAGTTGCTGTTAATACCAACGACATAGCGTCAGACACCGCCTATTTAGCCGCTATCAGGCAGTTATTAAACTTTGATAAAGAACAAAATAACATTGAACGCGTAGTAAAATTATCACGTGCAGCACGGTGGACTAAATTGTCTCTACCCGCAAATGAAAATGGTAAAACACGCCTCCCAGCTCCACGTGCAGCCGCTTTTGCTCCTATTGAAAATGCTTTGGCGAGCGACCAGCCAGAACAAGCCCTAAATTTAGCTGAAGGCTTATTTATGGAAGGGGCAATGCAATTTAATTTAAACCTGCAAATTCTTACATTAAACGCATTAAAAAACTAAACAAAGGGCACCTTGTTCATTGGTTAGAGCAACAGCTTGTTAATTTAAACGAGCAATTTCCGGCTTTAACATCATTGCAGTATGACGATAGCAGTGCGCTTTGTTCACCCGTTAATAAAGAGTTTATAAGAGAGCTTGCTAATTCATTTAATACTGATTCCACCAGTGCGCAAAGTAACGTATTTGATGAGCAATACGTCGAACTAGTGGATGAAGTTGAAAAAGGTCAGTTGTCGAGCGCGCTAAAAAAGGTCGATGAAATAACTATTTTAAATGCTTTTGATAAAGCGCAAGCACAGTTATTAAAGGCCAAATTATTAATAAAGTCTGAGCATTATGAATATGCTTTGTCTTTATTAAATGTATTACTTGAACAAATAAACGCGCACGATTTAGCGCAATGGCAACAATGTTTTTGCATGGAAGTATGGCGATTCTCCAAGCAGTGTTATGCAAGTTTGTCACAAACGCCAGAAGATGAAATGAGTTTAGCTGCTAAACATATTAGTCAGCAAATGATGGTAACTGATCCGGCACAAGCATTAAGTTGGGTTTAGTTACAAGGGCCTGACTAATATGTCGAGGTTTAATTGGAATTGAGACGGTAGATAACCAAACTGCAAAGGAAAAAACATGAGTGATACATTTCAAAAAGAGATCCCACGAGCTCGGATCAATATTTCGTTAGAGCTTGATACAGACGGTGCTTCGCAAAAAAGTGAATTACCGTTAAAAATGTTAGTGATTGGTGACTATTCAAATGGTCAAAATAGCCAAGAACTTTCTGAGCGCGAGCGAGTAACAATTAATAAAAATAACATTGAGCAAGTGCTAAAAGATATGGCGCCTAAAGCTAACTTTCAGGTAGCTAACAAAATTAAAGGCGACGGCGAAATTAACGTTAACCTTGAGTTTGACTCTTTTAAATCGTTTGATCCTGAGTCTGTTGCAGCACAGGTGCCTGAACTTAATAAAATGATGGCAATGCGTAATTTACTACGTGATCTTAAATCTAACTTATTAGACAACTCATCGCTGCGTAAAGAGCTTGAGCGTGTACTACAAAATCAGCCTGAGCTAGATGAACTAAAAGCAAAACTTGACGAAATTGCACCACTTGCGTCTGAAGAAGAAAACAACCCGTAACGGAATAAGGAGGTTACCATGTCAATGCAAGAACAATTAAATGTAGCTGCACATACGACAGAGCAAGCTGCTTTATCTACCTACGAGAGCATTTGTGGAATGGTTGATATTTCACCTGTTGCAGATGAAATTAAACTAGACTCATTCAGAGATGCAAGCAACCTTGCTGAAACGCGTGCTAATGAGCGCTTAACAGCAGCAATTAACGTATTTTTAGAAATGGCTGGCAGTAGTGGTCAGGAAGTAACCCGAATTGATAAATTACTTTTAGATGATTACATCGCAAAAGTAGATACTATTATTTCTCAGCAGTTAGATCAGATATTACACAACCCTAGCTTTCAAAAAATGGAATCAGCTTGGCGTTCACTTCGTTATTTAATTAATCACACACCTAATAACGCGAACATTAAAATTGAAATGCTTGATGTTGATAAAGAAACATTAAGAGACGACTTTGAAGAAGCGCCAGATACAACACAATCTGCGTTATACAAGCATGTTTATACCTCAGACTACGACACCCCAGGTGGTGAGCCGGTATCAACCATGGTATCTAACTTTGAGTTTGATTGTTCAGCGCCAGATGTTTCATTACTACAAGAAATTTCGCGGGTATCAGCTGCGGCTCACTGTCCATTTATGGGTAGCGTAGGTCCTAAATTCTTCTTGAAAGATTCTCTTGAAGAAGTATCAAAAATTCAAGATTTAGGTTCTTACATGGAGCGCGCTGAGTTTCTTCGTTGGAAAAACTTCCGCGAATCAGAAGATTCTCGCTACATTGGCCTAGCATTCCCACGCTTTTTACTGCGTTTACCATATGGCGAAACAAATCCTCTTCGTAACTTTAATTACCAAGAAGATGTTAATGCGCAGCACCATGAGCGTTACTTATGGGGTAATGCCACATTTGCATTTGCAGCTAATATTATTCGCAGCTTCCATGACAACGGTTGGGCTGTAAATATTCGTGGTCCGCAATCGGGTGGTAAAGTTGAAAACCTTCCGCTTCATTCGTTTGAAGCAGGTAAAGGGTCTGAAACAAAAATACCTACCGAAGTGCTTATTTCTGAAACTAAAGAACTTGAGTTTGCTAACCAAGGGTTTATTCCACTTAGTTACTACAAAAATTCAGATTTTGCGTGTTTCTTCTCTGCTAACAGTGCGCAAAAACCACAAGTGCTTGAAACTAGCGAAGCAACGGCAAACGCACGCATTAACTCGCGTTTACCTTATATTTTCTTAGTGTCGCGCATAGCGCACTACTTAAAAGTTTTACAGCGCGAAAACATTGGTTCGAGCAAACCGCGTCATGAACTAGAGCAACAACTAAATGATTGGCTAGGCGCTTTGGTAACTAAAATGAATAACCCAGATGAGTCACTTATTGCAACGCATCCGTTAAAAGATGCAAAAGTAACCGTGTCAGAAATTCCGGGTAACCCGGGTTACTACCGCGTAAGTACCTATATTGTGCCACATTTCCAAGTTGAAGGAATTGACGTTCGTTTAGCGCTAGTAGGGCAGATGCCTGGCGAAAAATGAACTGCCAAGCCGCCGATGAAACGCATTTAACGCAGGCTTTATAGTGTAAATACGTCAATTTGGTGAGTAGCTGGTTGGTGTAAAAATGTAGATTGAAAAGATTGCCCCAAGTTGGTTGCACCCAACTTGGGACATATTCCCCAGTGGCATGAAGCAGAGGGCTTTTTGGGGGGCATAAACATAATGTTTATGCCAATGCCAACTAACAGGAAACACTTCATTCTAAAAGGAGAATAATGAAATGGCAATTCCAGCGTACATGTGGTTAAAGGATGACCAAGGTAATGACATCAAAGGTTCTGTAACAGTTGCAGAGCGTGAAGGTTCAATTGAGATCCTACACTTTGATCATGAACTTCGTATCCCTACGGATAATGATACTGGTGAACTTACAGGTACTCGTAAGCATGAACCTTTTGTTATTACAAAAGCGGTTGATGCATCTACACCGTACTTGTACAAAGCGTGTTCAAATGGTCAAACACTTAAGCAACTTGAGCTTAAATGGTACCGTATTGATGACACAGGGACTGAGCGTGAATATTTCTGCCACAAGTTGGAAGACGTAAAAATCACTTCAATCTCACCAACAATGCACAACGTTAAAGACTTAGACAAGGAGCGTTACCCGCACCTTGAAACAGTTTGTCTACGTTACAAGCGCATTACTTGGACTTACTTAGATGGCAACATCGAGTTCTCTGACTCTTGGACTGAAGGTCGTTAATTAGTCAGTAATTTTAAAGGATATGCGCAAGCATATCCTTTTATTGAGATTTAACTATGGCGTTATTCGATTTTTTAACTCAACCGGTTATACGAAATGGTCATCAGGGGTTTGAAACTGATGAAAAAGCCAGTGTATGTAAGCATTTAAATGAGCTATTAAATGCCCGCAGAGGCGTTTTAAAACATTTAACCGACTACGGTTTACCCGATGTAGAAGACATTTACGAAGGGCTTCCGTATTCGCAGCACACATTAGCGTTTGAAGTTAAAAAATTGATAGAAAAATACGAACCTCGCGTTCGTTATGCAAATGTAACACCGGTCGAAATTAAAGAAGATAACTGCGTAATTAGGCTTGATATTCAAGCATTTTTAACAAATGGGCAAAGTATTAAGTTAAATACGCGGTTTGAGTCGGGCGGCAAAGCAGATGTTATACAACACGCAAAAAACAATAATTAATGTAGTTCAAAAGGATTGATGAATGCAGCAATATTTTGATGCACAAATGCGCTTACTTACTCAGGCTGGAAAGCAGTTTGCCCAGTTTTATCCTGAGCACGCAGGTATGCTTAATATTGATGCATTAAAAGACAGAGATCCGCATATTGAGCGCTTGTTAGAGGGGGTTGCCTATTTAACGGCTCATACTCAAAAGCGCTTAGATGAATCTGTGCCAGAGGTGTCAGAGCAAGTTTTGCGTCAGCTTTGCCCAATTTTACTCAGTTATTTTCCGTCAAGTACTGTGGTGCAATTTAATCCTAAATTAGCTATGCAAAAAACACAGACTATAGATAAAGGGCTTCAGTTAAATCCGTCAACGGCTAAATCTGACGGTAAAAAAATTATATTTACCACTACGCATAGCCTAGATGTTGTGCCTTTAGATGTTGAGCATGTGCAGTATCAAGAGTCGCATTTAGGTGCCGAACTTAGAATCGGGCTTAAATTTGTATGCCAAGGCGAGCGTAGTAATTTTGATTTATCTACACTTAATTTTTATCTACGCGGTGATACACCATTATGTAGCGCACTATTTCAATTGCTAAAAACGCCTAATAAGCAGGCCGAACTCGACTTTGGTGCTAACCACTTTGAATTTAATAAAAAGCTTAAAGTAAAAGGGTGTAACGCAAGTTATTTAGATATTGATGGCGCATTACTTCCCAGCGCGGCTAAAAGCCACCCAGGGTATGCTTTATTACTTGATTATTTTAATGCCAAAGATCGTTTTTATTTTTTAAATTTTGAAGGCTTAAAAGATGAGGAGTTTCCTGAGCATATTGACCGTTTTGAAATCGTGTTTAGGGGGGATAATAAATTACCGCCGGGTCATCAGTTAAGTAAAGAGAATATTTTAATCAATTGCGTACCCGCTATTAATTTGTTTTGCCAAGCGGCTGAGCCAATAAAAATAGAGCCTAATCGCACAGACTATATGATCAGCGCAGACCAAGCTAGAGCCGATCATGTTTTTAGTTATACCGTTGACGATGTAGCAGGTCGTAATTCTGTTACAGGTGAAACATACAATTACACACCACGCTACGAAAGTGTATTTGAAGACGAAAAAAAGCTATTTACTGTACTAACTACAGACGTAGGCGCGGCTGCCCCTACACATTACTTACAACTACCTTTTAATTTAAACGACGAAAAAGAAACGCTATCGATTGATTTAACAGCGTTTAATGCAGGTTGGCCGCGCCAATTACTGCAAGAGGGCGATTTAAATGAAGGGGGTAAAGATATGCCTAATATTGTTGAGGTGAAAAATGTTATTCGCCCAACAAACTACTTAGCATGTCCAAGTCAGCCAAAGCACTGGCAGCTTATTAGCCTATTAAACGTAAAATTTTCTCAAATTACACAGGTAACTGAACTTAAAAGGTTACTTGTATTATTTGATTGGTCAAATAAGGCCGAAAACCGACTAAGGATTGAAAGTATTTTAAAAATATCAGCAACGCCTATCAGCCAAATTAAACGTGGCATTTTTATAAAAGGGGTTGATGTATTAATTGATATTGATGAAAGCAAATTTGTTGGAGACGCTGACTTATATCATTTTTGTAATGTACTACATGAATTCTTTTTGATGTACGCGCCTATTAACGAAAGCGTACAAACGCGAGTTAATGCAATTCCAAGTTATAAGTCGTGGTGTTGGGATATAGAGCCGGGTAAGAGTTATCAGTTATGAATTCGCCAAGTAATTACGTACACCCCGTTTGGTCTAAATTACCCCCCGCGATTGAGAGCTTAATTGCAGCGCCTTGGCGTTTTAATTTATTTAAAGCCATGAGCCTGATTGAAAAGCATTGGGCCGCACCTCAAGAGTTAGAGCGAGGGATTAGCAACAGAGTTGTTTTTAAACCTTTTAAAGAGCTGGGGTTTCCAGCAACCGATGTTCGTGAATGCGTATTAGAAAACGAGGGTAGAGGAAAACTCAGCTTATCTACGTCATTTTTGGGCTTGTACGGTGTAGATGCGCCTATGCCTCATTACGTTTTAGAGCAAGCGGCAAGTGATGAGCAAAGCGGTGACCGAGTCCGCCAGTTTTTAGATATTTTTAATCATGTTTTGTATTGCCAGCTTTTTCAGGCCTGGAAAAAGTCTCAAATCAATATAGCAGGCAGGGGCGCTAATCAATTTGATGATTTAGTTAAATCTATTTTATTAGGTAAAACAGATCAAAAAATTCAATGTGGAATTGCAAGCTTAAAGCAAACAAGTGCAGCGGGTTTAGCGCAATTGCTTAAGCACAGTTTAAATATAGACACTTTAAAAGTTGACGATACAAGAGCCAATTGGCAACGCGTAGATACCCCCAGCTCAATAGGCGAAGAAAACCAAATGATATTAGGTAACTCTGCTGTATTAGGGACCCAAGTATTGGTAAGCGGCAGCGTTTTAACGATTGATATAGGACCCGTCAGTAGCGATGTAGCCATGAGCCTGTCGCCAAGAAGTGAAGATGGAATAAAAATGGCTGCCTTACTTAGCGCACACTTACCCAGCAATGTTGAGTGGGTATGCCAAATTAAAGTAGCAAATGACGCTGTTTCAGAGCAGTTCATTGGTCAGCAATCGTTAGTACTAGGACATAATTCATATTTAGGGGCTGCAGCTGCAAATACAACAACTCATAGCTACAGCCATCAACAGTATAAACACTAAGGAATTAAGGATAAAAAAATGGATGCTAAAGGCATAAAACAACTTATAGATAAGCTAAATGGCCATACTGCTACAGCACTTGAATCTGCTGCAGGTTTTGCCAGTAGCCGTAGTCACTTTGAAGTACTTCCAGAGCATTTGCTTATTAAATTAATGGAAGAAGGCAGTAATGGTGATCTTGAGCACATTTTTCATTTTTTTAATGTTAACCAAGATGCTGTTTGGCATGAGTTACTAGACTTTTTAAATAGGCAGCCTGCGGGTAACCAAAGTAAGCCTACATTTTCGCGTCGTTTATACGAATGGCTAGAGCGCGCATGGCTAAGTGCAAATGTTCAGCATAAGAGCGATTTTATAACAGGTGCAGCCTTAGTTGACTCTTTAACTGAGTTGTTACCATACAGCCCAGTGCTTCAGTTACCCGCACTCCTCGATAAAATTGACTCGCGCTTTTTAGCTGAAAACCTAGATAAAATATGTCAGCAATCGTCAGAGCGTTTAAACTCTGCGGCTAAATCACAATCAGCCAATAAATCAGAAAGTTCAAACGACAGTGCAGCACTGGATGAATATTGCGAAGATTTAACGGCTAAAGCAGAACAAGGAAAAATAGATCCTGTACTTGGCCGTAATGACGAAATTAGAATGATGGTCGATGTGTTATGCCGTCGCAGAAAAAACAACCCTATTTTGGTAGGTGATCCAGGTGTTGGTAAAACAGCGGTTGTAGAAGGGTTTGCACAACGTATTGTTGATGGCCAAGTACCACAAGACCTAAAGGGTGTTCGCCTTTTAGTGCTTGATATGGGGTTACTACAAGCAGGCGCAGGTGTAAAAGGCGAATTTGAACGACGCTTAAAAGCCGTAATTGATGAAGTAAAAAACTCTACAACGCCAATCATTATGTTTATTGATGAAGCACACACACTAATTGGCGCTGGTGGCGATGCGGGTATGAGTGACGCAGCAAACTTACTAAAACCGGCGCTTGCCCGTGGCGAACTGAGAACCGTAGCCGCTACAACGTGGAGCGAGTATAAAAAATACTTTGAACGTGATGCCGCATTAGAGCGTCGTTTTCAGCTTATTAAAGTTGATGAGCCTACAGAGCAAGCGGCTCAGCTTATGCTTGCTGGCTTAAAAGACAAATACCAGCAGCATCATAATATTCAAATAACCGATGACGCTATTGAAGCCGCTGTTGTTTTATCTTCGCGTTACATAACAGGGCGTTATTTACCAGACAAAGCCATTGATGTACTTGATACCGCCGCGGCGCGTGTGCGTATGTCGTTTGCAACAGATCCTGCAGCAATAGAAGCAGAGCGTGAACACATAAATTATTTAGAAACCAGAATAAATAGCTTAAATGTAGAGTTAGGCCAAGGTTTAGCGGTTGATCAAGATAAGCTAACGCACTTAGTAGAAGAGTTGGTTAATGCCCAAAGTAAATTAGCTCAGTTAACACATTCGCGCGAATCGCAAATATCGACCTTAAACCAAATTAATGAAATTAAACAAGCAAGCGACAAAGACCTTGATAGCGAGTCGTTATTAATGCTTCGCCAGTCACTTAAAGAGCAAAATACGCAAGACAATGGCTTATTTAGTGAAGTAGATGCCGATGCCGTTGCGCAAATTATTTCACAGTGGACCGGTGTGCCAGTAGGGGCAATGGTAAAAGATCAAATTAGTAATTTAATTAATTTAGAAGCCACCATTGGCCAAGAAGTAATAGGCCAGCAGGCGGGGATTGCAAAAATTGCGCAAACGCTCAGAGTGAGTAAAGCGGGTGTAAGTAACGATGAAGGTCCGCTGGGCGTATTTTTATTGGCTGGTCCATCAGGTGTGGGTAAAACAGAAACAGCGCGTTGTTTAGCAAAACAGCTATTTGGTGGCGATAAATTTTTAACCACAATAAACATGAGTGAATACCAAGAGTCGCATACTGTATCGCAACTTAAAGGTTCACCGCCCGGGTATGTAGGTTACGGCGAAGGCGGCGTGTTAACCGAAGCCGTAAGACAGCGCCCGTACTCTGTTATTTTGCTCGATGAAGTAGAAAAAGCGCATAAAGACGTGATGAATATGTTTTATCAAGTGTTTGAGCGTGGCAGCATGCGTGATGGTGAAGGGCGTGAAATCGACTTTAAAAACACCGTTATTATCATGACATCTAACTTAGGCTCTGCTGAGCTAATTGACGCCTGCACACCACCAACGGTAATAGACTTAAGTCCAAAAGAAGACGACGAAGAGTCGCAACAATCCGAACACGAAGCGGCAATTAACGAAGCCCTTAACCCAGCGCAAGCGCCCATTAACGAAGACGGAACACCTTGGTCAGTGCCTGCTATTGGCGCGCTTACCGATTTAATAAAACCTCAGTTACTTGCTTTTTTTGCACCGGCTTTATTAGCCCGAATGCAGGTTATTCCTTATTTAGCACTCGACTCTGACGCATTACAGTCAATTGTTAGCTTAAAACTCGAAGCAATAGCTAATCGATTACACGAAAACCATAAAATGCAGTTACGCGTAGATGCCAGTGTGCTTGAAAAGCTAACCACCCAGTGCACGCTCTCTGACAGTGGCGCACGTATGGTAAATGCGGTCATTGAACAACAAATACTGCCAGGGATAGCCAAATCAATTTTAGAATTTATGGCAGAAGAAGACATGCCAGATATTTTAACGTTAGCTGTTGATGAGCAAGACGAAATTACGGCAACATTTGCCGATAATGCGTAAATAAAAGGACAAAAAAATGGGATTCATGGACGTATTTAACGAATTAAAAGCCAGCTCAAGTCATTTTAGTGTTGCAATACAAGGCATGCCCGATGGCATGGTGTATGTAACCGACTTTGAGTCTAAAAACGATCGTTTATGTGAAGACTATGAATTTAAAATCCAAGTATTGAGCCCAGAGCATTTAACGTCAGACATGTTAATAGGAAAAGACGTTTCGCTTTCTATGGTGTGGTCGATGACTGACCGCACTATATCAGGGTTAATTAGCGGGTTTATAGCACATGGTCAAAGTCATCAGGGGTATCATTATACCTTGGTCATGAATTCCCATTTAACGCTCCTTAAACATCAGCACTCTAACCGAGTATTTACTGCCATGGATGCAGGAAAAATAATTAGCAGTGTGTTTAAAAAAGCAGGGTTTCCTACTCAAAAATTAAGTGTTCAAGCAAGCTCTAGTTCGCTTGATATGACCGTTCAATACAACGAAACAGATTACGAGTTTGTAACCCGGTTAATGCGTAAATATGGCTTTGTATATAGCTTTATTGAGCAAACTGGTGGTGAGTGTACGCTGCATATATGTAATGACTCCAAAGAGATTGCACAAAAGTTTGATGAGGTTAATTTAAGCTACATTCCGCCTTCGGGACAAGTTAGAACAAGCGAATCAATATTTGCAATAAGCAGGCAAGCGCAATTGTTTGTGCAAAGTACACACTTAAACGACTACAACTACCAAGCGCCTGGAAACTTGCAAGTATCGCAAAATAATAGTGCATCGGTAACCGGGTTTGGTGAAGACAGCCATTACGGCGACAACTATGCACAATCGGGAGATGGGCAAACCCTTGCAACTATTAGGCAGCAGGCGTTTGATTGCCAACGAGAGCAAATAATAGTTGATACCGATTGCAGAGCTTTACGCCCTGGCATGCGCTTAAATATTTATGACCACCCAGAGCACGACGGGCAATACTTAGTAACACGTGTAGAGCATAAAGGCAGCCAAAATGCAGCCGTTGAATATGGCTCTAACGTTAAAGGTTTGACGTATAAAAACCAAGCGTACTTAATTAGCGTTGACCAAGTGTACAAAGCCCCATTAATTCCCGCTAGACGAGTATTTGCAACCTTTAACGCATTAATTGAGCAAGAAATAGATGACAAAGGTAATTACGTTGTAAAGCTGCCTTTTAACCAAGATGGTGAAGGTCAAGAGAGCCGCTCAACACGTCTAATGCAACCGTATGGTGGCAGTGGTCATGGTATGCATTTTCCGTTAACACAAGGCACAGAAGTGCTCGTTTGTGGCGAAAATGGCGATTTAGACAGACCCATTATTTTGGGGGCACTTTATAATCAAAATGCGCCTAACCCAGTAACAAGCCAAAACCCAACAGAAAACAAACTGGTGACCAAAGCAGGTCACAGTTTTGTAATGGACGACAAAAAAGGCGAAGAAAAAATAAGCCTTGCCAATAAAAACAACAAAAACCAGTTACTGCTTGATGCAACAAACGGCGCACACCAAGCAACGCTTAAATCGGTTGATGGTGACGTAAAAATTTCGGCTAAAGAAAACCTGCAATTTGTAGCTGAAAATGATGCTAATTTTACCGTGGCAAATAACTTTACTACGCGTGTTGAAAACAACCTGCAAATTCAAACGCGTGAAGGTGATATTACCGTCACCTCAGCAGCCGACTTAAGCTTAAAGTCGACGGCTAATACGCGCATTGAAGCAACCGATGGCAATTTAGAATTAAAAGCAGCACAAGAGCTTAAAGTGCAAGCCCAACAAGATGTAAGTGTTTACTCTGTTGACGGAAACCTTGAACTTCAAGCGCCACAGGGAGATTTAGAGCTTAATAGTGGCAATAACATTACTATAAAAGCCAATGGTCAGGGCTCTATTCAATTAAGCCAAGGCGGAGCAAGTATTGAAATAGATGCAGCGGGCAACTTAACGATTGATGCCACTAATATAACGCTGAGCGCCACTAATATAGCTATTAAAGGCAGTGCAATTAGTAATAACTAAGTTAAAGGAGTAATTTAATGAGTGCACAAGTTAAAAGTATTTTTAATGATCAGCAAATACTCGCGTTAGTGAGCCGTGTTGACCGTTTAGGAAAAGTTAAAGCCGTTTTGATTAACAATGTAGCCCATGAAATTATCGCGCAGGCTGCACACATAACACCGTGTAAAATTAACGACACCGTACTACTCACCCATACTTCACAAGGGTTTGTAGTAACGGCGGTATTAGCAAGCGAAGATCAAGCTCCTGCTGCATTAATAAAAAACAGCCAAGGGCATATCACAATTGAAGCGCAGCAAAGCATAACGCTGCAAACGGCCAAGGGCCTTATAGAAATATTTGCTGACGGTACTATTGTGCTCGAAGGGCAAGATATAACGGCAAACAGCGAGCAAGACCTAACCTTGGCTGGTTGGCCAATTAGGCTTAACTAACGCTATGTTTGCACAGGTCACCAAAGTTAAACAGCACAAGCAACGTTTAACCACATTACTAAAACATAAACAAAAATTGCAACAGCAAGGGGTGTATTCGCTTGCGCGTTTAAACGTGATTGAAAGCCAATTACTTAACCACTTATACACTTTAAGTGACTTAAAAAGTGAAGCGCCAACAGATTACTTTTTGGGCAAAAACCTTTCTGAGGTTAGCACACTAACGCTTGATGAATTTATTAAGCTTGCGCTTAATAATGCAGAACACAGCGATATATACACCCTACTTTTACAAACGCTTAATTATGAACACACGCGCAATAGCGACGAAACGTTTGACGAGTTAAAGTCGACAGAAAACTTGGGTTACTACACCTTATTAAAGTATTTAATAAGCTACTGGCAAATAAGTGAAAACAAAGCACTGCGTAATAGCCTTATAAGTGAAAAAGAAGCCCTAGATGAAAGCATAACTACCTTACTTTTTTCCCAGTCGTTGGGGGAGGCAGAGCAAAACAGCGCCATGCTGCACCCCAATTTTAACATTGCTTATGCGGCTTTAGTTAATGCGTATTGCACTAAAGCCGACCATGTATCAGACATGTTATTTAAAGTATTTGCAAAAACGAGTGATGACTCACACAAAGCTAAGCTACTTGCATTAGCAGGCTTTACTAACGATCCCCGCTGGGACGAACCGTGTTTTTTATTTTGTAAAGCCAACCCAGACCAATGTGAATATGTATTAAGCCACTTTGTTTATAAGCGGGCACTGCCTCTTTTTATTAATTTAATGGCGCAAGGGGTAACCCAAAAGCCAGCCTACGCTGCATGGCTAACCATTACCAATCGTGAGCTTGCAAAAGCAGATAAAATGTCAGCTGTAAATACGGGTTCAACCCCTCATAGTGGCTTAAACCTAGACGATGCAGAACACGCAAGGCAAGCTTTTGCGCTCACCCCAGGAGAGCAGTTACTCAACGGCATAAGCTTTACAAGCAGCAATGCCGCTCAGCAGTTAAAAGGCCTGGGTGGAACAGTAGTACAACGCGTTTTAGCTACACATTATGAGCGCCAACAAGCGTGCGCTTTATATCATGTGTTACTCAGTGCTAATCAATGGCAGCAAATTGTAAAGGAGGCAACAAATGCTAAATAACTTCTCTCCTTGGCAGGCTAGTTTTTTTGATGGCTGGTTGCGTGACCGCACGCAGGCTAAAGTAGTGCTTGTTAAACAAAACTTTGAATTTGACGAGCAAGGTAATGTCACCGCAAACAACCCGGGTGACGAAATAATAGTAGCAGATGATTATTACAACGAGCCCGCTAACTCATCACTCAGTGAAGTAAACGAACAGGTTGCATTTAAAACGGGTTTTGAAGTGTATGGCAACTTTACAGCCTATCCGCCAAAAGCAAAACAAGCCCGCGTAATAGAGGTGGAACTTGCCCTTTATGAGCACACAAATCCTCTGTTTAATAAACGTTTACGTATTACAGGTACGCGTTTTTGGAAACGCTCATTGTTAGGGCCAGTGGCCACCGACCCACTCATAATTAAACCAACGCCTGTTGATTACAGCCATGCATTTGGTGGCAAAAACCTCAATGACGACACCGATTACTTACTAGAAAACCCATTAGGCTGTGGTTATAAACTAAAAAATAAACACGCGGTAGGGCAGCCATTACCGTGTATTGAATATGCAACAGCGCTTTTACGTAAGCCAAGCCATACAACACCGGTTGCCAGTTTTTCGGCCATTCCATCGCACTGGTCACCGCGCATAGAGCTCATGCCAGAAATAGATCAAAAAGCACTAATGGCGGGTAACTACCCGTTTAAAACTCAGCTTAACGAATTTTTTAATAACACCGCACCGATAGATCAGCGGGTAAATAAAAAATTTACACAAGGCTGGGCGTTTACACTATCGGGTTTGTATCCACTGCAAGAATATGGGCAGCACCAGCGAGTAAACCTTCCCTTTGAAGAGCCCATAGTACAAATTGTGAATACACTCAATAGGCATACATTGGCCATGCACTGCGACACACTGGTTATTGACTCAGACTCACAGCAGTTTTCTTTACTATGGCGAGGGCATATTGATGCAATAAATGTTGCAGAAAATAGCCAAGTAATTGTGGCTAAAAAGGAAAGCAACAATGACGTTTGATGTACTTTGCCACATAAATGCAACGGGATTCGCTGCCAGCAGTTTGTATACAGCCGTTGCAAATCAAATGCTGTTTTCTAAACCAAGCAAAGCGCTTATACGGTGCGACATAAGCTTAGATGCCCCTTACATAATGGTCGAAATAGATGAACTAGCTCAGTTAGACAGGCAAACTAAATGCCTACTTTTACTAAGCCAACTACTCGAACATATTGATATACCCACGCTTAGGCAAACGTCGCGCATTAGCCAAATTGTGTTTGTACTCCCTCAAGACGAACTAGGTAACCCCGTTATCGATAACGATACACTGGCTGAGTTACTGTCTGAAGTCATTTTGCAGCAAGTGCCCGATTTTAACCAAACTACAACGCTTGATTTAAAAAGCATAGCGCCCGATACGCTTATAATTGCACTCGACTCATGCGTAAGCTACCAATATGTAAGTAACCAGGCCAAAAATAACGCGGTGCAAGTATTAAACGGCCCGCCGGGTATTATAAATGGTGAAGGCGGATACGCGTTACTGACTCATTTACAAGGCGGCCTTAGCGCACAATTTTATAGTGGGGAATTAAACGAGCAGCTCAACCAAGCACAGGCTTGCGTTAGTAACACTTACCTATTTGCAGGTAAAGACTCGTTAGCATGGCAAAAAAAATGGTTTGCCAATACACAAACACTCTATAGCCCAGAAGACGAACTAATAGAGCTTGCCAACTTAAATAATACTATTGGCTATCAAGGGGTTGCAAACGCCCCCGCAGGGCTTGCCCTCGCAAATAGCTATTTAAATAACCCACTAAATAAAGGGTTACAGCATGTTTTTTTATTATTTAATTCATCCAGTGATCAATTAATAAAAATTTCAAGGAGTGAAACTTAATGCCCTACATTAATGCAATTGCAGGTAAACAAACAGGCACTGTGCAATACGATATTGACGCGCTCACAGCCGATGTACGAAGCGGTGGCTCTGTAACATGGCGACACAACAACCCCACTTTATTAGGGTTAAATAACAGCGCCCGAAGTAATGGCGCGTTAGGAAAAGCAAATGGCATAGCCATATTTGAAGACCGAGCAAGCGGCGACGCCGCATTTTTAGCCGAAATTGGCCGCCCCAAATACCGCGAAAAAACACTCGGTGAAATGGTTAATACCTTCATACCCGACTACATAATTCCACCCCCGCAATGGGATAGCCAAAAAAACGAGCCCATATTGCCGTGGAATGAGTCGCAAACCAATATGGACGTTAATAAACCCATTACCAATGCTCAAGCATTTTTAGATTTAGTATCAAGCCACCTAGGCTGGGAAGCAGGCACTCAGGCGCAATTAATTAAAGATTCGCAAGCGCAAGCTGCGCAAGTGGCCACAGTATCAGGGCAAAATGTACTCATAAATGGCCGCACTGCAGTGCACCAAAGTAGTGGCGGCAAGCTAAGCACTATAGATGTATGTTTAACCACAGTAGGCCCAAGTGTCATCCCAATCCCTTATCCAAATATGGCCGCAGCAAGCGATGTAGCAAGTGTGGCGGGGTCAGTCAAAATAAATGGAAATGGCGCGGCTAACATCAAGAGTAACTTTTCAAAGAGTAAAGGCGACAAGCCGGGTAACAAAAAAGGCATAATAAGCGGTACAAACGATGGAAAAGCAGAGTTTATATTAGGCTCATTTAATGTGCTGATTGAAGGAAAATCCGCAGTGCGCCAAGGCGATTTAATGATATCAAACGCTAAAAACACCCCGCCTATGCCGCTAGCGCAATCAGGTGGCGCATCACCTAGGGGGTTAAGTGTGCAAGTGAGGGATTTAGGCGCAGAAGGTGAAGACCCAGCAGAGGCAGTTTATAGTCTTGAAGCGCAAAATAATGATTTGTTTTTGGGACAGGGCACTTTTAAATTGTCACAGGGCGGATACAGCATAAATAAAGTATTAGGTGAGGCATAAAATGACAACTATTAATTATGTTGAAAAACTACCTAGTGTTGATTCTCCATGTTCACTTGACCTAATTGTTCCAACGCAATGCGGAAAAGGGCTTATGGTGCCGTTTGGTAAGGCAGAAACTCAAACAAAAAATAATCCTAAACCAACTGATCAAATTCCTAAACAGCTGACAATTAAACCACGCGTATTTACAGAACCATCACTTGATAAAAACAAAGCAACTGAGCCTACATTTATAGAACAACCTGATAACTTTGCTGAGAATACAGCATGTGGATATTTATATATATTTGTTGATGGTTTTTGTGGCGCGAGTATGCAGCACTGGGCTTAAGCGGATACAGTGAGATTGATTTAGCAAAAGAACACAGTTTAGACACGCGTAAATATTCAGGCGCTAATGTTAGTAATATTATTATTCCAAGCGCAGCTAAAAGCTTATATAACGGTGACAATCTAAGTAAAACAAAAGTAGAGGTCGCATTTTCGAGAGTGCAATGGTCTTGGGACTACATTTGTACTTTAGGTGGAATGTTTGAAAGTGATAAACGCTTAACACTTAAACCACTTTTGCAAAGGTGTGAAGATACAACTAAAGCCACTACTTACAGGTCACACAGGTTCACATTGCTTGATTTTACGCAAGGCATGCCGGCTCTTTTAGCAGCTGACGGAACCTTATACCTTCATGATAAGCTAGGTATTGCACATCGTTTATTTATGCAAATGGAAATGGCTAAAGTTGTGATGCAAGTTGAATATGAAAAGTTAAAATCTAAGCCATTTTACGATTCAGCACTACTTGCATATCAGCTGTATTTAAATGAAAAACTTCATAAAAAAATATCTAAATTTGCAGGGCCAGCGGTTGGAAATCAAGATATCCACGAAGACAGAAGTTTAGAGGCTAGCTCTTTGCGCGATGTAGCAAAACACCTTGACGCAAAAGAGATCGAAAAGTGGCTCACTTCAAAAATCGGATTGAGTGCCCTAGAAACATACTTAGATAGTAGAAAACAGCTTGTAGGCTTTTTTCAAGATAAATTTGATACAGAGTCACTACAAACAGTATGTAGCAATAATAATATTTCAACGTTACCAAGCTGGAGTGCTGTATCGCGTGACTTAACTTGTCTGGGCCAAAATGCTTATGGTGCTGCTTTAAAAACACTGTATGAGTATTTAAATGCAACAAATGAACGTACTGCTGAATTACCTATTTTTATAAAACCTATTACAGATAGTGCTAAAAAAAATGAACTCAAAAAGCGCATAGCTGAAGCAGAAAAAGACGGGCAAACACTTGCCAAAAACTTATGTAATGACCCACAAAGTTTTGTTAGAACACAATTAAGCGCTAAAGAAAGTGCTTATGGGCAAGATTTTAATAACGCGCAATATGCAAGTATCGTTGATGATATATCACAAGAGCCCGGCACCTTTGATCCAGAAAAATGGCAAACGTATTTTACAAATATTGCGCAAGCAGGTCACAGCCTTGGTAATACAGAAACCCTGATTGCTCATGCTTTCAAAACGTCTGATAAAGTACTCACCGAATTAATTAAATATTGGAAACGCGCATTTGACCCAGCTGCTAACCCTAATGTATCGACACTTCAAATAAAAGTTATTGGCGCAAGCTTAAAGGCATCTGGCGTTGAACCTTATGGCAATATTAAAATTCATAATTTTAATGGTGTACCAGAAGGGCACACAATTATTGGTGTTGATATAGTCGAAAGCACGCTATTCAAAGAGCCTAAACTCAGGCGTGCAAGTAAAGCACTAGATAGAGTAATTAACGCGATAGATAACAATAAAAAGCCAAGCGCTAAAGATATTAGTATTATTTCGGGGAATGTACCGCGTGAAGTCACGGGCGATAAAGGCGCTCATGGCACAGTGACCATCACGGACAGTAAAACAGGTAAAACAATCGGGGTGCAAGCCTCTAAACACGCTGCTGCTTTTATACAAAAGGGGCTGGATACAAAAAACTTTGCTAAAGACTTATCAACACTCACGCTTGACGTTTTAACGCTGCCTACCGAGCATGTAACAAATTCAATGTTGGCAGCGCATTACAACAATTTAAATCCCATAAAAAGCACGGCAATGCGGTTACCATCAACAGCTAAATTAATGGATAACTGGATAAAATCAAACCCCGGGACCTTCTTTTTACTCGATTCAATCAGCACTATTAATACTTATAAAGAATATAAAAAGAATTTTGAAGGAAAAGGAAGAGCTTATGAAATAGGTAAAAATATAGCGTCCATTTCATCGGTTATTATCTCATCGGCCCAAGTATACGAGGCATACTTTAATAACCGCACAGCTATGTCAAAAGCGATGTATACTGATGTAGCAGAAAAAATTGAAGACTTTATGCGTTATAAAGAAGGGACAGTCTTATTTACAAAACTTAGGTTTGCGGCTGGCTTGGCAGGTGCTCTTACCTCTAGTTTATTAATCTGGGATGCATACGATTTAAATAAAAAAGGGCAGCATGGTGCAGCACTTACCAGTTTAATTGGTGGCGGCTTAGGTATTGCCAGTGCCATACATGGTGCTGTATTTGTTTCAATGGGGCCATTTGGTTGGGCGTTTTTAATTGGCAGTATTTTAGCCGGGCTCGTCGCGAGTTACTTAACAATCACTGATGCCGAAATATGGGCAAAATACGGCATATTTTCAATTGATAAATCGACAAAAATAAATTTTGATGAGCAAACTAAAAAAATAAGCCTGCCAACACAAAACGACTATACAACGTTTACAAACCCCAAACTTTACATGCGATTTATCACTTCTGTACTCTTTAGCCCTAAGCTTACAATTAAAAAAATGGCTTGGAGTTGGGATCAATATGTAATTGAAGTCGGGTTACCCCTGTATATTGAACAAAAAAGCCAAGTTTACTTAAATGTAACAATAAAACGTTACTCACGAGGTGGTCAGTCACTCAACGTAGAAACAAACCCTATTTACGTTCCAAAAACAGGGCGGCCTGTTCGCTCTCAAACCGCATTTGGAGTTAAAGACATCGCCGTGTTACAACCACTTGAGTACGAGCGTGATGCTAAAGGGCAAATAATAAAAGCGAATACGTTTGGGGAGTTTGATAAAAGTATTGTATGGCATATAAATGCCAAAGCGCGTGTAGAGGTAGAAAATGTATCGTACCCACAAAAACTGTTAGCTTATAAAAAAATAGACGATGAGCAAGCACAACCAGAAAATGCTATTGATTGGCAAACAGAAATTTTAAAACTGTAAGGAACAGAATGTCAATTTCATATAAATTTGCAAAACTAAATGCAAGAGTGATAGAAAATTCGCAAAATTTTAAAAATTATTTTTCAAAAAAAAGGTTTAATAAATTCAATGGTTTAATGGGATTTCAAATAGTTAAATTTTTAGTTTTAAAAGATGAAGAAAGAAGGCTTAAAGATTCAAATAGTATTGATAACGAGGGACGCTACTTAGGCTTTCAAAAAGGGAATGATTGGTCGCTAGGGGTGGTATTAGGGCCAATATTTCTGGGGCCAGTATTAAGTTTTTTTTCTATTATATCTCTGTTGGTATGGGTATATGAATCATTTTATTACCCAGAGGTTGCGGCTTTTCCTGTTTTTTTGTATGTCTCTCTTTGGGTTTTAATTTATTTTTTTAAACTTTAGCCCTATATTAGCGCGTTTTATCTTGCCTAAACGCGAGGTATATTTTGACCGCCAAAACCAAACAGTGAGCTTTTCGTGGTCAGTAAACAACGCAGATAAAAATGAGCACGGCCATTCGACATTTCCGTTTGAGGATATAGAAGCGTTTTATTCTAAAGCCAACCACTCACAAGGTCATGGTGTCACCCATGCGATGTATATTGCCCATAAAGATTATGAAAACCACCGTGGTGCATTTAGTGAAATACGCGTAAAAGACAACCCACAAAACCCAAACTACTGCAAATACACATGGGAGCGCGTTGTGCGCTTTATGGATTTAACCAAACCACTCGTTGATTCACCTGAAATAGAGCCATTTCGTCACTTTGACCCAATAACACACGAGTTTGATAAACAAAATAACCGCCCTGAAACGTACTGGCGTTTAATGAGCTACAAGCAGATGAAGCAAATAGAAGAAGCACTTGATGATGATATTTACCGCTTTAACTTTGATGGCGCCATCACCAACCCAAAACGCTGGGCAAACAAAGAAATCACCAAACCATGGGAAAAGTGGCCAATAGATGAAAGCCTAAACCAACCAGACAACACCCCATATTGGAAACGCCTGATGAAAACCCTTGCAATGCAAATTATTGCGGGTGTTTAAAAGTTACTGCTCTTTAACAATCAGAAAAGGAATTCAAGCCTAGGCGGTATATGCCGCCTAGGTTTACTAAGATAGGAATAATATGAGTATTTTTAAATATTTGGGTGGAGCTTTACCTAGGAAAACAGTCTTTAACCAATTTTTCGAGCAAGGTAATACACTCGACTTGCAAACAAAATTTAGTGGCTTATGCCTGTTAG
>NZ_BADT01000047.1 GCF_000239855.1 Pseudoalteromonas sp. BSi20652 | reverse complement strand
TCTTGGTTCATTTATTTTAGCGCTTGGTATTTTAGTGGCAATACATGAATACGGCCATTTCTGGGTTGCGCGCAAAATGGGCGTTAAAGTGCTGCGTTTTTCAATTGGTTTTGGTAAACCACTGTTAAAATGGCACGACAAATATAATACCGAATACGTGATTGCCGCTATTCCATTAGGCGGATACGTAAAAATGCTTGATGAGCGAGTTGATGAGGTGCCAGCAAATCAACGTCACTTATCGTTTAACGCTAAATCTGTACAAGCACGTATTGCTATTGTTGCTGCAGGACCTATGGCTAACTTTTTGTTTGCTATTTTTGCTCTTGCAGTGATGTATATGGTAGGTGTGCAGTCGGTTAAGCCCGTTGTTGGCAGCATAACCGAAGGCAGTCGCGCAGAGCAGGCGGGCATTATGCCTTCTCAACATATTATAAAAATTGGCGATGACGAAATAACCACATGGCAAGATGCCACGTTTGCGCTTATGTCTAACTTAGGTGAAGAAAGTGTTGAAGTTGTAGTTCGTGACAAAAACCTGCAGCCGCAAGTTAAAATACTTAATCTAGATGGTTGGAAACTTGATCAACAAGATGTACCCCCGTTGAGTTCATTAGGTATTGTACCATTTAGGCCTCAGGCAACGCTTGTTATTGCAGCGGTGACTAAAAATTCAGCGGCAGAGTTTGCTAAATTAGAGCCTAACGACAAAATTTTAGCTGTAAACGGTGAAACAATAACCAGTTGGCAGCAATTAGTTAATCTTATTACGCAATCGGCTAACAAATCTTTACAATTTAGTGTAAAAAGACAAGATACTATAAAAACGATGACGGTAACCCCTCAGGGCCGCCTTGATAATAACGGTATTGAGCAAGGCTTTTTAGGTGTAGCGCCTGTTGTTCAACAATGGCCTGATGGGTATGTAAAGACTAGACAGTATGGTCCGCTCGATAGTATCGTACGAGGTACAAAAGAAACGTGGCGCCTGATTGCCCTTAGTTTTGATATGATAGGTAATTTAATTACAGGCCAAGTTTCGGTTAAAAATTTAAGTGGTCCGGTAGGTATTGCTGTAGGTGCTGGCGCTAGCGTGAGCTATGGTTTAGTTGCCTTTTTAAGCTTTCTAGCCTTAATAAGTGTTAACTTGGGTGTATTTAATTTATTACCCCTGCCAGTGCTAGATGGCGGACACTTAATGTATTACATAATTGAACTTTTTCGTAAAAAGCCAGTCTCTGAAAAGACACAAGAGTTTGGTTTTAAAGTGGGAGCCTTGCTACTCATTTTTCTAACATGTTTCGCTTTGTTCAATGATGTATCGCGTTTGTAGTTGCAGCGTGACAAATTACTAATTAGAACACGATTGTAAAGCACTATTAATATATGGTGCTAAGCGTTAATACAGTTGTATAGGATAAAGATAATAAAATGGCTATAAAAAAACATTTGGCAGTTTCAAGTTTATTAGGTGCAAGCTTTGCAGCCCTAGGCCAAACTTCGTTTGTTGTTGAAGACTTGAAGGTTGAAGGCTTACAGCGTGTAGCACTTGGTGCTGCATTGACGCATATTCCTATCAACGTAGGCGATAATGTTGATGACTATACGATTTCAAAAACAATAAAGTCACTCTACCGCTCTGGTCACTTTGATAATATAAAAGCGCTACGTGATGGCAATAATGTTATTTTTAAAGTAACTGAACGTCCTACGATCAGCTTCATTGAGTTTGATGGTAACAAAGACATTAAAGACGAGCAGCTTAATGAATCTCTTGATCAACAAGATATTCGTCAAGGTGAGCCACTTGATAAAACCGTTATCGATAGTATCGAAAAAGGGTTAGTAGAGTTTTTCCACAGTATTGGTAAATATAACGCTAAAGTAGATATTAGCGTTACTAAGTTGCCACGAAATCGTGTAAAACTTAAGTTAGAGTTTGATGAAGGCGATGCCGCGTCCATCCGCCAAATTAACTTAGTGGGTAACGAGCTCTTCTCAAATGAAGATTTATTGAAATTAGCAGAGTCTCAGCAAGATTTACCTTGGTGGCAATTTATGGGTAGCGATCGCTACCAAAAGCAAACCATTGAGGGCGATTTAGAAAAAATTCGCAGCTTTTATTTAGACCGTGGTTATTTACGTTTTAATATCGATTCTACACAAGTATCAGTAAGTCCTGAGCGTGAATCCGTTTACGTTACAGCTAACTTAACTGAAGGTGTTAAATACAAGGTTAAGGGTTTTGACTTCATTGGTGATTTACTTGGTCGTGAAGATTTAATCAAGAGTGTTATCCCACTAAGAGCGGGTGAGCTTTATAACGGCTCAGTAGTTACCTCTTCTGAAGAATTCATTAAAAGTTACTTAGCACGTTTTGGTTATGCTAATGCTGAAGTGCGAACAATTCCTGAAATTGATGACGAAAAGCAAGAAGTGCAGCTAACTCTATCGGTTAATCCAGGTAAACGTGTATATGTACGCCGTATTATTGTAGGCGGTAATCAAAACACAGCTGATCAGGTGCTACGTCGTGAAATGACACAGCTTGAAGGTGCATGGTTATCTAATCAAAACCTTGAGCGTTCAAAACTGCAAATTCAACGTCTACCATACATGGAAACAGTTGATTTTAATATAGTTCCAGTACCAGGTGTCGATGACCAAGTAGATGTAGACTTTACTGTTAAAGAACAATCTGCGGGTAGCTTCAACGCTGGTCTTGCTTATGGTTCATACCTTGGTCTGCAATTTAACATTGGTGTAACTGAATCTAACTTTTTAGGCACAGGTAACCAGATAGGTTTAAATCTTAATACATCTACAGGTTCTGAAAGCTTAAGTCTATCATATACAGACCCGTATTTTACGCCAGATGGCGTATCGCAGGGTAGTAGCATTTTTTACAGAAACTACGACGCAAGTAAATTTAGCCTTGTTGAGTACAAGTCAAAAAGTTATGGTTTAGGCACAAATATTGGCTTTCCAGTTGATGCAATAAATCGTGTTAATTTTGGCGCTCGTTGGATTAAAGAAGAGCTTTCGGATATCGCTGAATACGAGCAAACTCGTGTACTACGTGAAACCTTCTTAGATCCTGAAAATCCAGATGCAGGCTTCGACTTTACTAAATATGAGTTGAGTGTAGGTTGGTCGCGTATTACTGTTAACCGCGGTTTATTTCCGACGGCTGGTTCACGCCAAACTCTAAATTTAACAGCAACAACGCCTAACTCAGATCTTCAATATTTTAAACTAGACTATGACTCGCGTTTTTACTGGCCAATTTCGAACGATCATCGCTGGGTATTTTCAACGCGTGCAGCACTTGGTTATGGTAATGGTTACGGTTCGACTAATGGTTATGAACAAACGTTACCATTCCAAGAGTTTTTCCGAATTACTGAAATGGAACTACGTGGCTTTGACCGTAATACAATTTTACCGCAAGCGGTATCTCGTATACCTCAATCTATTCCGGGTACACCTAATGCAGATGGTACATCTACCGGAGGGATTGGTGGTGCGTCTGAGTTTGATATATTAATACCGCAAGGTCGTATCGGTGGTAATGCTAAAGCGGTTGCAGGTATGGAGCTAATTGTTCCTACACCGTTTTTAGATGAAGAAAATACCAGTTCTGTACGTACCAGTTTCTTTGTTGATGCTGCAAACGTATGGGATACTGAGTTTAACGTAGACCGCTATCAAAATTTAGGCGTTGATGAGCGTGCTAAATTAGATGATTATTCTGACCCAATGCGCTTTAGGGTTTCAACAGGTTTATCACTACAGTGGATCTCTCCAATGGGTCCAATGCTGATCAGTTTTGCGTATCCATTGCAAAAAGAAGAAGATGACGATACGAAAACTATCAGTTTTAATATTAGTAACACTTTCTAAAGGAGTTTTTTATGAACAAATTATTTAAATCAACAGCTGTAGCTGTTTTAGCAACGTTATTGATGGGTACTTCTGCAAGTGCACTTGCACACAAAGTAGGCATTGTTGATATGCAAGAAATCTACAAGCAAATACCTCAAATGGCTAAAATTGAGCAGTCTTTACAAACTGAGTTTGCTGAACGACGTCAAGAACTTGAAAAGTTACAAGGCGATATTCGTTTTGAAGCTGAAAAATTTAAGCGTGAAAGTACAACTATGAGTCAAGCTCAAAAAGATGCACTACGTGATAAAATACAAGGCATGCAAAAAAACCTTGCTGAACAAGGTCGTCCTTTAGAGCAAGAAATCAAAGCCCGTCAAAACCAAGAACTTGCTAAAGTTCAAGGTGTAATTATTAAAACAATCGAAGAGATTGCTAAAGACGGCGACTTCGACGAAGTTAAAGTAAAAGACACTACTATTTACTTTAACCCTAAAGAAGTAACCGACCTTTCGTCTAAAGTAGTAGCCGCTGTTAGCAAGAAATAATTACTCGATGCATAATTATACGCTTTCGCAAATTGCGGAATTTCTAGGCGCCGAACTTCAGGGTGATGGCGCTTTAGAAATAAAAAAATAGCAACACTTGCCAATGCCCGTACAGGGCATATTGCATTTTTAGCGAACAAGAAATACCGTTCTCAACTTGAAACCACACAAGCGAGTGCTGTAATAGTTAGTGAAGCCGACGCGCCATATTTTAATGGCAGTAAAATTATCGTTGCAAATCCTTATGTAAGCTATGCAAAACTCGCCCAATTAATGGATACTACGCCACGTTCAGCCTCTATAGGCATTCACGCAAGTGCGGTTATTCATCCAACGGCTATTGTTAGCGACAGTGCTGCTGTTGGTGCTAACGCAGTTATTGAAGCTGGTGCAGTCATTGGTGACAACGCACAAATTGGTCCGAACAGTTTTATTGGAGAACGTGTTAAAATAGGCTCTGGCACTAAGCTTTGGCCTAGTGTGACTATTTATCACAATGTTGAAATTGGTTCAGATTGTTTGTTTCAAGCAAACAGTATTATTGGTAGTGATGGGTTTGGTTACGCTAACGAGCGCGGGCAGTGGATTAAAATACCTCAGCTAGGTTCGGTAATAATTGGTGATAAAGTTGAAATAGGTGCAAGTACGACTATAGACCGTGGTGCACTAGACGACACGATAATCCACAGTAATGTAATTATTGATAATCAATGCCAAATAGCACATAACGTTGAGATAGATTCTGGTACAGCTATTGCTGGTTGCAGCGTAATAGCGGGTAGCACAACGATTGGTAAGTATTGTCAAATAGGCGGTATGGTTGCAATTAATGGTCACATTTCTATAAGTGATGGTGTTATAATCACAGGCATGAGTATGGTGACTAAATCGATAACCGAACCAGGTATTTACTCGTCTGGCATGCCCCATACAACCAATAAAGAGTGGCGTAAATCAATAGCTAATCTGCGCAATCTTTCTGACATGAAGTTACGTTTGAAAGCGCTAGAAGCATTGGCTAAGTCATAACGTGAACACTAATAAGGATGCTATTTTGGCAAACGAATTAAATAGCCTTGATATTCAAGAAATTTTAGCTTTATTACCGCACCGTTATCCGATGCTTTTAATTGACCGTGTTATTGATTTTACACCTGGTAAATCTCTACACGCGATTAAAAATGTATCTATAAACGAGCCAATTTTTACTGGGCACTTTCCAAACCAGCCTATTTTTCCTGGTGTGCTAATATTAGAAGCAATGGCGCAAGCCACTGGCCTTCTTGGTTTTAAAACGGTTGAAAATCGCAGTGAAAACGAACTTTATTTATTTGCTGCTGTTGATAATGCACGTTTTAAACAACCAGTGATCCCTGGTGATACACTACATCTTCATGTTGAGTTTTTAAAAGAACGTCGTAACATATGGAAGTTTTCTGCAGAAGCAAAAGTCGACGGCAAAGTAGTATGTAGTGCCGAAATTATGTGTGCTAGAAGAGAGTTTTAATCGTGATCCATTCTACAGCAATAATCGAACCTGGCGCTAAACTAGGCAACAATGTCTCAGTTGGTCCTTACAGTTATATTGGTAATGATGTTGTTATCGGTGATAACTGTATAATTGAGTCTCACGTTGTTGTTAAAGGGCCATCAACTATTGGCTCTGGCAATCATATTTTTCAGTTTGCCTCTGTAGGCGAAGCCTGCCAAGACAAAAAATACAACAACGAGCCAACCACATTAATCATGGGCGACAATAATGTTATCCGTGAATGTGCCACTATTCACCGTGGTACAATTCAAGACCAAGGCGTTACTAAAATTGGTAGTAATAATTTGTTTATGGCCTATACACACGTTGCACATGACGCGGTAATTGGTGATAACGTAATTTTTGCTAACAACGCAAGTGTGGCCGGGCACGTACATGTCGGCGATTGGGTTATCTTAGGTGGTAATTCGGGTGTTCATCAGTTTTGTAAAATTGGTGCGCATGCCTTTATTGGTATGTACTCTGGTGTTAACAAAGATGTCCCACCATTTGTTACTACCATTGGTATGCCAGCAGGTCCTGCCGCTATCAATAAAGAAGGCATGAAACGTCGTGGTTTCGAAAGTGATGAAATTATGGCTGTACGCCGTGCATACAAAGCGTTTTACCGTAAAAGCTTAGGTGCTGAAGAAGCTATTGAGTCGCTTAGTGAAGATGCTGCAAAGTACCCTGCTGTGAAATTGATGGTCGACTTTGTTAAAAACTCAGAGCGCGGTATTGTAAGATAATTCGCGCGTTTTGTTTAAAGCATTTAAAAACCACCCTAGATGATAAATCGAAGGTGGTTTTTTATTGCCCAGCTTTAAGCTAATTCAGTTAATACTCAGGGTACTTGAGTTAGTATGCGAGTAATTTATATAATAAAAGTCGTCCTATGCGTTTACCTAAGTTAGTTGTTACTCTTTTTATTACTTCAGTTTTAGCCGCTTGTAGTAGCCAGCCTATTGTTAAATCATCTACTGGAGAAGTTACTCAAGTTGGCAAAGCATCTTTTTATGCTGATAAATACCACGGGAGGACGACCGCCAACGGAGAGCGCTTTAGCCAACAAGCCGCAACTGCGGCTCATCTAAAGCTTGATTTTGGTACTAAGGTGGAGGTCACCAACCTCGCTAATAACAAATCAGTCACGGTAAGAATTAACGATAGAGGCCCGTATGTGCGAGGTCGTATTATTGATTTATCAAAAAGTATGTTTAAAAAGATAGCCGACCCAAAGGTCGGCGTTATTGATGTATCAGTAAAGGTTTTAAAACCGGGTAGTTAGTGCAACATAATCAGGATAAGCCCCACTGAGCTCTTTATGAGAGCCTTGCGCAACTACTTTACCGCCTTCTAACCATACAACATTATCCATTTGAGCAAGTAGAGCAGGATCGTGCGTAATTGTCAGCACGCTCGCGTTATTCATAACATGCATTATAGCTTGCATTACCCCTTGCTTAGATTGATTATCAAGACCCTCAGTTGGTTCATCAAGAACCAAAATAGCAGGTTTTTTAAGTAACGCTTGCGCAATGGCTATACGCCTAGATTGACCTTGCGATACATTACGCCCACCAGTACCTAATCGTGTTTTTAAACCGGATTTTAGTTCACTAAACCATGGGCTCAATTGAGCTAATGCGAGCGCTTCAATCATTTGCTCTTTGGTTGCATTTGGCGCGGCATAACGTAAATTTTCACTTAATGTGCCATCAAAAATATGGTGCTGCTGGGCTAATATGTTTATCACATTTGCGCGTATATCGTTATTTAACGAATATAAGTCAACAACGCTATTTTGATTATTTAAAGTGATGCTGCCTTGTTGTAAAGGCCATAAACCAGTAAGTAAATTTACAAGGGTAGTTTTACCGCTGCCGCTTCTACCTACAATCGCTACTTTTTGCTGAGGTCTTAGCTCAAAACTGATATCAGTTAGTGCTGTTTGCTCACCATATTGGTAGCTAATATTGTTAAGTATTAACGTGTGATTTTGCGCGCTAAAGTTTTTATCAACGTCGACATGCGTATCTTTAACTAGTGAGCTAGCTGCTTTATCTTCAAGCGTAAATAATCGCTCAGCTGCTTTTAATACACTAGGAAGCTCTATAAACGCATTGGGTAGCAGTAATACGCTTTCAAAGCTTGCCAGTACAAATAAACTTAACATAGCAAGTTCTACATTTACTATACTGTTGGCGTAAACCAGCGGAACTAGGGTTACTATGCTAGCAAGCATGGCTAATTGGACAACCAACAAGCTTAACCCATCTGAGTTTGCCAGTGCTTTGTGGCGAATAAATAATTGCTGATTATACTGCTCGCTTAATTCGTTGCACTTATTAAGCTGCTGCGAACGGGCTTGATAAACACTAAGCTCTCTAAGGCCTGTGAGTGTATCTGAAAGCTCAGAGCGAAGTTGTGCACTAAGTTGTGTTTCTTTGTGGCTGTTTTTAGTGAGCTTTATGCTAAGTAGGGCCGGTATAACCACACCAATAAGTATAATGCCAGTAAAGCAAATAAGGGCGACGTTGCCATTATAGGCCGACATAAACAGCATGATGATTGGCACACTTAAAAGAGCGACTAACATAGGAAGTAAAACGTTTAAATAAAACTTGTCGAGTGCGTCAACATCGTTTTGTAACCGGTTAACTAGATCAGCGCTGCGACTCATTGCTAAATCAACATTGTTAAGCTTACTTAACGTTGCAAAGACATTGGTACGTATTTCACTTAGTAATAAAAACGTGGCGTTATGAGTAACTAGGCGTTCGCCATAGCGCGATGCGGTTCGTACAATTGCTAAAAAACGAATCGTGCCTGCCGGGGTAAAGTAGTTCATTTGCACGCCCGCGATACCTGCAGCCGCCATTGATGCTAAAAACCAGCCAGAAATAGCCAACAAGCCCACATTAGCTAATACCGTAATCGTCGCTAAAAATGTACCCAATAGCATAGCTTTATAATGAGGAGCACACAGCTTTAATAAGCGAATAAAATTATGCATGTGTAACTCCTTTTTTAGCCGTTTTTAGTAAGTTAGCAAATGCACCATTTTGCGCTGCAAGTGTTTTAAAGTGTCCTTGCTCTGCAATTTTTCCATCGTGCATAACAATGATATTGCTGGCATGTTTAACGGTATTTAATCGATGAGCAATGACTAATACTAAGTTGTTTTTAGCATATTCATTAATAGCATTTTGAATAAGTTGCTCTGTTTGGCTATCAAGGTGCGCTGTAGGCTCATCAAGCACTAAGATTGGTGCTTGTTTTATGAATGCACGTGCGAGTGCGATGCGTTGCTTTTGCCCGCCAGAAAGACCTTCGCCTTGCTCACCTATTAGTGTATTAAAACAATCGGGTAGGGTATTTATAAACTCAAGTACACCAGCTTGATTTGCCGCATGTTCAAGCTCTTGCTGTGTGGCAGTTGGTTTGGCTAATTTAATATTGGCAGCAATAGTGTCGTAAAACAGCGTCGCTTTTTGCGGTATCCACGCAATATTATTTTGCAAGTAAGTTATATCGGCTGTACTTAAACTCTG
This sequence comes from Pseudoalteromonas sp. BSi20652, assembly GCF_000239855.1. Classification (GTDB taxonomy): domain Bacteria; phylum Pseudomonadota; class Gammaproteobacteria; order Enterobacterales; family Alteromonadaceae; genus Pseudoalteromonas. The sequence goes on along the minus strand of NZ_BADT01000047.1, from coordinate 19,183 downwards.
CTCATTAATAGATAGGTGGTTAATCACCTCAGGGTGAAACCCTAATAAGCAATCAAACAACGTACTTTTACCTGAGCCACTACTGCCCACAACTGCAATCAAGCCTTTATTTGGCAGTGTTAAATTTATATTTTTAATCCCTTCGTTACTATCGGGGTATATAAAATTAAGATCGGTAATACTTATTGTGTTAATTGTATTTAAAGTTAAATTATTAGCAGGCGTGCTTGTACTTACTAACGCATTTTCGTCACTTGGCAGTGGGGCATTTAAAATAGCAACCATGTCGGCCGCCGCACTAATACCTTGTAAACGAGCGTGGTAATGACTGCCCAGCTGGCGCAGTGGTAAATAAAATTCAGGTGCTAAAAGTAGCACTACAAAGCCCGTTGCAAAATCGAGTGTGCCAAAAAATAATCTAAAGCCAATTATTACGGCAACGAGTGCAACGCTAATGGTGGCTAAAAACTCGAGTGCAAATGATGACAAAAATGCGATTTTTAAAACATCAAGTGTGGCGTGTCTAAAGTCATCTGAAATTTTAGCTATTTGTTTAAGCTCGGTACGTGTTGCATTAAATAGCTTGAGTTGAGTTAACCCTTGTACTCGGTCAAAAAAGTAATTTCCCAGTACAGCAAGTTGTTTCCAGCGTTTTTGATTAAGCGCTTCGGCTTTAGATCCTACTAAAATCATAAAAAATGGAATGAGTGGAGCCGTTAATAAAAAGATTAATCCTGCTTTATAATCCGTTGGGAAAATAACCACCAATATGGCAAGCGGAATCAGCGCGCTATAAGCCACACCGGGTAAGTATTTAGCATAATAATCATGAAGTGCTTCTACGCCATTGTGAAGGGTGTTTAGCGTAGCACCTTGACCATGTTGTTCTATATAACTAGGCCCAAGTAAGCTGAGCTTATTTAGAAGTGTTTGGCGCATAGCCGATTTTATTTTAAGTGCAGCAAATGCACTCAAGCGCTCACTTAATGCTAAAAACACCGCGCGCAATAAAATAATGCCTGCTAAAGGCCATAATAAATGGGTAACTTGGGCTAAGTTATTACCTTCAAACATAACGTTGTGAATAGTTTGCGCAAGTAAATAAGCACCTGCAATCATTAGTAATGCGTTAAAAGTACCTAGTGCAATGCTTAGTTTTAACCACACTGCAGCGGGTTTACTTTGACGCTTTAAAAAAGCGCGCAGTGATTGCTGCTGCGCGCGATCTGGTCGGGGGTTAGTCGTCATCTTTGGTGTTGATGGTATCGTTTAATAAATCATGTAGTGCTTGTTCGTCATCAGCAATACTGTCTTTATTTTGATGAAACTCATACCACATTACGTTTATGACACCCAACGTACAGGCTAATAGTACGCCTAAAATCCAGGCAAAATACCACATTATTTAGTCTCCTTAGTAGCTACCGTGAGTGTTATTTTCAATTTCTTCTACCGTTACTCTGCGCCACATTTTAACGTAACACCAGGTGGTGTAAGTTAATATAAGTGGAACAAAAATACACACTGCAACAAACATTATATTGAGCGTTTTATGGCTCGATACCGCGTCCCAAATTGTTAAACTAATATTTGGATTATTGCTTGATGGCATAATAAATGGGAAGAGTGAAACACCGGCCGTCATAATTACGCCAATTAACATTAAGCTTGTTGAAATCAGTCCAAGTGCTGGCTTGTTTAATTTAGAAAACACAAGTGCACTTAATGCCATTGCAAAGGCTAAAATAGGGAAGGTCATTGTCCACGGACGATCGCTGTAATTACTTAACCAAGCACCTTGCGCTGTAGTAACTACTTTAGCTAATGGATCTGCATGGCTCTGCGTATCAGCCATCGATACAATTTGGTAGCCCGTTAAATTAGCCACCCAAAAACCAGCTGCAGCAAATAACACGATAAACACAATAAGAGAATAGCGGCCATATTGCCCTGAACGCTCTGCGACCACACTTGCTGTACGAAGTTGTAACCACATGCCCGCGTGAGCAACTAACATGGTAATACTCACTAAACCTGCAAGTAATCCAAATGGGTTAAGCAAGCCAAAAAATGAACCTTGGTAGCTAACTCGCATCAGGTTATCAATATTAAACGGTACACCTAAAAATAAGTTACCAAAAGCAACACCAAAAACGAGAGCTGGAATCGCGCTACCTGCAAGTAAACCCCAATCCCAGTTGTTGCGCCAGCGTTTTGAGTCTACTTTGCTGCGGTAATCAAACCCAAGTGGTCTAAAAAACAAGGTAAATAGTACTAGCATCATGGCAAAGTAAAAGCCCGAAAATGCGGCAGCATATACCATAGGCCAGGCTGCAAATAACGCGCCGCCTGCAGTTATAAACCATACCTGGTTACCATCCCAATGCGGGCCAATAGTGTTTATTACTGTGCGGCGCTCTGAATCTGTTTTACCAACTAGGCGAAGCAACATAGCAACGCCCATATCCATACCATCGGTGATCGCAAAGCCAATAAGCAGCACGCCAATGATCAACCACCAAAGCATTTTTAATGTTTCATAATCAAAAATCATGATTGCTCTCCTTCAGCTTTGTTTGGTAATTCAAAATGATACTTACCAGTATGTAGCGAGCTTGGTCCTTGTTTAACAAAGCGGATCATCAACCAGCCTTCAACAATAGCTAAACCGGTATAAAAAATAACAAATCCAGTTAAGCTGATTAATATATCGTTTATTGTTAATGACGATGTGGCTAAAAAGGTTGGCAGTATTTCAGAAATAGCCCAAGGTTGACGGCCATACTCAGCCACAATCCAGCCAAATTCAATAGCCACCCAAGGTAGTGGAATACTTAATACGGCAGCCCATAACAACCAGCGTTTTTGCTCAATAACGCGATGTGCGTTGTAGTAAAAGGCAAGTATAAATAAAGCGAGCATTGCCACACCGCAAGCAACCATTATCCTAAACGACCAGAACATAGGGCCTACTTTAGGGAATGAATCTTTAACCGCTTTTTGAATTTGCTCTTCGGTGGCATCTACAACATCTGGTGTGTAGCGTTTAAGTAGCAAGCCATAGCCTAAATCAGCTTTTAAGGTATCAAATTTAGCAACGTTGTCTGGTGTATCTTCACCATTTCTTAACTTTGAGAGGTATTCGTAGGCAATCATCCCGTTACGAATACGGACTTCATGTTGTTTTTCTAAATCAGAAATACCGGTAACTTTTTCATCAAGAGAGCGAGTAGCAATTATCCCAAGTGCGTAAGGTATTTTTATTGCTGCGTGAGTTACTTGCTCTTCTGAGTCGGGAAAACCAAATGCCGTAAACGCCGCTGGTGCTTCTTCGGTGTGCCATTCGGCTTCAATCGTTGCTAGTTTTACTTTTTGAACTTCACCTACCTCGTAGCCTGATTCGTCCCCGAGTAAAATAACACATAAAATGGAAGCTAAACCAAACGCAGAGGCAACTGAAAAAGACCGTTTAGCAAAGGCTAAATCACGGCCTTTTAATATGTACCAACTGCTGATACTAAGTACAAACATAGATGCAGCTACATAGCCTGCCGATACAGTATGAATAAACTTAACTTGCGCTACAGGGTTAAATACAAGCTCTGCAAAACTGGTCATTTCCATACGCATTGTTTGATAGTTAAACTCAGCGCCTACCGGATTTTGCATCCAACCGTTAGCAATTAAAATCCATAATGCCGACATGTTGGTACCAATTGCCATCAAGAATGTTGCACCTAAATGTTGACGTTTTGAGAGTCTGTCCCAGCCTAAAAAGAACATACCTACAAAGGTTGATTCTAAAAAGAATGCCATTAAGCCTTCAATAGCAAGTGGGGCGCCAAAAACATCACCCACATAATGAGAGTAATAAGACCAATTAGTACCAAACTCAAACTCCATGGTAAGGCCTGTCGCCACACCTATTGCAAAGTTAATACCAAACAATTTCCCCCAAAACTTAGTCATATCACGATAAATTTCTCGACCGGTCATAACATAAACCGATTCCATGATAACTAAAATCCAGGTCATACCTATGGTTAAAGGTACAAACAAGAAATGAAAGAGAGCGGTAACAGCAAACTGTAATCGCGATAGATCCACAAAGGTTTCATCTATCATTATTAGCTCCTTATGAGTGACGGGTTAACAGTGCAACATAATTATGGGCAACGTTAAGATTTAATGAACTTTCAGTATTTACTGAAAGTTTGTAATAGTATTTACCTTTGTACAATTTTTGTCAATACGTATATTAGAAAAACTTAATATATATTTTGTATGCTACATCAGTATTAAAAACAAACAACATACAGCCATAACTTAGGTAATAAAAAACCAGTTGTTTAAAGCGTTTAACCAAACAGTAAAACACGGTAAACTAACAAGCATGAACGCCTGGTTTACTTGTGAAATAAAATCAAATGAATAAAGATAAAAAACAACTACGTATTGGTATTGTGGCAGGTGAACTGTCAGGCGATATTTTAGGTGAAGGCTTAATTAAAGCCCTTAAAAAACATTTTCCGGACGCTATTTTTGAAGGAATAGCAGGGCCTAAAATGCAAGCCCTGGGCTGTAAAACACTTTACGACATGGATGAGCTTTCGGTAATGGGGCTTGTTGAGGTGTTAGGACGTTTGCCGCGTTTGCTTAAAATACGTAAACAACTCGTGCAGCATTTTGTAGATAATCCACCTGATGTATTTATAGGTATAGATGCCCCCGACTTTAACTTACGCGTAGAAAAGCCACTTAAAGATGCGGGCATTAAAACCGTACAGTATGTAAGCCCGTCTGTTTGGGCGTGGCGCGAAAAGCGCATTCATACAATAAGTGCAGCGACTAATTTAGTGTTGGCATTATTACCATTTGAAAAAGAGTTTTACGACAAACACCAAGTGCCATGTACATTTGTAGGGCATACTTTGGCTGACGATATAGCACTTGAGCACGACGATAGTAAAGCACGTGCCGAACTCGGCTTAAGCCTTGATGACAAAGTACTGGCGTTGCTACCTGGTAGTCGAGGCTCTGAAGTTGGTTTACTAAGCGAAACTTACATTAAAACAGCCGCGCAGTTGCAAGCTAAAAATCCCAATCTTAAAATTGTAGTGCCATTGGTTAACGAAAAGCGCAAAGCCCAGTTTACTGCTATTTTAAATGCCACCGCGCCAAACCTTAAAGTGAACCTGCTTGATGGGCAATCAAAATTAGCGATGCAAGCTGCTGATGCTATTTTATTAGCGTCGGGCACTGCAACACTTGAAGGCATGCTTTATAAAAAGCCAATGGTTGTGGGCTATAAAATAAAGCCTTTGAGTTATTGGATTTTTAAAACTTTATTTACGTTTAATATTAAGTACTTTTCGCTGCCTAATTTATTAGCCGACGAAGAGCTAGTGCCTGAGTTTTTACAAAGCGAGTGTAATGTGGCTAATTTAACCAATGCACTTACCCCTATGCTCAACACGGATAACAAAGCGCTAAAAGCACGCTTTTTAGCTATTCACGAAAAAATTAGATTAAATGCCAGCGAACAAGCAGCCAACGCTGTGGCGGAGTTAATAAATGCAAATTAATAGACCCAATGTAACCTTAATTGCGGGTGTAGATGAAGTCGGGCGCGGCCCGCTTGTTGGCGATGTTGTTACTGCTGCAGTGATACTCGATCCGAGCAAACCCATTGACGGATTAGCGGATTCTAAAAAATTAACCGATAAGAAACGCCAAGCGCTTGCGATTGAAATAAAAGAAAAAGCACTGTGTTATGCGTATGGGCGCTGCAGCCCAACAGAAATTGATGAATTAAATATTCTGCATGCAACGATGCTCGCCATGACTCGCGCAGTAGAAGGCTTGAGCACACAACCTGAATTTGTATTTATAGATGGTAATCGTTTGCCAAAACTTACTATGCCAGCGCAAGCTGTTGTTAAAGGCGATAGCTTAGTGGCCGAAATTTCAGCGGCGTCTATTTTAGCTAAAGTAGCACGCGATGACGAAATGATTGAGCTTGATAAACGCCACCCAGAGTATGGCTTTGCAGGGCATAAAGGCTACCCAACCAAAGCGCATTTTGCAGCGCTTGAGCAGTACGGCGCTATTGACGAGCATCGTAAAAGCTTTAAACCTGTACAGCGTGTATTAGCGCAAGCCAATGGTGAGGGATAAGCATGGCAGCTCCTGATTTTGTTCATTTAAGAGTTCACTCAGACTTTTCGATGGTTGACGGCCTTGCTAAAACAAAGCCGATAGTTGCTAAAGCGCAAGAGCTGCAAATGCCAGCCATTGCGATTACCGATCAAATGAACTTTTGTGGCTTGGTGCGCTTTTATGGCGCAACACATAACGCCGGTATAAAACCTATTGTAGGTGCTGATTTTTGGGTTCGTAGCCCAGAATTTCCTGACGAGCCAAGCCGCTTAACCATATTAGCCAAAGACAACGACGGCTATAAAAACATTACCTTATTAATATCTAAAGCGTATCAACGTGGGCATGTGTTTCATCGCCCAGTAATTGACCGAGAATGGCTGGTGGAGCATAAAACGGGCTTAATTATTCTCTCGGGCGCTAAAGACGGTGACTTAGGTAAAGCGTTATTAAAAAATAATCCAAGTGTTATTGAATCGGTTGTAAGCTTTTATAAACAGCATTTTAGCGACAACTACTACCTTGAGCTTGTTCGCACCAATCGACCGCTTGAAGAAGACTACTTACACATGGCGGAAGAGCTTGCTACCAAAGAGCAGTTACCTGTTGTAGCGACCAACGAAGTGGTGTTTTTAAAGCCAGAAAACTTTGAAGCGCACGAAATTCGCGTTGCTATTTTTGACGGCTACACGCTTGACGATAAACGCAGACCTAAACGGTTCTCTGAAGAACAATACCTAAAAACATCAGAGCAAATGGCTGAGTTGTTTAGCGACATTCCAGAGGCGCTACAAAACACAGTAGAAATAGCTAAACGTTGTAATGTAACTGTTCAGCTAGGGACTTACTTTTTACCTGATTACCCAACTGGCTCACTTAAGATTGATGAGTTTTTAGTTAAAGTGTCAGAAGATGGTCTTGAAGAGCGACTGCAGTTTTTATTCCCCGACGAAGAAGAGCGAAAAGTAAAACGTGTTGAATACGATGAGCGACTTGATATAGAGCTTGGCGTAATTAACCAAATGGGATTCCCAGGTTACTTCTTAATCGTAATGGAGTTTATTCAGTGGAGTAAAGATAACAATATTCCGGTTGGGCCTGGTCGTGGTTCAGGTGCAGGTTCGTTAGTTGCATACGCACTTAAAATTACCGATTTGGATCCACTTGAATTCGACTTGCTTTTTGAGCGATTTTTGAATCCAGAACGTGTATCAATGCCCGATTTCGACGTCGATTTCTGTATGGATAGACGAGACGAAGTAATTGATCACGTGTCGGCTTTGTATGGGAGAAATGCCGTATCGCAAATTATTACCTTTGGTACCATGGCTGCAAAAGCGGTAATACGCGATGTAGGGCGAGTGCTTGGGCACCCTTACGGGTTTGTTGATCGTATTTCAAAAATGATTCCAGGCGATCCTGGGATGACACTGGCAAAAGCGTTTGATATAGAGCCGCGCTTGCAAGAAGCCTACGATGGCGACAACGAAGTAAAAGACTTAATCGACATGTGTCGCATTTTAGAGGGGTGTACACGTAACGCAGGTAAACATGCCGGTGGTGTTGTTATATCGCCTACAACCATTACCGATTTTGCTGCACTTTATTGCGATGACGAAGGTAAGTTTCCGGTTACCCAGTTTGATAAAAACGACGTAGAAACCGCGGGCTTAGTTAAGTTCGATTTCTTGGGCTTACGTACCTTGACTATTTTGCAGTGGGCGGTCGAAATGACCAATGTGCGCATGGAGCGCCAAGGTAAAGACCTCGTTGATATAAACACCATCCCACTTGATGATAAAAAAAGTATAGAGCTATTACTTCGCGCCGAAACGACCGCTGTATTCCAGCTAGAGTCGCGCGGTATGAAAGACTTAGTACGCCGACTTAAACCCGATTGCTTTGAAGATATGATTGCACTTGTGGCCTTGTTCCGACCAGGTCCGCTGCAATCAGGCATGGTAGATAATTTCATCGACCGAAAGTTGGGCCGAGAAGAGATTTCATACCCAGATGCGCAGTATCAGCACGAAAGCTTAAAACCAATACTTGATCCTACTTACGGCATTATTTTGTATCAAGAACAAGTAATGCAAATTGCGCAAGTACTAGCAGGTTACACGCTAGGTGGCGCCGACATGCTGCGTCGTGCAATGGGTAAGAAAAAACCCGAAGAAATGGCAAAGCAGCGTTCAACGTTTGAAGATGGCGCAAGAAATAATGGCATTGACGGCGAGCTCGCAATAAAAATCTTCGACTTGGTAGAAAAATTCGCAGGTTACGGCTTTAATAAATCTCACTCAGCAGCGTATGCGCTAGTGTCGTATCAAACGCTGTGGATGAAAACGCATCATCCTGCAGAGTTTATGGCTGCGGTAATGTCGGCTGATATGGATAACACCGACAAAATAGTTATTTTGGTGGATGAATGTGAAAACATGAAGCTCACCTTATTGCCGCCAGATGTGAATGCAGGTGAGTTTAAGTTTACAGTAAACTTGCAAGGCGAGATTGTTTACGGCATTGGCGCGATAAAAGGCGTAGGTGAAGCACCGGTTGATGCAATATTAGAAGCGCGTGCAAAAGGGGGCCCATTTAACGATTTATTTGATTTTTGTGCCCGAGTTGATTTAAAACGCTTAAATAAACGCGTGACCGAAAAATTAATTTATTCAGGTGCACTCGATAATTTAGGGCCAGAAAAAACGCAATCTGGTCGTGCTACATTACTGGCTAGTTTAAAAAGTGCGATGCGTGCGGCCGACCAACACAACAAAGCTGAGCTATTAGGGCAAAGTGATTTGTTTGGTTTATTAGCCACTGAGCCTGATGAGGTTGAACAAGCCTTTATTAAGGCCACAGGCCTAACTGATAACGAATGGTTAGAGGGTGAAAAAGAAACCCTAGGCCTTTATTTAACTGGGCATCCGATAAATCAGTACCGACGTGAGCTTAGGCATTATACCAGCGGAAAAATAGTTGATTTACAGCCAACTAACCGCGACGTATTTGCAACTGTTGCAGGGTTAGTCATTGCCTCTCGCGTATTAATTAATAAAAAAGGGAATCGTTGGGCCTTAGTAACTTTAGATGACAAGAGTGCACGCATTGATGTACGCTTGTATTCAGACGAGTTTGAAAAGTACCAAGATATGCTTCAAGTTAACAATATCTTGGTGATATCTGGACAGGTCAGCTTTGATAACTTCTCCGGTGGTATTACAATGACCGCCAGAGAAATAAACACCATTGCTCAAGCGCGTGAAAAACGTATAAAAGCGATTAAAATGACGCTGAATATGGTGCAAGTCGAGGCAGGTTTCTTCGATAAATTACAAAAAGTACTCGAACCCTATAAAATGGGAACGTGTCCGATCAAGGTTTATTACCAGCGCCCAGATGCGTTGGCACAATTAACCCTTGGAATCGAATGGTGTGTTACGCCAAGTGATGACTTAATTCATAAGTTATCACTCATGGCGGCGCAAGATGTAGAACTGGAATTTAACTAATTAGGTAGTTTAGAGCATGAGCCTCAATTATCTTGATTTTGAGCTTCCGATTGCAGAATTAGAAGCGAAAATTGAAGAATTACAAAATGTAAGCCGCGCTGGCGAATTAGACCTTGGTTTAGAAGAGGAAGTCAGTAAATTAAAAGAAAAAAGCGATGAGTTAAAAAAGAAAATATTCTCAGAGCTTGGTGCTTGGCAAGTGTCACAGTTAGCACGTCATCCGTTGCGTCCTTATACTCGGGATTATATCGAGCGTATTTTCACGGAGTTTGATGAGTTTGCTGGCGATCGTACTTTTGCTAACGATCCTGCTATTTTAGGTGGTATAGCACGTTTAGATGGCGAACCAGTAATGGTTATTGGCCAACAAAAAGGCCGTGATACGGCTGAAAAAATTAAACGCAACTTTGGTATGCCAAAGCCAGAAGGTTACCGTAAAGCATTACGCTTAATGGAAATGGCTGAGCGTTTTAAAATGCCAATCATGACCTTTATCGACACGCCGGGGGCATACCCGGGTGTTGGCGCTGAAGAACGTGGTCAATCTGAAGCAATCGCGCGTAACTTAAAAGTAATGGCGACACTTAAAGTGCCGACAATATGTACGGTTATTGGTGAAGGCGGTTCAGGCGGTGCATTAGCGATTGGTGTAGGCGACAGAGTTAACATGTTGCAATACAGTACTTACTCTGTAATTTCGCCTGAAGGTTGTGCGTCTATTCTTTGGAAAAGTGCCGACAAAGCACCACTTGCAGCAGAAGCAATGGGTGTAACTGCAGAGCGAGTTAAAGAACTAGATTTAATCAGTAATTTAATTGATGAACCTCTAGGTGGCGCGCACCGCAATTACGATGCTATGGCACGTAACTTAAAAGTTCGCCTTAAACGTGACTTAGCAGACCTACAAGCGCTTACGCTTGAAGAAATGCTTGATCAACGTTACAAACGTTTAATGTCGTTTGGTTATTGCTAAACACATTAAATGTTAAAAAAAAGCCGCTTATGCGGCTTTTTTGCTTTAAAATGTTCAGAGTTTTTATATTAAAGTGCGCCCATATGCATACATCAGCAATTTATCAGCAATTAAAAAAATCACTAAATAGCTATATCGAGCAAGGCAACACCGCTTATACAGTGGCGCTTTCTGGTGGCGTTGATTCTGTGGTGTTGCTGCATTTAATGTGTACTTTAAAAGCAGATAATCCTGCAATTAATGTCTCGGCTATTTATGTCCACCATGGTTTGAGCCAGTATGCTGATGACTGGCAACGCTTTTGCAAAAACGTATGTATTGAGCTTAATGTGCCTTTTGAAGCTGCGAAAGTTGTAATTGAGCAGCAGTCGCGCACGAGTCTTGAAGCCCAAGCACGCGACGCCCGTTATAAAGCACTTGATGAACTAAGCCCACAAGGCAGCATTATTTTATTGGGCCAACATTTAAACGACCAAGTAGAAACGTTTTTACTGCGGTTAAAGCGTGGCTCAGGTTTAAAAGGGCTTGGCGCAATGCACCAAGCGCGTTTACTGCAAAGTGGCCGTGTATGCTTTAGGCCATTGTTAAATGTAGCTCGCAGCGATATAGAAGCGTTTGCGGTGCAGTTTAGTATTAACCACATAACTGATGACTCAAATACAGATGAAAGTTTTGACCGTAATTTTTTACGCTCAAAAATAGTACCAGTGTTAGCTGAGCGTTTTAATGGGTTTGAACAATGTACTGCACGAAGTATTGAGCTACTACAACAACAACAAACACTCCTTGATGAATATACTCAGCTTGATTTAAATAAGTGTATTAACGAGCACCAAGCACTGTGCATTAACCAAATAAGTGAATACAGCGCAGCGCGTATTGCAAATATAGTACGTGCGTGGCTTGCACTATTTACGCTAGTGATGCCATCGCTAAAGCAGCTTGAGCAAATTATTAACCAAGCAATATACGCAAAAAACGATACACAAATGCGTATTGACTTGCTAAATGGACAAATACGCCGGCATCAAGGTTATTTGTATTTTGTAACACCAAGTGAAGTATTAACAGATATTGAGATGAATCATTCACAGCTAAAACTTGCAGACGGGCGTTTATTAATTAAAAGCATCGGTTGCGGTGTAAGACCTCCACGCTCAAATGAGCAAGTAATAGTGCGCTTTAATTGTAATAGCGCACGTATTAAACCACTTAAAAAGCCAGGTAGTAATACAGTTAAGCATTGGTTTAAAGATGCAAAAATAGCGCCGTGGCTACGGGGCAATGTGCCGCTGATTTTTTATAACGACGAATTGGTTCAAGTTGTTGGTTATTTTATAAGTGCAAAACATAATGATGAAAATGGTATTTTTTGGGAGTGCAAATAAATGAATAAACAGCCTCATGTTGGTTTATCGCTAGTTAATAAAGCCCCTATGGGTATGCTAATTACCCTTATTATTGCTGCTATAGCTAATGTTTTACTTGAGTTAAATATTATAACCTTGGTATATGCAATTGTAGGTGGTGTTGCATCTTCAGTGCTTTTATTAGCTTACTGGTTAGGTAAAGGTGGGGTGTTTTTTATTTTAGGTGTGAGTGTTCCTCTGCTTTTAGTGTTGTTAACACCACTTGGCGCTATTACAGCGCTACTTAATTTAACTAGTGGCTTCTTTTTTGGCTTTTGTGCAGCGTTGTTTATTTATAAATTGATATACCAAACGGCATAAATATTTAATCAATTTAACGAATTAAATAAATCTATAACATTGTTATAGATTTTTATTTAGACCAGCTAGATATAAAGTTTTTACCAATGTTAGAGCGCAATATCTTTAATGTTAAATAGACCCCATATATAAGCCAGTTGGTAAGTGCAAAGTATTAATATTGGGATTTTAGTGATAAAAAAGCCTAGCGGGGGAAGCTAGGCTTTTATTTAATGAGTGTAAGCAAATGTTAGTATGCTTTTGCACTGTTTCGCCCAGATGCCTTTGCTTTGTATAGACCTTTATCTGCACGAGAGAATATTTCTACATCACAATCGTTACTCGTTGCAAGTGTGTAGCCAATACTCACGGTCACTTTGTACTTAGACATTATACTAGAGTGCCTTACAAATCGCATAATACGCTCAGCAACGACTTTATTAGTTGTAAATTCAGGGTCTTCAATAAGTATTGCAAATTCATCACCTCCGAATCTAAATACCGAATCAGTTGCGCGAATGCTTGATTGCAAAACATTGGCAAATTCTTTTAATGTATCATCGCCAATTTTATGACCGAATGTATCGTTCACTTGTTTAAAGTTATCTAGATCCAGTAACATCAAGCTAAACGGGCGTTGGTAACGGCGGCAGTTTTCAAGCTTTTGTGATAAAACATCATTAAATTGACTACGATTATTTAAGCCTGTTAAAGAGTCTTTTGTCGCCAGCCTTAATACACGGCTATACATCATGGCATTACGCAGCGGATAAACCAAGGCGGTATGAAATGCGCGAAGTTTTTTCTCAATGGTTTGACTTAACGGGTATTTACTAAAGTAAATTAGCTGCCCTAAATGCTCTTTTCCAATGGCTAAGTCGAAAATATAGGGTTTACTATTTATATCACTTTCTGATGTTTGTGTAGTTCCGAGTGTTGACTGAAACTGTAAACCTGTGAAGTTTAATAGCTTTTTTGTAAATTTTGCATAAATTGCTAACACATCTTCAATTATTAAGCTTGTTTGAAGTTCCGCGACAAGTTCATGCGCTGCCGTTGTTTCATTGATCAGTGTGTGTTCAGCCGAAAACGGCAAAAAATCGCCGCGTCCAGATACGCGTTGCGTCAAAATATGGACGTTTTCCATTAAATTCTCCCCCGAGGATGTTGCTTTAAGATAACTAAGCGATTTTTATGCCACATTTTCAACTGGTTTTAAAATAGGTAATTGCTATATTTAAAAAGCAGTACCTTGCTTTAATTAAATTATGGGGTCACATTTGCTAAGCATTAATATTCAGATTTTTGGCTTGTTAGTCGCAGCTGTACTTTTTGTATGGTTTTTCAAGCGAATAGGTTTGCCACCTATTTTAGCTTACTTAGCAACAGGGGTTTTAGCGGGGAGTCATGGTATAGACTGGTTAGCACAAACTCACGAAATAGAATTCGTAGCAGAGCTTGGCATTGTATTTTTATTATTTAGTTTAGGGTTAGAGTTTTCTATCTCGCGGTTAATGGCAATGCGAAACCTAGTATTTGGGCTGGGCTCGCTACAGGTCGGGATAACCAGCTTACTCTTTATTATTATTTTATATTGTTTAGACTTTTCTTTACTGACCAGTTTTACAATTGGCACAATTATGGCGCTTTCTTCAACGGCTGTAGTGGTTAAGTTATTAAAAGAAACGGGTGAACTTAATCAGCGCCGTGGGCAATTGGCCGTTGGTGTATTACTTTTTCAAGATATTGCTGTCGTTCCTCTGTTAATAATATTTCCTTTATTTGCATCAAGTGACTCAAACAGTATTGGTTGGGCTTTAGCATTTGCGCTAAGCAAGGGCGCATTTGTATGTATTTTACTTTGGGCTATTGGTAAATGGGTGTTGCCTATTGTTTTTAAAGAAATAGCCCAAGTACGTACCGACGAGCTATTTATGCTTACCACTATATTAGTCGCTTTATTTGCAGCCTTTTTAACATATATTTTTGGACTGTCTATGGCATTGGGCGCTTTTTTAGCAGGAATGATGTTGGGTGAGAGTCATTACCGCCATCAATTAGAGGCTGATATAAGGCCATTTCGCGATATATTAATGGGTTTGTTTTTTGTAACTGTAGGCATGCAGCTCAATGTTTTATTTGTACTGGAGCATGGCTTAGTTATTATTGCTGCATTACTTGTCTTGCTAATATTAAAAATAGCAGTGGTTACGATAAGTGCGCGGCTAATGCATGAGCGATATCAAGATTCGCTGGCCTGTGGAATTATGTTATGGCAAATGGGAGAGTTTGGCTTTGTACTTATAGCGCTTGCTGGGCAGCATCAGTTATTAAACTCAGAGCAGGCATCATTTTTAATCGCACTTGGTGTACTCTCAATGGCACTAACTCCATTTTTAATTGATAAAACCCCCTTTATTTTAAAGCGTTTAGGCATACTAGACCGCCCTAGTATAGCAATGCAAAACGAATCTCAAAGCACGACACTTTGTCGCGATCATATTGTTATTTGTGGTTTTTCTCGGGTTGGGCAAACCATAGCGCGTTTTTTAAAACCTGAGGCAATAGACTACGTTGCCATTGAAAGTAACCCAATACTGGTTCAAGAGGGAAAAGCTGCGGGCGAGCCTGTAATATTTGGCTACGTTAAACAAAAAGATATTTTAAAGTGCGCAGGAGTAGAGCGAGCTCGCTTGGTAATTATTACTTTCACAGAGTTTGATCACGCACAAGTTGTTATTGATGCCATAAAGCAACTCGCACCTAATGTTAAAATACTTATTCGCACCCGTGATGACAGTCAGTTAGATTATTTAAAAGGGCTGGGCGTTACCGAAGTAGTGCCAGAGTCGTTAGAGGCAAGCCTAATGCTTGTGTCGCATGTGTTGTCTATGTCGGGCGTACCGATGACACGTATTGTGCGTAGAGTAAGTAAAGAGCGCCGTAATCGCTATCCCTTAATGCAAAGCTTTTATGCAGGCGACTTTAAAGATAACGAAGATACCTCAAGTGAACGATTAGAATATTTACATGTTGTTGCGCTGCCAGGTAAAGCTTATGCGGTTAATAAAACAATTGAAAATCTAAATTTAGAAAAGCGTCGAGTACTGGTAAAAGCACTGCGCAGAGAAGGGGCTGAAATAGAGACTCCATCAGAAAAAACAACATTATTGGCTAACGACGTTTTAGTATTACAAGGTAAACCAAGGCGTGTTGAGCGGGTAGAGCACTACCTGCTCGACGGAATCGAATAGTTACTTAGATTAATCTAGCTCTAAAAATTCACGCATCTTAGGCAACTGCGCCATACCATCTTCATAGCCAATTTGTATTAAATGCTGGGTGTAGCGCTTTTCAAATAATAGGTAACTGGTTAAGCTCGATTGCGAATGCTTTTTAACACCTATTGTGCGTAGCAGTACTTTAATAGCCCATGGCATATCGTTGTAATACTGTGCTGCAATGGCGTTAAAGTTTTGCGAAGGGTTAATTACAAAGGTATCTATTTGTTTAAGTTCTTGATGCTTATCACGAGCGGGTAGTAATCCTAAAGTGCGGTTAATGCGATCCAAACGCTCCAAATCAGATTGCATAGTGTCGGTAAATACACTGTCGAGTAAATGCCCAGCAACAGCAGATAGACCCGGATAATGTGGCGAGTAACCCGGAGGGTGTAATTCTTTAGGCTGGTCGACCCCAATGATAAATATTTTTTCAGCACCTAAATGAATTGACGGACTCAGTGGAGAAAGTTGGTGTATAGAGCCATCCCCAAAGTAATGATTATAAATATTTACGCTTGGAAACACCATAGGAATGGCACTTGATGCCATTAAGTGCTCAACATTAATACGAGTGGCGCGGCCTTCGCGCTTAGCACGTTGCCAAGATGTTTGCGTATTCGATTGAAAAAATGCAACCGAGTCACCCGTTGTATAGCTTGAGGCTGTAATCGATAGCGCATCTAAATAGTTACGATGTAAATTACGCTCAATGCGATGTAAATCTAAAATTTCGTTTAATAAACTACGCAGAGGGCGGTTATTTAGCAAGCTCGCTGGTGGATGGTTAATATGCTCTGACTGAAAGCTCGTTAAAATATTACGCGCAATATGACCAAACACGCTTAAAAAATCACTTTTATAGACCATAGAGGTTGAAAAGTTTTTCCAAACTGATTCGAGCTTTCGTACAGCCAAGTGCGCACAAGAGGCGTAACATGCCAATGCAGCTGAGTTAATAGCGCCAGCGGAGGTGCCGTTTATGACTCTAAATGGCAATGGAGCAGTACGCGGCATGCTATGAGCTAGCGCTTTAAGCACTCCCACTTGATAAGCAGCACGAGCGCCACCACCTGTAAGTAATAAGGCAATTTTAGGTTTTTGTGGATCAACTTGCTTGATTTTCATATTGGTGGTTAAACTGTTCTACGTCTTTACTTTATTTATTAACTGTAAGTCTTTAAGCTTGAAGAATCAAAGGATAACTGCCCTAATGCTTATTACATTATTTAATCACCCAATTTAGTACGTAACTTACTTTGCTATAATTGCCGTATTATAAAATGTCATAGTATGAGTGTAAGAATGAATTTAATCCACTTAGCGTACTCTAAGTGATATCGCATTTTAATTTTTATGGAGTTCGTATGTCAGATAAACCCGATACATCAGATGCTCAAAAACGTCCACCTAATAACAATATTCTTTTCGCCGTTATTATTTTAATAGTTGTAGCATGTGCTGCCGCCTTCGTATTGCTCACACCCAGTGACGAGGAAGCAACTCGTACACAGGTAGAGCCCACAGTTAAAGAACAACCTATGATGGAGCTTAAACCCGAGAACGACCCAGTGGTAGACGCGCCATCTGTAATGCCAGAAAAACCAGCCGAGCTTGAAGTTCCAACACAACAACCAAGTGAGCCTATGCCTGAAGTAGAGCCGTTACCAACGCTTAACGAAAGTGATACAGTTGTTGTTGCTAAAATGGACGAGTACTTAAGCGACTCAGTAATGAGCTTAATGGTGACCGACGATGTAATTCGCCGTGGTGTTGTATTTGTAGATAACATTGCCCAAGGTAAGGTGGCTAAAAAGCACACGCCGGTTGTACAGCCAGAAGAGAAATTTAGCGTCAATGAAGGTGATATCCTCACGATTAACCCTAACAGCTACGAGCGTTACACACCGTATGTAAAAATATTTACCAGCATGAGTGCAGCGCAAGCCGTTCGCATGTACGAAGAGTACAAACCACTTATTAATAATGCATACAGTGAAATTGGTTATGGCGATGGTGAGTTTAATCAAACACTAATTGATGCAATCGACTTATTACTTGATACGCCAGAACCTGAAGGTGAATTGCCGTTACTTCGTGATTCAGTAACGTATCAGTATGCGTTTTCGGAGTGGGAGCAATTACCTGCTGCACAAAAACAGCTTTTACGTATGGGACCAGAAAACATGAAAAATGTAAAAGCAGCACTACGTAATATTAAAAAACAGTTAGAGAGCAATTAATACGCACTAAAACAGCTAAATACGCTGCGATTGTATATGAAGTATGCAATCGCACTTTCTTTTTAGATTATCCCTTGAATAATAGAGCAAAAGTAGAGATAATCCCCCCGCGCCAACCAAGGCTCTCAATGGTAGTCTTATTGGTCCTCTCGCAACACTAGCAGGCGAACCTGGTCAGGCCCGGAAGGGAGCAGCCACAGTTTGTGACGTGTGTGCCGAGATGTGGCTGATGAGACTGCCACCCAAATTCCTCATTTGGTGTTGTTTGAAGTATAAGTTGACATATTTGTACTAAAAGATGGCATAAATTGGAAGTATAAGGTGGCATAGTCTAGTATTTAACCAAATGGTTAGATGGTTGACTCACATGTACAGAAGAAAACTCAAACACTCCCGTGTTAAAAACCTCCATAAATTTGCTAGTCAAAAAAACAAATCTACCTGTTTAGTTGAATCCTCTTTAGAGTTTGATGCTTGTTTCCATTTTGAATTTTCACCATCAATAGCCGCATTTGAAGCACAACCACTAGGTTATGAATATGAGTTTGATAACCGTACTTGCCGTTACACACCTGACTTTTTACTTACCCACACAGACGGCACGCAAAAATTTATCGAAGTAAAACCGCAAAGCAAAATTGCAGACGAAGACTTTCGTGCACGTTTTATTGAAAAGCAAACCATAGCTAAGCAAGATGGACGCGACTTAATATTGGTTACTGATAAACAAATCCGTGTATATCCAACACTCAATAACTTAAAGCTTTTACATCGCTATTCTGGTTTTCAGTCTTTAACAGAGCTGCAAGCATCGGTGCTAGAACTTGTTAAGCAATATGGCTCTATTAAAGTGGGCCAGTTAGTTAGCTTTTTAAAAGTAACTGCCGGTGAGCTACTTGCTACAGTGCTACGCTTATTATCATTAGGGCAGTTATTTGCCGACTTAACTACAAATGAAATATCAATAGAAACGGCAATTTGGTCTAACAATGTTTAATGACGGGCTGTTTGATGATGAATTTAACCAGCCATTACCAAAAGTAGAAACCAAACTACCTCAAAATTACGCCAAAGATTTACAAGCCCTTCCTGAAAAAATAAAAATAACAACATTTGCTAAGCTTAAATATATTCAATGGCTTGAGGCTAATATTCAAGGCGGTTGGACACAAAAAAACCTTAGAGCCTTTATTGAAAGTAATGCCCGAAGTTGAGGGAGAAAAAAGCCCAGTTGGAGAACAGCAGCACGATGGTATAGCGCTTATACCAATGCGGATAAAAATATCATGGCGCTAATACCAAGCCA
>NZ_BADT01000048.1 GCF_000239855.1 Pseudoalteromonas sp. BSi20652 | reverse complement strand
GTGTTCAAAAAAAAGTATTGCACTTGCTCATGCTTGAGATTCATTCTAAAACTCAAAAGAGAACATATCGTTTAATTGAAATGTTATACCAATTTGCATAAGTATTTAAGCAATTCAACGAATGAAATCACGCGCTAAACGATTGTCGATTATATTTGCTACGTTAATTGCCAGAAATGGAACCGTTAACTACTTGCGAGGCTCTGCAAGGCATTGGTGATGTCATTCATCCGGATTATTGTGACTTTACCATGAACCTGCGATATCAGATCACCGTTCTTATCCAAAACAACAATGACTGCTTCATCACTAGCTGAGGGCACACCTAACGCTTCTTCCATGACCTGTGAGTTAAGAATCCAAGTTTGATCGTGGTAGCGTTTCGGTACTTTTTCTTTTGCCCGGCCAATCGCATCCTCTTCCGACATAAAGAAGGGTAAATTGACAGCTAGGACGTCCCGAATCCGATATTTATCATGATCGATTTTTGAACGTAATGTGTTAACCCACTCCCGAGTGGATTTTGCGGCATTACGAGACGGCGTAAGTATGAGCAGTGTTGGTTGACCTATCAGTTTGTTACTGTCTACTTTTTCGCCATTGAGTGTTGTCGCTGTAAACGACGGCCATGGTCCATCGCCTGCAAAAGCGGACGGCCCGCATAGTGTTAGTATCGCAATAAGGGGGAGCTTAAAAATAAGTTTAAATGTTGAGTGGTAAAGTGTTTTGGGCTTTATTGGTCTGGGCATTATAGTATTCCTCAGGTCAGTGGTGGGGCGCAAAATATCAGAGCAAGCAAAATTCAAACACATAAGCAGTAGTATTCAGAGCAGACTCTTTTTCAAATTATCTTAGCTCTCACATCTGATAAGCAAACAGCAAACAGCAAATATACAATAAGCGATTGCAGAGATTTCATCTGTTTGCATTCGAACTTTTAGCTAGCTTGGTAGGTCGTTGTAATTTATTCATTGTTTATATTATCAAGTGCTTGGCGAACTTCATCCACAATTAAATTTTTTGCCAATTTTTCATCGATATCGGGCACATCCCAGCCAAAAATAGTGCGATATTTCTCAATCAAATTACTGACGTCTTCAATAATATCGTTGCGATGGGCTGCTAACTCTAGTTTTTCTATTTTAGCCATATTCAATTCACCTTAAAATGTATAGATAAATCTAGATTAGCCTTGTATTCATGCTACTTCGGTGCGATAGCGAACAGATTGAATGAGAATATTGCTGCAAGCTTTTAAATATAAACTCTATTAACAAAACAATGATTTATTGTTTGCCATCTTTAACTTGGAGCAAATACGTCATGTTACATACTCTGAATGATTTAAAAAATTTAGCCATTGATGCATCGGATGGAGATATTGGGCTTACCAAAGATTTTTATTTTGATGATAAACACTGGGTGATAAGATATTTGGTGGTTGAAACTGGCACTTGGATATTGAGCAAAAAAATATTACTTTCACCTATATCAATTAAAAAGTTGAATCAGAAACCACAGACGCTCACTGTTACAATTTCAAGAAAACAAGTTAAAAATTGCCCTGATATGGATAGCGAAAAGCCAGTTTCTAGGCAGTATGAGCTAGAATACATGCGATATTATGGTTACTCACATTATTGGGATAACACTGATATTTTGGGAGGTGATCCCGGCCCTAATATGATGTCACCTGGTAATTATAGTGTCGCACCAAAGCCTGATAACTTAGATGCACCAGATAATTTCGCAGATGTTGATGCTGCATTATCTCAAGATAATGATCATCATCTACGCAGTAGTAATGCAGTAACGGGTTATAAACTTGATGTCATAGACGGTGAACTAGGTCACTTACAAGGTATGTTGATAGATACCGACACCTGGGAAATTCGTTATTTGATTATTAACACCAGTAATTGGTGGTTGGGTCATCTGGTTTTGATTGCTCCCAAATGGATTAAAGAGGTGAGTTGGCCTACTTCTAAAATTTATGTTGATATGACGCAAAAGCAAGTGAAAGATGCCCCCACTTTTGACCCCTCAGTGCCTTTTAATCTAGAACATGAACAAAATTTGCAAACTCATTATGGTTGTAATGTTGAATAACAATATTACCTTTAAACGAGGTCTTTGATTGGTTTGTTTACGTTATTTAATAAGTATTCTTGTAGTAAGTCTTTTAATTCAAATACTTAATTTGAGAGTGTGGGTTCAAATCCCGACCTCTCTATCCATTAACAAAAAAGTCTAGTGCTTGTTTTTATTAAATTACCTAGCTTATATATTGTATGTTTTATCATCATAAGTTACGACCATAGTCTCTATTTCTAAGCTTTAGATCTTGGTGCATGCTTAATACATTAAAATTTATACTCTGTATTAAGGATTATTAGATGAAACATCAACTCGCAAAAAGCGTCGCGCTTTCATTATTGTCCCCGGTAATTATTGGCAGCTTGTTAGGATTGTATTATGCACTAACGCTACAGGGTGATTTCTTATCCGTATTTTTTCAACTGTTGATGACTGCTATCTCAAATGCACATATTGTAGGCTTAACAATGGCGGCCTTTGTTGTGCCAGGATATTTACTGATGTTTAAGTATTCTAAAGTTAACTATTCAGGTGTATTGACGCTTGGTTTGTTAGGTGGCGCTATATTTAGTTACTTATTAAGTGCCTCAACTGGCGAGATATTTTTAATCAATAGTGTAATGTCAGCATTCGCTGCGGGGCTGTTTTTATTTGGTCTTCGTAAATCAGTAAAAAAATAATCGCAGCATTATTGACCAAGCACGCTGATAAACGGTGCGATTTACTTTTTTTACCTCCAAAAGGTTCCAATTTTTCATGACAAAGAGTACCTTTAGCTACTGTATGTTTAATAAGAAGTAGTTTGGTATGCAAAAGCACGATTTTTACCAGTCATTAGTTAAGCAAACTGAATCGCTGATAGCTGGTGAATCTAATGTAATTGCCAATTTGGCAAATATAAGCGCGTTATTATTTACCTCTTTAGAAGATGTAAATTGGGCGGGTTTTTACTTCATGGATTCTCCTACTGAATTAGTACTTGGTCCGTTTCAAGGTAATCCTGCATGCATCCGTATTCCAGTTGGGAAAGGGGTATGTGGGACCGCTGCGGCAACGGCACAAACACAATTAATTGAAGATGTTCACGCTTTTGACGGGCATATAGCCTGTGATGCAGCGTCTAACTCTGAAGTAGTTGTACCTATCATGAAACATGGTAAAGTATTCGCAGTACTAGATATAGATAGTCCAAGTATTGGCCGATTTGATGCTGATGATAAAGCTGGTCTAGAAGCATTAGTAAAATGCTTAGAGGCGAGCTTGTAATGAAAGATTTGCTAAATGTTCAAGACTACCTGTTTGCCGTACAAGATGTTGGCGATTGGGAAGGCGAAGAAGAACATGTAGCGGAAACGCTCAATGATTTGATTCATATTGCTTGGGATCGTCTTCCAGACGAAGCAGAATGTGAATTTATTGATGAAACAATTAATGGTATTTGGGAACACCTTCGAGGTGATATGGCTGTAATTGAAGCTGACTTTGAAGAGCTGGTCGACTGGGTAATACACTACGTCGATTCGTCCCTTGATGAAAAGATGTGAAAAATAGGTTCTAAAATGGAAACCACAAACAAGCTAAAAGATATTAATGAAGTGTTGGAATTTTTATATGAAGAATTCCCGCAATGTTTTAAACAAAAAGACGGTATCAAACCGCTTAAAGTCGGTATTTTTAAAGATATCGCTGAGCGTATTGAAGGGTCTGAAAAAGTAAGTAAGACTCAAGTACGTCAAGCGCTAAGAAAATACACGTCTAACTGGCGTTATTTAGAGGCTGTTACTAAATCAGAGTTTCGTGTTGACCTTGATGGTAATCAAGCTGAAAAAGTAGAGCAAGAGCATATCGACCATGCACAAAAAGCATTGGAAGAAAGCCGCGCTAAAATGGCAAAACGAAAAAAACAACAGCGTCCTCGTCAAGATGCAGATTCTAAATCATTTAAGAAAAAACCAGCACATGCTAGCAAAACAGGTGATAAAAACGCACCTGCAGCTAATAAATCTGCTAAAGCCGCACCGGTTAAGCGTTCAGGAAAAATTGAACCTTTACCAGCAAGTGAGGTCAAGGTTAATAATAAGGTTAAGGTTAAACTTGGCCAAGCACTTGTAAATGCAGTAATCACTGAAGTAAACAAAGACGATGTTCATGTTGAATTAGTGACAGGTATGCAAGTTAAAACCAAAGCTGACAGCTTATACATCATTTAAGTTGTAAATAAATTAAGGAGTTGTGTATGAGTAAGAAGTTCAAGCTCATTCCGTTAGTTGCTGCCCTGTTTTCAGGTTCATTATTTGCTGCTGTAGAAGCCGTTACTATCAATGAATTGTCACTACTTAAGCAAGAAAGCCAACATGGTACTGCCAGCAAGCGAGTAGCTAGCTTATTTGCTCGTTCACACTATATACCAGTTCGATTTAACGATGAGCTTTCTAGTAAAGTTTACGATCGTTATATCGAATCCCTTGATTTTAATAAGAGCGTTTTTTTAGCAAGTGATATTGCTTCTTTCGAGCAATACCGTGACGACTTTGATAACGCTATTACTACCGGTAAATTAGAGTTTACGTTTGATATTTTTAACCTGAGCCTTAAACGCCGTTTTGAACGTTACGAGTATTCACTTACTCTTCTTGAAAAAGAAATGACGTTTGATAAAGAAGATGAATATTTTTTTGACCGCGAAGATGCAGCATGGCCTTCATCACAAACTGAACTAGATGAAATTTGGCGTGAACGGGTTAAATACGACGCTCTGCGTTTAAAAATGACGGGTAAAGATTGGGAAGGCATTAAAGAAGTGCTGACCAAACGCTATAAAAATGCAGAAAAACGTTTAGTACAATCTAATTCAGAAGATGCTTTTCAAATTGTTATGAATTCGCTAGCACGCAGTATTGAAGCGCATACGTCTTATTTATCGCCACGTCGAGCAGAGCAATTCAAAATGGATATGGACTTAGAGCTTGAGGGCATTGGTGCTGTATTAAGTCCTGATGAAGATTACACTGTTATTCGCAGCTTAGTGCCGGGAGGCCCTGCAGATAAAACAGATCAAATTAAAGCTGATGATCGCATCATTGGTGTTGCCCAAGATGGCGAAGAATTTGTAGACGTAATTGGCTGGCGTTTAGATGACGTAGTTGATTTAATTAAAGGTCCTAAAGGGACTAGGGTACGTTTGCAGTATTTAAAAGGTGTTGACGCTCACGGCGCACCTAAAGTTGTTGAAATCACTCGTGATAAAATTCGACTTGAAGATAGAGCGGCTAAATCAGAAGTATTTGAGGCCAAATACTCTGATTTAACAAGTAAAGTTGGCGTGATTGAAATTCCAGGCTTTTACAACAATCTTTCGAAAGATGTAAAAGTTGAACTGGCTAAGCTTAAAGAAGAAAAAGTTGATGGTATTATTATCGACTTACGTCAAAATGGTGGTGGTTCTTTATATGAAGCAACACAACTGTCTGGTTTGTTTTTTGATCAAGGTCCAGTGGTTCAAATTCATACCTTAAATAACCGTATAGAAGAGCAAAGAGACCGTGATGGCATAACTTATTACGATGGTCCGCTTACGGTACTTGTAGATAGATACAGTGCATCTGCATCTGAAATATTTGCAGCTGCAATGCAAGACTATGGTCGCGCGGTTATTATTGGCGAGCAAACCTTTGGTAAAGGTACAGTACAGCAACACAAAGGGTTGGGTCGTCCGTACGATTTATACGATAACGAGATTGGTAGTGTTCAATATACTATTGCGAAGTTTTACCGTATAAATGGTGGTAGTACACAGCATAAAGGTGTGATCCCAGATATATCGTTTCCATCAGCAATTGATCCTGCACAGTGGGGCGAAAGTAAACAAGATAATGCGTTACCATGGGATAGCATTGTTAAAGCGAAATACAAAAAAATAGGTAATTTAACACCTGTTATTACGTACCTTGAGAAACAACACGAATTACGAGTTAAATCAGAGCCAGAGTTTGGTTATGTATTTAATGACATTACCTTATACAACGAAGAGAAAGACCGTAAAACAATTTCTTTAGTTGAAGCTACGCGTATTAAAGAAAAAGATGAAGGTGAAGCACGTGCACTTGTACGTACTAACGAACGTCTAAAGCGCTTAGGTAAAGATCCGGTAGAAAACTTAGACGATTTACCTGAAGTAATTGAAGAGCTTGATCCATTTCTAGAAGAAGCTGCTCTAATAACTCAAGATTATATTAATTATGGTCGTATAGCTAAGAAGTAATACCCGGTTTTATCTCTATAAAAAAGGCGCTTTTGCGCCTTTTTTACTACCTATAAATTACTAAATTGTTATAATTACCGACTACAAAAAGTTGGGCTGATATCATGCTCCCCAATTCATGCGCTAAATGTGCTAAAAATAATAATTAAATACACATTAAATGTGTGTAGGAGTCTCTACTTTGAAGACATTGGAAGATAAACCAATTAAACCCGCCTCGTTTTTTGATGCACTTATTCCCATATCAGTTTTAATATGTTTATTGGGTGCAGCTGTCTATTTATTTGGTGACAGTTCTTCATCAGGTCCAAACCAAATAGCGCTGTTGTTTGCTACGTTTGCTGCAGCTTTAATTGGTCTTAAAAATGGCTATACATGGAAAAAGTTAGAACAAGCAATGATTGAAGGTATAACGCTTTCACTTGGGGCTATCTTAATTTTACTCATGGTGGGTGCTTTAATAGGCACTTGGTTACTTTCAGGGACAGTACCGACTTTAATTTATTATGGCTTGCAAGTAATAAACCCAAGTTGGTTTTATGCAGCGAGTTGTTTAATTTGTGGCATTGTAGCTATGAGCATTGGTAGCTCTTGGACGACAGCAGCAACGATCGGTGTTGCTTTACTGGGTGTTGCAACGGGTCTGGGACTTGAACAAACAGTGACTGCAGGCGCGGTTATATCTGGTGCGTACTTTGGTGATAAATTAAGCCCGCTATCTGAAACTACAAATTTAGCACCTGCTGTTGTTGGCGCTGATTTATTTGAACACATTCAACATATGCTGTGGACGACAGTCCCTAGCTTTGTAATTGCGCTTATTATATTTATATTCATGGGCTTTAATGCTACAGCATCTAGTGAGGCAGGGCGTATTGACGAGATCACTGCTATTTTACAACAAAACTTTAATATTGGTTTTGAAATGTTAATCCCGCTAATTGTGCTATTAGTGTTAGCTATTAGAAAAATGCCTGCTTTTCCAGCTATTTCTATAGGTGCGGTAGTTGGCGCTGTTTGGGCCATGTTGTTTCAATCAGATTTAATTGCCAGCCAAATTGATGTTTCTCAAGGACAGCTAGTTGGTTATTTTAAGCTTGTTTGGACTACGTTCTTTGATGGTTTTAGCATAAATACAGGCGATGATAAAATGGACTCGTTACTTAGTGGCGGTGGTATGTCAGGCATGTTAACAACAACATGGTTGATAATGACTGCGCTTATGTTTGGTGCCATTATGGAAAAAACAGGTTTATTAGATATTTTTGTTAAAAGTATTCTTAAAATAGCTAAAAGTACGGGGTCATTAATTGCAGCAACAATAGCAACATGTATTGGTACTAATGTTATAGCCGCAGATCAGTACATTGCAATTGTAGTACCTGGGCGTATGTTTAAAGATGAATACGAAAAACGTGGTTTAAAGCCTGTTAACTTATCTCGTACATTGGAAGATGGCGGTACAATTACTAGCCCACTAATTCCATGGAACACATGTGGAGCTTATATGCAAAGCGTTTTACTAATAAACCCTTTTGACTATGCACTTTATGCTTTCTTTAACTTAATCAACCCTGTTTTAGCGGTTATATATGCCTACTTAGGCATTAAGATTTTACGTATAAAGCCAAAACAATCCGCCTAATTTTAAACAGCTCCTTTTACGTAAAAGGAGCTGTTTTGGAGTATCTATGACTGAATCAAGTAAACCTCAAGCACAATATCTCAAAGACTATAAAGCTCCTGATTTTTTAATTGACCACACAGAGCTAACCTTTGACTTACAGCCATTATCAACCAAAGTAAGCTCTTTATTAACGCTTACACGTGTTGGTGATAAAAACACACCTTTAGTCCTTGATGGTATTGATTTACGCTTACTGTCTTTATCTATTGATACGGTTGATATAACTGATTATGAAATTATTGGCGAGCAGCTAATAATTAATAACCTACCGGATAGTTGCCAATTAAGTATTGTGACCGAGATATCGCCTGAGACGAATACTTCTCTAGAGGGTTTGTATTTATCTGGCGGTGCGTATTGTACACAGTGTGAAGCGCAGGGTTTTAGAAAGATCACTTATTACATGGATCGCCCTGATGTACTTACCACGTTTGATGTAACTATTATTGCCGATAAAAAGTATCTACAACTTCTTTCTAATGGTAATCAAGTAGACAGTGGTGAAACACAAGATGGTCGTCATTTTGTGAAATGGCAAGACCCATTTAAAAAGCCGAGCTATTTATTTGCACTTGTAGCGGGCGATTTTGATGTTTTAAAAGATACGTACACGACTAAAAGCGGCAGAGATGTAGAATTAGCATTGTTTGTTGATAAAGGTAATTTATCTAAAACGCCCCATGCTATTGCCTCACTCAAAAAGGCAATGCAGTGGGATGAAGAACGCTTTAATTTAGAGTATGACCTTGATATTTATATGATTGTAGCCGTCGACTTTTTCAACATGGGCGCGATGGAAAATAAAGGGCTAAACGTTTTTAATAGTAAATGCGTATTAGCCAATCAAGAAACAGCGACAGATAAAGACTACCATACTATTGAATCCATTGTAGGGCATGAGTACTTTCATAACTGGACAGGTAACCGAGTTACTTGTAGAGATTGGTTTCAGTTATCGCTAAAAGAAGGGTTAACTGTATTTAGAGACCAAGAGTTCAGTAGTGATTTAGGCTCTCGTGCACTTAACCGAATTGATGCGGTTAAAGTTATGCGTACACATCAGTTTAGCGAAGATGCAGGCCCTATGGCGCACCCAATTCGCCCTGAGAAAGTTATTGAAATGAATAACTTTTATACTGTAACTGTATATGATAAAGGTGCTGAAGTTATTCGTATGATGCACACATTACTGGGCGAAAATAACTTTCAAAAAGGCATGACACTTTACTTTGAACGCCATGACGGCCAAGCAGTTACCTGTGATGACTTTGTTAGTGCAATGAGTGACGCATCAGGGGTTAATTTGACACAATTTAAACAATGGTACAGCCAATCAGGTACACCGCGTTTAAATACAATTCAAGAATTTGATAGCAGCTCAAATACATACACTTTGACAATCGAGCAAGCAGCGCCGGCTAATCAGCCAGAGAATAAACCGCTTCATATACCTTTTGCTATTGAACTACTTGATGCCAATGGGCAAAGTATTGCTCTGCAATATAAAGATAAAAAGCTAGATCATGTACTTGACGTAACAAATACGACTCAAACATTTAGCTTTGACAATATATTAGAAAAGCCCGTTGCGGTTTTACTCGAAGACTTTTCTGCACCTTGTATTTTAAATCAGCAAACAACAGAGCCAGAACTATTGCATATTATGCGTTTTGCGCGCAGTGATTTTTCACGTTGGGATGCACAACAGCAGCTATTCATTAAGGCGATTAAATCTCAAATCACCGATGCAACGAATAGCGTATTAAGCCGAGAAATTATAAATGCGCTACGTGTACTTATAAACACTAAAGAGGGCGATTTAGCTTTAATTGCAGAGCTGTTTAAATTGCCAAGTTTTGACACGTTAGCCGCTGAATTTGATGTAATACCTGTTGATGAGATTATTGAAATAACAGAAAAATTTGAGCAACAAATTGCAGATGAACTTACTGATGAATTACTTAGTTGTTACGAATCTCTTGAAGATGATGGCAGTATAAGTGCTAGCTCCGTTGCGAATCGTGCTTTAAAACAAATCTGTCTGCACTACCTTGCTAAAACACAAAAGCCAGAGGCGGTAAGCTTTATTAAAGAAGCCGCAAGCTCGACTAATATGACCAATGTACTTGGTGCATTAAGCGCAGTAGTAAAAGCTTCACACCCTATTCAAGAGGAGCTTTTGAGTTATTTTGATAGCCAATGGCGCCATGATGTTTTAGTGATGGATAAGTGGTTTGCTCTGCAAGCGATGCAAACGGGTGAAGATGCAATTTCTAATATCAAAGGGCTTTATGAACATCCATGCTTTGACTTTTCTAACCCAAATCGCGTTCGTTCACTTATAGGAAGTTTTAGTCACTTTAATACATTGCAGTTTCATCGTATTGATGGCCAAGGTTATGCGTTATTAGGCGATTTACTTATTAAATTAAATGCTATAAATCCGCAAAACGCATCGCGTATGCTTACTCCGTTTATGTCGTGGAAGCGATACGACAATAAGCGTTCAGCAGCAATGAAATTGCAGTTAGAACGCTTAGCTAATTTGAATGGTTTGAGCGACGATTTATTTGAAAAAGTTGAAAAAGCTCTTAAGTAAATGATTGAGTATTATTTTAGTTTAAGACTGAGTTATAACGAGTGCATGGATTATTATCATGGTCGTTTCAGCTCAGTGCAAGTAGTGGAAGATGGCGGGAAAACAGTACGTTTTTCTGCTAATCACTTAAGGCCCTTTATTACTAGTTTGGGTATAAGAGGGCGTTTTAGAATGTTATTAACCCTCGAAAATAAATTTATTCGTATTGAACGAGTGGCTTAGCGTGCTGTTTTTATGTTATAAAATCATAAAAATATTGTCTTTTTGTTAATTTCAATTTGTTCTATTGTTAAATTACGTGTATAAATTATCTGGTAGGACGTCTTACCAATACGTAAGCGTCAACCATATAAAAGAACGTATCACTGATTGAATGCGAGTGTTTGTAATTTCACTGATTCGCTTCTATCGTTACGATTACACTAAAAACAATAACTTGATCACACAAAATGACCCGCGACAGGGGGAAACCAAAATGATAAGAAGATCGCTTTTTGTTAAAAATAAAATCGCTATAGGTCTAGCAGTTGCTAGCTTAGGTTTATCTACAGCGAGTACTCAAGCTGTAACATTTGAAGCTGGAGGTTTTGATATCACCTTCGATTCAACCTTTTCATATGGTCAAAGTGTTCGCGTAGAAGACAGAGACTTTGACATAATAGGTAAAAGTAATAATCCAGCGTTTGATTGGACTGGCTACAACCCAGCGTTAAACAACACTATTTACTCATCTCAAGATGTATGGGCACAACCGGGCTCTTATTCAAATAACGGTGACGCGGGTAATTTAAATTTTGATAGTGGTGACTCATTCTCAAAACTATTGAAGGGCACACACGACCTTTCAATAAATAAAGATAACTACGGTTTGTTCACTCGCTTCATGTATTTTTATGACTTTGCGTTGATGGATGGCAATCATGCATATTCAAATCCTACATCAGGCCAGGGTGTTGACCCATGTGACGATAAAGACACAAAGGCACAAAGTTGTGCTGACATTCGTTTATTAGATGCGTTTGTATGGGCCGATTTTGATCTAAACGATGGTAACAACCCTTTATCAGTTCGTTTGGGCCAGCAAGTAGTTAACTGGGGTGAAAGTACGCTTATATCTCATGGTATTAACGTAAACCCTGTTGATATTGACCGATTAAAAGCACCTGGCGCTGAGCTAAAAGAAGCATTCATACCTGTGGGCATGCTTTGGGCTTCACTTGGTATTACCGAAAACATTACACTTGAAGGTTTTTACCAGTACCAGTGGCAAGAAACGCGTTTACCAGCAGCCGGTACATACTTTTCTACTAATGACTTTGCAGCAGAAAATGGTTACCAGCAGAATGTTCAATTAGGCTTTACGTCTAATCCTGATATTGATGTTGCTTTTTTAACGGATAGTTTAAATAATCTAACATCTGATTTTGCATTAGCAGCCGCTGCGCAAGGTATTGATCCTTCTAGTGCTGAAGGGAGTGCTTTATTAGCTCAAATGTATCTGGCTTACCCAACTAAGGTTGCACTAAAAGGTAAAGGGGATAATGGTAAAACAGAGCCTGAAGATGGCGGTCAGTATGGTTTACGTTTAGGTGTATTTTTACCTGAGTTTAATGATACTGAGATTGCGTTATACCACGTGAACTACCACAGTCGTCGTCCACTTATATCAGGTCGTGTATCAAACTTTTCACAAGCTGCTATTGCTCAAGATCTAGCAATGATCATGACAACAGAAATTACGTCTGACAATGTTGCTGATTTAGCTGCCTTCTCAAAAGCTGAAAATGATTACCCTGAAGATATTAAACTATATGGCTTGAGCTTTAACACAACGATTGGTGAAACAGCCTTTGCAGGTGAATTCGCCTTTCGTCAAGATGAGCCTCTACAAATTGATGATGTTGAATTACTTTACACAGCTATGCCAGAACAATTAGCTGTTGCTGGTATTCGTCCTGATTTTGCGGGTATTTCGCAAATGAGTTTTGGCGATGACATTAGTTCAGTGGGTCCAGGTGAACTTGCTCAGGGTTATATTGAACGCGATACATCACAAATCCAATTTACCGCTACTCATTTGTTTGGTCCATCTTTAGGTGCTGATAGCTGGGCTGTTGTAGGTGAAGTAGGTGCTGTAAAAATTCATAATATGCCAGAATACGATGAGATGCGTTTAAATGTATCGGGTACTGGCCGTAGTGGCACAATTACAGGCCCTGGTACTACCGACTATTCAACATTACAGCTCGGTTTATCAAATGGCGCTGAGGAAAAGTCATTTGCTACAGCGTCTTCTTGGGGTTACCGCTTAATTGCTAAAGGCGATTACTTCAACTTTTACAAAGGTATTAACTTCTCTCCACGTTTTGTATTTTCTCATGACGTAAATGGTAATACACCTGATCCTATGTTCTTGTTTATTGAAGATCGTAAATCCTTGGGTGCGACCATGAACTTTAACTACCAAAATGCGTGGTCACTTGATGTGAGCTATAACTCGTTTTGGGGCGGCGGCGATATAAATACTTTCTCAGATCGCGATTACGTTTCTTTTAACTTAAAATATTCTATTTAGGGGTAACATTAGTATGATTAAAAAACCTACCCTCATCGCTACAGCTTTTTGTAGCTTGTTTGCAAGCAGTGCAGCTTTAGCTAAATTAAGCGCTGATGAAGTTGCTCAATTAGGTCAAAACTTAACGCCAATGGGTGCAGAAAAAGCAGCTAATGCTGATGGCTCTATTCCAGCATGGAATAATGGCATTACCTCAGTACCAGCTGGTTATGAAGCGGGTATGCATCACCTTGACCCATTTACAGCTGATAAAGTGCTTTTCACTATAGATAAAACTAATATTGAAAAGTACAAAGCCAACCTAAGTCCGGGTCAAATTGCTTTATTTGAAGCATACCCAGATACATTTAAAATGCCAGTGTATGAAACACGCCGTTCTGCGTCTTACCCACAGTTTGTTTATGATGCAACGAAAAAATTTGCCCCGACGGCTGAATTAATTGAAGGTGGTAACGGTATTAAAAATACGGCGATTGGTATTCCTTTCCCTATTCCTAAAACAGGTTTAGAGGCGATTTGGAATCACTTATTACGTTACCGTGGTCAGTCTATTGAGCGTTTTGGTGGTCAAGCTGCTCCAACTGCATCAGGTTCTTATAACTATGTTGGTTTTGATGAGCAATTATTAGTTAAATACTCAGACCCGAGTGCAACACCTGCAGAGCTACAAGACTCAAACATTTTGTTTAAATTTAAACAAAGCGTTACTGAGCCTGCTCGTTTAGCGGGTACTGCATTATTAGTTCATGAAACAATGGACCAAATATTAACGCCACGCCAAGCATGGACTTATAACTCGGGACAACGTCGCGTTCGTCGTGCACCTAATGTTGCATATGATGCACCAGGTACAGCAGCGGATAGCCTGCGCACTACCGATGATTTTGATATGTTTAACGGATCGCCAAATCGCTACAACTGGACGCTAAAAGGTAAGCAAGAATTATATATACCTTACAACAGCTATAAACTTCATAGTGATAAGTTAGAGTACGATGATATTTTAATGCCTGGCCATGTTAATCCAGAACATACACGTTA
Source organism: Pseudoalteromonas sp. BSi20652 (assembly GCF_000239855.1). Classification (GTDB taxonomy): domain Bacteria; phylum Pseudomonadota; class Gammaproteobacteria; order Enterobacterales; family Alteromonadaceae; genus Pseudoalteromonas. The sequence goes on along the minus strand of NZ_BADT01000048.1, from coordinate 4,935 downwards.
CGAAAAACACCGTGTTTGGGTTGTTGAAGCTAACTTAAAAGATGATACACGTCATATTTATAAAAAACGTGTGTTTTATATCGACGAAGATAGCTGGCAAGTACAGGTTACTGATATTTATGATAACCGCGACCAACTTTACCGTGTAGCCATGGCTTATGGCCTTAACTACTATGAAGTACCTACACAGTGGAGTACGCTTGAGGTTTATCATGATTTGAATTCTCGTCGTTATTTAGCAATTGGTTTAGATAACCAAGAAAAAATGTACGATTTTTCAAAGTCATTTAACGATAACGAATTTACATCAAGCGCTCTACGCCGCGATGGTAGATAGTTATAAAGTAGGCATCTAACCAATAAGTTAGATGCCTTTTTCCTTCTCTCATCGCGTTTGTCTTACAGCGCGCAACGCACTCCCTAGTAAAAAGACAAACAACTCTCTCGTACAAGGCGATTAAAATTTATGAAGTATTTGGTATATGCCAGCCTGATAATAAGCTGTGCGAGTGTTGCACAAGAAGCCCCTAGGAATGCAATAAGTGCAACAAATTCAGCTAAAACTCTACTTACCGACATAACCAACACGGGTAATGGGTTAATTGCAGTAGGTAAGCACGGTACCATTATTAAAAGTACATCGGGTGAAAAATGGCAACAAGCTGAGCTAGTGCCAACTCAAGTGCTATTAACTGCTGTTGATTTCAGCAATGAAAATAATGGGTGGGCGTGTGGGCACGATGCAACAATTATAAACACTACTGACGGTGGTGTTAATTGGCAACTACAACAAACAAAACCAGAATTAGACAAACCCTGTTTAGATATTCTTTTTGAGGATAATTTGAAAGGCTTTGCAGTTGGCGCGTATGGCATGTTTTATAAAACCACAGACGGTGGTCAACATTGGCAAAAACGCTTTTTAGATTCGCTACTTTTTAGTGATGATCGTGATTACTTAAATGATTTAAAAGAAAATGACCCACAAGGGTACGAAGCGGAAACTGCTTCTATTTTACCGCATTTTAATCGAATAGAAAAAACAGACAATGGCTTAATGCTAGTTGGTGAAATGGGTTTAATGGCCAGAAGCATTGATGATGGTCAATCTTGGCAAAGGATTGAAGAAATTTATCCGGGTTCATTCTTTGCAGTTGCATCAGATAGCACACAAGAAATTGTGGCAGGGCTTCGAGGTAATGTTTTTGCAAAGCAAAATGGTGAACAGCAGTGGCAGCATTTCGAAAATGTTAAAACAGCGACGATTAACAACATCATTAATTATAATAACAAACAATGGCTTATGCTTGCCAACAGTGGCGTTATTTTTCATCTTCAAGATGGGTTACTCACCCATGAGCAGCTTGCTGACGGTAAAGCGATTCTTGATGGTGTAATTTTAGATAACAGGCTGATCATGGCTACAGAAGATGGCATTAAAGTGAAGGAGTTAACCCCTTAATGCATAAACTACTCGATTTTATTGAAAAGGCGATTTTTAGACATCGCTTAATTATGCTTATAAGTTTTGCACTTATAACCTGTTTACTTGTATTCAAAGCGACTCAAATTCAATTAGATGCATCGTTTAATAAAAATATCCCGTTAAACCACGATTATATGAAAGTGTATACCAAGCATGAAAAGCAGTTTGGTGGTGCAAACAGTATTTTGATTTCAGTGTGTGATGATAGTGGAGATATATTTAATCCAGAGTTCTTTACTCAGTTAAAAGCGGTTCACGATCAGCTTTATTTTATTCCTGGCGTAAATCGTCCTTTAGTTAACTCTATATTTTCACCTAGTGCTCGTTTTGTTGAGGTAGTCGAGGATGGCTTTGCGGGAGGCCCAATTATTCCTGCTAACTTTAAAGCAGACACGCGTGGTTTAGGCGTTGTAAAAGAAAACATCGAAAAGGCAAAAGTTGTCGGGCGTATGATTGCCAGCGATTATTCGTGTGCAATGGTAACGGCTCAACTTTTAGAAACTGATCCTCAAACACAACAAAAATTAGACACATTAGCTTTTGCACAAAAGCTAGAAAGTGATTTAAGAGATCCTTTAAGTACAGATAAAGTAAGTATCCATATTATTGGCTTTGCAAAAATGGCCGGTGATATAGCTGAAGGCGCAAAAGGGGTGGTCGTATTTTTTGCCATTGCTATCGCTTTTACCTTTATTATGGTTTGGCTATTTTGTGGCAGTTTAAAGCTGACTATTTTGCCTATCGCATGTTCCATTATTGCTGTTATTTGGCAATTAGGCCTGCTTTCAAGTTTAGGTTTTGGCCTTGACCCTATGTCTATTTTGGTACCGTTTTTAGTATTTGCTATTGGTGTAAGCCATGGTGTGCAGATGATAAATGCGATTGGTAAAAAAGTAGGTGAAGGAAAAAGTACGCGTATTTGTTGTCAGTCAAGTTTTAGGGCTTTATTAATACCAGGTGGTATTGCACTGCTTTCAGACACCGTAGGCTTTTTAACATTACTTACCATCGATATTGGTATTATCCGTGAACTTGCCATTACAGCGAGTTTAGGTGTAGCAGTAATTATATTTACTAATTTAATTTTACTGCCAGTTTGGGCTTCGTACATGAACTTTGAAAACAGTGTACATATTCAATCTGGTGATGCAGCAAAACCAAACATGCTCGATAAAATCCGCGACTTACTTGTCAAAGCAACGGATCCTAAAGTAGCAAAAATGATTATTGGTTTTACACTTGTTTTATTTGCTTTAGGCTACTGGCAAGCAGATAAGATGCGTATAGGTGATTTGCATGCTGGCGCGCCATCACTGCATCAAGATGCACGTTATAACCAAGACACGTTTTTAATATCAGACAAATACACTATTTCGTCTGATATCTTAAAGGTCATTGTAGAAGCGTATCCTGCAGCATGTACTGAGCATGATGTAATGGAGCGTATAAGCCGTTTTCAATATAAAGTAGAGAATGTGACTGGTGTGCAGTCTGCTGTAAGTTTGAGCTCTGTAGCGCAATCTGTTAACGCAGGGTACAACGAGGGCAATTTAAAATGGCAAAGCCTGCCACGAAATTCAGCAAGCTTAGTGCAGTCAACATCTCGAGTTGAAACAAGTACAGGCTTACTTAACGGTGATTGTTCAGTTATGCCAGTGATTATATTTTTAGATGATCATAAAGCACAAACTATCGATACTGTAATTAAGAGTGTTAAGCAATTTGCCCAAGAAGAAGGCACTGATAAATTAGCATTTAAATTAGCCTCAGGACCTGTTGGCGTAATGGCAGCGACTAATGAGTCAGTTTCAGAAGCGCAAATACCAATGATGCTTTATGTTTATGGTGCCGTTATTATTTTATGCTTAATGAGCTTTAGAAGCGTAAAAGCAACAATAGCTGTGGTGTTGCCTCTTTATATTGTATCAACACTTGCCCAAGCACTTATGGTGCAATTAGAAATAGGCTTAACGGTTTCTACACTACCTGTAATCGCCTTAGGTGTAGGTATCGGTGTCGATTATGGTATTTATATACTGTCGTCGATGATGGGGCAGCTTAAGCAAAACGTACCATTAAGTGTTGCTTATCGAAATGCGCTTGTTGAACGTGGAAGTGCGGTGTTATTTACCGGTATTACATTAGCTATTGGTGTGAGCACTTGGATATTCTCAGATCTTAAATTCCAAGTTGATATGGGTATACTGTTAACCTTCATGTTTTTAGTAAATATGTTGGGCGCAGTGTTGTTATTACCTGCAATTGGTAGCCTTCTCTGGACTGACCAGAAAAAATAATGTGAATACTTTTGCTCCTAAATGGCCAGTAATGGCCATTTATATCTATAATTTGTGAATAGATGACCAAATAGCTGAAATGCTTAAAATGTTTTCATCGAAAAGGCTGTTTATTAGCTGTAAAAGGGTTAGAATTTAACTGACTCCACACTAATAATACGCTGTACAAATATTCTGTTTTTAGCAGTAATAGATTAAGGAACATACAATGACACGAAATGAAGGCCAAGCCTCGGTTATCCTAGATAATGTCTGTAAGCTGATCCAAAAAAAAGTTCGCGCTGATAATGTGTTACTCGTTGAGAAATTCGCCAAAGCCTTGTACAGCAATATGTCTAAAGAGGATTTGGCAAACCGCAACGATAGTGACCTATATGGCGCAGCATTAAGCCTTTGGAACTCGCTAGAAAAAAATACTACAGATGACGCTGTTATCCGCGTTTTCAATCCAGAAGTGGCAAAAGATGGCTGGCAGTCATCACATACAATTGTAGAAATTATTGCTAAAGACATGCCGTTTTTAGTTGATTCTGTTCGTATGGCCATGACTCGCGAAAATATTGCCTCTCACTTATTACTCCATTGCCCATTAAAAATTAAGCGAGATAAAAGCGCTAAAATCTCTGGTTTATCAAATTTAAAAGCAGAGCAAGAATCTTCATCAACCAAAACAGTATTTTTTATTGAAATTGACCGTCAAACAGATTCTTCTGTGATTGAGTCTTTCAAGAAAGAGCTTGAGTCAGTGCTTGTTGATGTATCCGTTGCTGTTGATGACTGGCAACCAATCCGCAAAAAATTGATTGCAGTGACGAAAGAGTTACCTAAGCGTCATCATAATAAAACGAAAGACGAAGTTTCAGAAACAACAGAGTTTTTAGATTGGTTAGCGAAAGATAATTTTACCCTAATGGGTTACCGTGAATATGAGTTAAGCCCAATTCAAGGTGATTACCAGTTAAAAGGTAAAATGGAATCAAGCCTTGGCTTGATGAAAAACTCAACTGAAGAACACACACGATTATTATCAGAATTACCAGAAGTTGCTCGCCAAGAAGCACGTAGCAGCAACCTACTGATCTTAACAAAAACTAACTCTGTTTCTCGCGTTCACCGTCCAGCCTACATTGATTACGTAGGTATTAAACGTTT
>NZ_BADT01000049.1 GCF_000239855.1 Pseudoalteromonas sp. BSi20652 | reverse complement strand
CAGTAATCGCGTAGTAAGCGATTTAAACTTTTCGCTGGGTGAAAACGAATCCTTATGCTTGTAGGGCCAACAGGTTGTGGTAAAAGTACAATTTTACAAGCTCTTGCTGGCCTTACACCTATCAGCGAAGGCGAAATAAATACGGATAAATGGCGAGCAATACCAAAGTTAAGCGTGCCTCCTGAAAAACGCAGTGTAGGCATGGTGTTTCAAGATTTTGCGTTATTTCCGCACTTAACCGTACAACAAAATATTTGCTTTAAATTAAAAGATACAGCCCCTGCAGAGTATTGGATAAACCTACTTGGACTGAGCGATTTTAGAGATAAAAAACCAGCAACGCTTTCTGGCGGACAAAAGCAACGTGTTGCACTTGCGCGCACCCTTGCCCACCAACCTGATTTTGTTTTGCTTGATGAGCCGCTTTCAAACTTAGATGCCGCTCTTAAAGACATGCTTCGTTGGGATATTAGAAACGCACTTAAAGCCGCGGGCGTACCTGCTATTTGGGTAACACACGACCAAGAAGAAGCACTCTCAGTTGGTGATCGTGTTGGCGTTTTAAAAGGCGGCAAAATTCAGCAAATTGATTCACCCGAGCGCTGCTTTAGCACGCCAAACAATCGTTTTGTGGCACGTTTTTTAGGTGAAGCCAGCTTTATTGCAGGCAGCTTTGAAAACGGACAAGCAACCACCTCAATTGGTAATGCGCCGGCTCATGGCGTTGACTGTGAAAGTGGCGACGTTGATGTACTACTTCGACCAGACGATGTGTTACTTGTACAAAGCAGTGTTGGTAATAACGGCGAAGTAATTTGGGTACGTTTTGAAGGTGGCAGCCGCTTGTGCGCTGTAAAACTTGCGTGCTCTACGGTTGTAACTAGCCGTGTTAGCCATGAAGTTGTGGTAAACCCAGGCGATGAAGTGCATGTATCATTAAGCACATCGCACCCACTAGCCGTTTATAAACAAAAAGCTTAACTACTTTTTTACTTACATAAACCAAAAAGCCCATATATATGGGCTTTTTAATAGCTATTACTATGTATGTTACTAACTAAATTCGAAGCACTACCATTCAAACATGTAGGCCATTTTGCTTATTGTTTTAAGCGGAATATGGTGAGAGTTACGCTTGGCGTATAAATGTTGCATCGCTTTGTCTTTCACTTCACCCACTATCACTTCTTTTACTTGATAACCTAAAGCAATAGCAGCTTGCGAGTACGCTACAAATTCCCACTTTTTAATATTGGTATTATCTACAATGACTAAAGGGATATCTTGAGCGAGTGCATTTATGAATCGTGCTAAATTTAGATTATGGTATTGCGGCAGCTTAAATTTATCAAAATGATATTCACCTTGATCATCAATAAAATAATCATCTGTTGAACAAATTAGATATTGGCTTTCGTCGGCCCCGCCTAATTCATCAGCTAGGTTTTGTGCATAGTAAGACTTACCGCTTCCTGGTAGTCCTCGTAAAATAAAAACTTGTTTCATAGCATCGATTTTTTAAGAGTGAATAAATATAAATTTGATTTGTTGTTAATAATGCCACAAAACCATTAAATTTAAGAGCACCAAATAACAATTGTGGCAATTAAACCCTAAAAACTGTTTAAAAATAAACCGCATGCATAAAAAGTTTTAAAGAGTTGCCTACAATAGTTTTTTTATTTAACTTTACTAGGTAAGATACAGGGTTCAAGTGCAGCGCCGTTTATGAGCAATTAAAGCCACAGTGCTGCGCACTGTTAAATAAAAATAGTTAGGCAACTTATTATCATTGGAGTGAAGATGAGCCATTTAGCGATTTCAGAGCTATTAAAAGGCAATGTTGCGGTAGACAGCCAAGTAACAATTAAGGGCTGGATCCGTACTCGCCGCGATTCAAAAGCAGGAATTTCATTTTTAGCCGTTCATGACGGTTCGTGTTTTGATCCTATTCAAGCGGTAGTTCCTAATTCACTTAATAATTATGATGAAGTTACTAGCTTAACGGCCGGTTGTTCTGTGTCGGTTACAGGTGTTTTAGTTCAATCTGCTGGTCAAGGTCAATCTTTCGAAATACAAGCTAATACAGTGACTGTATTAGGTTGGGTAGAAAACCCAGATTCTTACCCAATGTCGGCAAAGCGCCACAGCATTGAGTACTTACGTGAGCACGCTCACCTTCGCCCTCGTACAAATATGATTGGCGCAGTAACTCGTGTACGTAACTGTTTAGCGCAAGCTATTCACCGTTTTTACCACGAGCAAGGCTTTTACTGGATCAGTACACCAATTATTACAGCAAGTGACTGTGAAGGCGCTGGCGAAATGTTCCGTGTATCTACGCTTGATATGCAAAACTTACCGCTTACAGACAAAGGCGATGTTGATTACAGCGAAGATTTCTTCGGTAAAGAAGCATTCCTTACTGTATCTGGTCAGTTAAACGGCGAAACTTACGCGTCTGCAATGTCAAAAATTTACACGTTTGGTCCAACATTCCGTGCAGAGAATTCAAATACATCTCGCCACCTTGCAGAATTTTGGATGGTTGAGCCTGAAGTTGCGTTTGCTGATTTAGAAGACATCGCAAAACTTGCTGAAAACATGCTTAAGTATGTATTTAAAGCCGTACTTGAAGAGCGCCGTGATGACATGGAATTTTTTGCACAACGTGTAGAAAAAACCGCAATCACACGTTTAGAAGAATTTGTAGACAAAGACTTTGCACAAGTTGATTACACAGACGCTGTAGAAATCCTTAAAAACTGTGGTAAAAAGTTTGAGTACGCTGTTGAATGGGGTGTAGATTTACAGTCTGAGCACGAGCGTTACCTTGCAGAAGAGCACTTTAAAGCACCAGTAGTTATTAAAAACTACCCTCGTGACATTAAAGCATTCTACATGCGCCAAAACGAAGACGGTAAAACCGTTGCCGCAATGGACGTAGTAGCGCCTGGTATTGGCGAGATCATTGGTGGTTCACAACGTGAAGAACGCCTTGATGTGCTTGATGCGCGTTTAGAAGAAATGGGCTTAAACAAAGAAGATTACAGCTGGTACCGCGATTTACGTAAATACGGTAGCGTGCCACATTCAGGCTTTGGTTTAGGCTTTGAACGCTTAGTTGCTTATGTAACAGGTATGGGCAACGTACGTGACGTTATTGCCTTCCCTCGTACTAAAGGCAGCGCCACTTACTAGTATTCAGTAAGTCGTTTATAAATACTAAAAACCAGCCAATTGGCTGGTTTTTTGTGTCTTGAATTAACCGTATAAAAAAGCCGCAGCACTCAAAGAGCACCACGGCTTTAAACCAGAATAAATTTTAAGTTAACTGCTATAAAGCATTCTCTAACTGTGGCAGTACTTCAAACAAATCAGCCACTAAACCGTAATCAGCTACCTGAAATATAGATGCGTCTGGGTCTTTATTAATTGCGACGATCACTTTTGAATCTTTCATACCGGCTAAATGCTGAATAGCACCGCTAATACCCACGGCTATATATAAATTAGGCGCTACAATTTTACCTGTTTGCCCCACTTGCATGTCGTTAGGTACAAAGCCTGCGTCAACTGCTGCACGCGACGCACCAATGGCTGCACCGAGTTTATCGGCAATACCATTGAGTAGAGCAAAGTTTTCACCGTTTTGCATACCACGACCACCCGATATAACCACAGTAGCAGCCGTAAGTTCAGGTCGTTCAGACACTGTTTGTTCAACACTTACAAAGCTACTTAATTGCGAATCAGACACTGTATCAATGCTTGTTATAGCAGCTACTGATTGCTCGCCTTGTAAATCAAAGCTACTGGCACGCACGGTAATTACTTTTTTACTGTCGAGTGATTTAACCGTTGCGATTGCATTTCCTGCATAAATTGGACGTTTAAATGTATTTGCATCTACTACTGCGATAATTTCAGAAATTTGCGCAACATCTAATAACGCGGCAACACGTGGCATAAAGTTTTTGCCCGTTGTCGTTGCACTTGCAACAATGTGGCTGTAGGTATCGCTAAGTGATAAAACTAAATCAGTCATGCTCTCAGCTAACTGATGTTCATAAACGCTATTGTCAGCAACTAAAACATTAGCTACACCATCAATGCTGGCCACTTGTGAGCTTATTGCGCTTAGGCTGTTACCTGCAATAAGTACATCAACAGGAAAACCCATTTTTACTGCGGCGTTAATAGTTTTTGAGGTTTCTGGTTTTAAGGCACCGTTGTCGTGCTCTGCAATTACGAGTGTTTTCATTTAAATCACCTTTGCCTCTGTTTTTAATTTTTCTACAAGCTGTGCAACGTCTTCAACAATAATTCCTGCGGTGCGTTTAGCTGGCTCTTCTACACTTATTAATTGTATACGTGGTGTTAAATCAACACCAAGCGAATCAGCTGCTATTACTTCAAGCGGTTTGCGTTTGGCCTTCATAATATTTGGCAGTGATGCGTAACGAGGCTCGTTTAAACGCAAATCAGTTGTAACAACCGCAGGTAAGTTAAGTGCCACCGTTTGCAGTCCACCATCCACTTCGCGGGTTACGTGTACTTTGCCCTCGTTAATAACCACTTTTGATGCAAATGTACCTTGCCCACGATTAGTAAGCGCAGCAAGCATTTGACCTGTTTGATTATTATCTGAGTCGATTGACTGTTTACCTAAAATTATAAGCTCTGGCGTTTCTTGATCAACAATTTTAGCCAAGAGCTTTGCAATATGGAGTGACTCGAGCTTTTCATCGGTTTCGATGTGAATGGCTTTGTCGGCTCCCAGTGCTAATGCTGTGCGTAGTTGCTCTTGCGATGCTTTAGGACCAATAGTTACTGCAACCACTTCACTTGCTGTACCAGCTTCTTTAAGGCGGATTGCTTCTTCTATAGCAATTTCACAAAACGGGTTCATTGCCATTTTAACGTTGGTTAAATCAACGTCGCTATTATCACTTTTAACGCGTGCTTTTACGTTGTAATCAATCACTCTTTTTATTGGTACGAGAACTTTCATAGGAACTCCATAATAATTCAAACCTACATGCTGACGTGCACGTCAACTTATTTATTTTATGAAATTAGACTACTTCCTGTTGACGTAAACGTCAACCTAAAATAACCTTTAACTATTCACAGTCTGTAACGTTTAATTTGCAAAGTTAAAAGTAGGCTGCACACCTTATTTAAATGTGTAGTAAACATTCGAATAAGTCCGTCATAGATAAAGAGGTTATTATGGTCGAACGTGAAACCATGGAGTTTGATGTAGTTATTGTTGGTGCAGGCCCCGCAGGGCTTTCAAGTGCAATTAAACTCGCGCAATTAGCACAAGAAAAACAACAAGAGTGCATGATTTGCGTAGTCGAAAAAGGTTCTGAAGTGGGTGCGCATGTACTCTCTGGTGCTGTTTTTGAAACCAAAGCTTTAGACGAACTGCTACCAAATTGGCAAGATCTTGGCGCTCCCGTAACGACTAAAGTAACCAACGATGAAATTTATTGGTTTAATAACGAGCAAAAAGCGACATCAATCCCCCACTTTGCTACGCCAAAAACATTTCATAATAATGGTAACTACATTGTGTCTATGGGTAACGTATGCCGATGGCTTGCAGAGCAAGCTGAAAGCTTAGGCGTAGAGATATTTCCAGGATTTAGTGCTCACTCTTTAATAATTGAAGATAAAACAGTAAAAGGCATTATTACTGGCGATATGGGTGTCGACAAAGATGGTAATGAAAAAGACGGTTACATGCCTGGCATGGAACTTAGAGCAAAATACACGATTTTTGCTGAAGGTTGCCGTGGTCATTTAGGTAAGCAACTAATCAATGAGTTTGCACTTGATGTGGATTCATCACCGCAGCATTACGGTTTAGGCTTTAAAGAAATTTGGCAAATAGATGAAAGTAAGCATGAGCTTGGTAAAGTTGTTCATGGTACAGGTTGGCCACTTAGCGGCGATACTAGCGGTGGTGCATTTATGTATCACAGTGAAAACAACCAAGTTGTTGTTGGATTGATTGTTGATTTAAATTACTCAAACCCGCATTTAAGTCCATTTGATGAGTTTCAGCGAATGAAACATCATCCGGTATTTAAAAACGTACTTGAAGGCGGTGAACGTATTGCTTACGGCGCACGTGCTATTGCTAAAGGTGGCTTGCATTCATTACCAAAAATGCACTTTGCTGGCGGATTACTTGTAGGGTGCGATGCAGGCACACTTAACTTTGCAAAAATTAAAGGTAATCACACTGCAATGAAATCGGGAATGATTGCCGCTGAGGTTATTTTTGAAGCGCTGCAAAATGAGTTAGCAAATACCGATTTAACTCATTATCAAACTGCGTTTGAGAAATCGTGGGCATATAAAGAATTATACCAATCTCGTAACTTTGGCCCTGCTATGCACAAACTTGGTAAGTTTATAGGGGGTGCCTACAACACGCTTGATCAAAACATTTTTAATGGTGGTTTACCGTTTACATTTAAAGATAATACGCCCGATCACTCTACCCTTGTTGATGCTAACGCTGCTGAGAAAATAGCGTATCCAAAACCAGATGGACACCTTAGCTTTGATAAACTCTCAAGTGTATTTTTATCAAATACTAATCACGAAGAATCACAGCCGTGTCATTTAAAGCTCAAAGATGCATCAATTCCTATAAACGTAAACTTAGTTAAATTTAATGAACCCGCACAACGTTATTGCCCAGCAGGCGTTTACGAAGTACAAGAAATAGCGGGCAATAAAGAGTTTGTTATTAACGCCCAAAACTGTGTGCACTGTAAAACCTGCGACATTAAAGACCCAAGCCAAAACATTACGTGGGTAACACCTGAAGGTGCTGGTGGGCCAAATTACCCCAATATGTAACTAAATTATGCGTTAAATAGCTATATAACTACGTTTTTTACATATAAATTATAAACATATCCTAAATTGCAGGGGCTTCGGCCTCTTTTTTACGTTATGCTAATAGTAGTTTTAATAATAAGAGTGTTATTTATGCCGTCGTCAAAAGTTATTTTTCGTTTTTTAGCAGAGCCTACCGATGTTAATTTTGGTGGTAAAGTTCATGGTGGGGCCGTCATGAAGTGGATTGACCAAGCCGGTTATGCATGTGCTGCAGGTTGGAGTGGTCATTACTGCGTAACGGTTTCGGTTGCGGGTGTTAAATTTAGACGCCCTATTTTGGTGGGTCAAATTGTAGAAGTAGAGGCTAAAATTGCCCATACGGGTAGAAGTAGCATGCAAATATTTATTCAAGTTAGGTGTGGCGATCCAAAAACACAAAATATGGTTGAAACAAACCATTGTGTTATTAGCTTTATTGCAATGGACGAAACGGGCTACCCTATATCAGTGCCTTCGTTTAAAGCAGTGACCGATGAAGACATTAAATTAGAAAACTACGCTATAAAAATGAAAGAAATAGCAATTGAAACAGAAAACTTACTTCATACAGTGTAATTACTAATTTAAACAAAGTCAGGCTATGTAAAAAACTCATTATACTTTGTAAAACATACAACTTATTTTAAATTACCCGATTACACAGAAGTTTACTTTGATTATAAAACACGCTAAATATTGTAAAATCCAATACAAAAGAACTAATTAAAGCGTGTTTTTAATCCATTTTAATATTGGCATGCTCGCTGCAAATAGATAATTGAAGTTTGATTAATGAAATCAAGCATTTGATTTTTTGTAAAGGAGCTATTCAATGATTAAAACACTTTCTCTTTCAGCTATTGCACTAGCAACACTGGGTTTTAACTCTGCAGCACACGCTGACATTTCTGATTTCGATTCTCCACGTATTTATACTGGTATTGGTTATGGACAATATTCTTTTGAATTTGAAGACAGTGACAACGACACTGACTTTGACGACGATGCACAAATGCTTAAAGGTTACGTTGGTGCACAATTTAACGAATACCTAAGCTTAGAGCTTGCTTATCAAAACCTTGATGAAGTAAGTGATATAGACAGCAAAGCTGAAATTGATGGCCTATCGCTTGCCGCACGTTTGGGCTACCCTATAACAGAGAGTTTTTCTGTGTATGCAAAAGGCGGTTGGCTTGAATGGGATGCAGATTACACACAAGAATTACCGGTAGGAAGTGTATCAACGTCTACAGATGGTGGTGACGCATTTTACGGCGCAGGTATTGAATACGCGCTTACAACAAATGTACAGTTTCGTTTAGAGTATGAACGCTACAAACTTGATGACGATATTGACCCAGATATGGATGTTGCGTCTGTATCAATTCAATACATGTTTTAATTAAACCTTAAAACGCATATACAGAGGTAAGCTTAGGCTTACCTTTTTGCGTTTAGTTACTCTAAATACAAGCTTATAGACCACACAGTCTAATAACCACTATTTAAACCAATCAGTCTTTAAGTAATAAACTCACTTACATTAATGCCATAAATGCTAAATGCGGGTAGAATAGCGCTCTATTTTATTTGTACCCGAGTACTATGAGCGATTATACCATTTCGGCTATTGGCCACATTCAATCTCCTTATAAACAAAAGTTTGCTATACCTAGGCAACCTCGTTTAGTGCCACAAGCTAAAGCAAAACTTATTTTTGCACCTGATTTTAATCGCGAAGAATTTGTAAGGGGTTTAGATGACTTTACTCATATATGGTTGTTATTTCGTTTTCATGAAACGGCCGATAAAGGTTATTCTGCCATGGTGCGCCCGCCTCGTTTAGGTGGCAATGAGCGAAAAGGTGTATTTGCGACCCGCGCTACATTCAGACCAAACGCAATTGGAATGAGCGCCGTAAAACTCGAAGGTATTGAGTATAAAAACGGACAACTTAGCTTATTACTCGCTGGTATTGATTTACTTGATGGCACGCCGATTATTGACATAAAACCATATTTGCCATATTCAGATTCTATGCCAGATGCAAGTGCTGGCTTTGCTGACACGCGCCCAGAAACACAAATGACGGTTGAATTTAGCCCTCAAGCAATTGAGTTTATTAATGCGCAAACACAATACCCAGATTTACATGATTTTATTGCCAATGTTTTAAAACAAGATCCCCGCCCTGCATATAAAAAACAAAAAGACGGCGAGCAGAGCTATGGTATGACTTTGTATAATTATAATATTCGCTGGCAAGTCAATGGCGAGCATAACGTAGTAACAAGCATAGAAAAAAACTAAATAACTCAGTTAGCGCTTTAGTGTAAAAGCATCCGCTGGTAAACTTAAGCTCTATTAAAAGAATATAATTACTCTATTTCGGAAAAAACATGCGTACAAGCCAATATATACTCGCAACACTTAAAGAAACGCCATCAGATGCTGAAATCGTATCGCATCAGTTAATGCTTAGAGCCGGTATGATCCGTCGCGTCGCTTCGGGTTTATACACTTGGTTACCCTCTGGTTTACGCGTGCTACGTAAAGTAGAAAACATTGTACGTGAAGAGATGGACAAAGCAGGCGCAATTGAAATGCTCATGCCTGTTATTCAACCTGCTGATTTGTGGGAAGAGTCTGGTCGTTGGAATGAATTTGGTCCTGAGCTTATGCGCTTCACAGACCGTCATAATCGTACATTTGCACTTGGTCCAACGCACGAAGAAGTAATTACCGATTTCGTACGTAAAGAAATAAGCAGCTACAAACAGTTACCGGTAACGTTGTACCAAATACAAACTAAAGTACGTGACGAGCGTCGTCCTCGCTTTGGTGTTATGCGTGCCCGTGAATTTACAATGAAAGATGCATACTCTTTTCACTTAAGTGAGGAATGTTTAGATGCAACTTATCAAGCAATGCACAAAGCATACTGTAATATTTTTGAGCGTTTAAATTTAGATTACCGTCCTGTTATAGCAGATACAGGCTCAATTGGCGGTAGCGTATCGCATGAGTTTCATGTACTTGCTGAGTCGGGCGAAGATGCAATTGCATTTAGTGATGGCAGTGATTACGCCGCTAATATTGAAAAAGCAGAAGCACTAGCACCTATTGAAGCTCGCCCTGAAGCATCAAAAGAGCTTAAAGCGTTTCCAACTCCTGACGCTAAAACGATTAACGAGCTTAAAAAGCATTACGGTGTAAAACCTCATCGCGGCGTTAAAACGTTAATTGTTTATGGTACACCTGATGAAAACGAAGTACGTGGTTTAGTCGCTTTAGTACTGCGTGGCGATCACGAATTAAATGAACTAAAAGCTGAAAAGCACCCATTAGTAGACTCTCCGCTTGAAATGGCAACAGAGGCAGATATTGTTGCTGCTATTGGTGCAAAACCGGGTTCATTAGGCCCTGTTGGCTTATCTATGCCTATTATTGTTGATAGAACAGCTAACATACTTGCTGATTTTGTTGCCGGTGCTAACAAAGACGACGAACATTACAGCGGTATTAACTGGGATCGTGACGTAACTGATTACGAAGTTGCTGATATTCGTAATATTGTTGAAGGCGATATGAGCCCATGTGGTCAAGGCGTTTTACAAATTAAACGCGGTATTGAAGTCGGTCATATTTTCCAACTTGGCACTAAATACTCAAAAGCGATGAAAGCGGGTGTATTAAACGAAGGCGGTAAAAACCAAACCATGACTATGGGTTGTTATGGTATTGGTGTTTCACGTATTGTTGCCGCTGCCATTGAGCAAAACAACGATCAATACGGGATCATTTGGCCTGCACCTATCGCGCCATTCGATTTGGCGATTGTTCCAATGAACATGCACAAATCACATCGTATTCCTGATATTGCTAATAACCTTTACCAAGGTTTAAAAGATGCAGGGCTTGATGTGTTGTTTGATGACCGTAAAGAACGCCCTGGTGTTATGTTTAACGACATGGAGCTCATTGGTGTGCCATTTACGCTAGTAATTGGTGAGCGTAACCTTGATGAAAACAAAGTTGAGCTTAAAAACCGTCGTACGGGTGAAAAGCTAATGGTTGATATCGACACAGCAATCGATGCAATTAAAGCAGCTGTTAAAGGTTAACAACACGCACGCTTAGAGCATAA
>NZ_BADT01000050.1 GCF_000239855.1 Pseudoalteromonas sp. BSi20652 | reverse complement strand
CGGGTCTTTGTAGCGCGCTGCCTGTTGTTATTATTGCCGCGCTAAGTGGCTTTGATATTTACTACACTCTGTTTTTAATATTACTAACG
This sequence comes from Pseudoalteromonas sp. BSi20652, assembly GCF_000239855.1. GTDB lineage: Bacteria > Pseudomonadota > Gammaproteobacteria > Enterobacterales > Alteromonadaceae > Pseudoalteromonas. The sequence continues at coordinate 6,576 of NZ_BADT01000050.1, read as the reverse complement.
CTTACATTTAGCACTCTGCTTTCAAGAACTCTCACCAAGCCAATAAAGCTTGGCATGCAATCGCTTGAAACCGGATTACTTAATTTTAAAGATGGTGAGCTCTCCAGTTTGCTTGCGTATAAAAGTAATGATGAACTTGGAAAACTATGCCAACTTTATAATCAAACCGCAAAACAGCTTCGCCAAGAAAAACAATGGATTTACCAGCGCGAGTTAATGCTTGATAAAGTATTGCAAAGCTCGCCGCAAGCGTTATTGCTGGTCAATGATAATAATACGGTGGTATTTAGTAATTTAATTAGCCGTAGTTTATTTAATAGCGCAACTCGCCTTGAAGGTATGCAGCTAAGTAAATTGCTCGAAAATTCGCCCCTGCAATTAATAGCAGCTATAGAGCACGGTGTTGATGGCCTCTTTAATATAGAAATAGAGAATCAAGACTCGCAAACTTGGCATTTAGCCACCGGGGAGTTTTTACTCAATAACCAAAAGCATCATTTATATATATTTAAACAATTAACCCGTGAGCTTAGTCGCCAAGAAGTTGCCGTGTGGAAAAAGGTAATACGCATTATCAGCCACGAATTAAATAATTCACTCGGCCCTATGTCATCCATGTTACATAGCGCACAATTGCTCGCAAATAAAGTTGATGAGCCTCGCCTTGCCCGTGTATTTGCAACTATTGATGAGCGAATTAGTCACTTAACTGAATTTGTACAAGGCTATGGCAAGTTTGCTAAATTACCTCAGCCACAAAAAACGCGAGTTAACTGGCAAAACACCCTCAATAATTTAAAAAATCACTGGCAATTTAGCTACGAAATAAAAAATTCACACAATGAATTACAAGCTGATCAAACACAACTCGAGCAGCTGCTGATAAACCTATTAAAAAATTCACACGAGTCAGGCACCAACGCCAATGAAATACATATTCAGGTCGAATTTGTACCCCAAGCATGTGTTATAAATGTGAGCGACTGCGGCAAAGGTATGAGCGAGCAAGTAATGGCAAATGCTTTAGTGCCCTTTTATTCTACAAAAAGTACGGGGAGTGGTTTAGGGCTAGCCTTATGCAGAGAAATAGCAGAAGCGCACCAGGGGCATATAAGTTTACATAACAAAATAGAGGGCGGCTTAAACGTACAAGTGAGCCTTCCTTATTCGTAAATTCACACAAATTAAAAACAACAAAGCCACTTAAAAAGTGGCTTTGTGTTTAAAGAGCTTAATAACCTGATAGCAGGTTGAGTAATAAAATTACTCTGCGTCAGCTTCTTTATATTTTGCAGCAGTTTCTGTAATTAACGGCTGTAATTCACCGCGTTGAAACATTTCTATAATAATGTCACAACCACCAACTAATTCGCCATCTACCCAAAGTTGTGGGAATGTTGGCCAATTAGCATATGCTGGAAGCTCAGCACGAATGTCTGGATTAAGTAAAATATCAACGTATGCAAATGGTTCACCACATGACATTAACGCTTGCGATGCTTGTGAAGAAAAACCACAATTTGGTAATTTTGGTGACCCTTTCATGAAAAGGATTATTGGATTTTCTGAAATTTGCTGTTTAATTTTATCAATGGTTTCCATCTACAACCTCAAAGTAACGATAACTAAATACATTTAAGTCTTGAAAATAACTCATCGTGACCATAAATATATAACTTAAAATGGGCAAATAAAGCCGCAATTGAAATAGTCTTTCGCAATAGCATTGCTGTTTGCTTAAACTTGAGTAAAATACTCAACAATTATAGTAACACTATATTACCGCTTGGTATAGGTAACTGGTCTGTTTCAACAGGCATTACGTATTACCAAATGGACTATCAACCAAAGAAGATGGAGATAAAAAAATGGCATTTGAACTACCGTCACTACCATATGCAATCGACGCACTTGAGCCACATATTTCAAAAGAAACGCTAGAGTTTCACCATGGCAAACACCACAACACATACGTGGTTAAGCTTAATGGTTTAATCCCTGGTACTGAGTTTGAAAACAAATCTCTAGAAGAGATCGTATGTTCATCAGAAGGCGGCGTATTTAACAACGCAGCTCAAATCTGGAACCATACTTTTTACTGGAACAGCTTATCTCCAAACGGCGGCGGCGAGCCTACGGGCGCAGTTGCTGATGCAATCAACGCTAAATGGGGTTCTTTTGATGCGTTTAAAGATGCATTAAATGACAAAGCAGTAAATAACTTTGGTTCAAGCTGGACGTGGTTAGTTAAGCTTGCTGATGGTTCACTAGACATCGTTAATACATCTAACGCTGCTACACCATTAACTGATGATGGCGTTACTCCAATCCTTACAGTGGATTTATGGGAACACGCTTACTACATTGATTACCGTAACGTTCGTCCAGATTACCTTAAAGGTTTTTGGTCGCTTGTTAACTGGGAATTCGCGAACGCTAACTTCGCTTAATTAGCCTTTAAACGCTAATGTAAAAAAGACGCTTAGGCGTCTTTTTTGTTTTTATTTATCACACCTAAGCACCTCATCATTTAATAAAACGCTTTTAGTAACATGATCTTTTTTCACTTAAATTTTTAATTTTAGTGCACAAAAATACACATTCGTGACTAGACTTTAAAAGGTAAGCACCTTTTTACAGCGGGTTTCGGAGGTTATTATGACGATTTTTGAGCATTACCAAGCACGATACGAAGCGGCACAGGAAGAAGAATACAGTATCGCTGAATTTCTTGAGATTTGTAAAACCGATAAGTCTGCCTACGCCAGCGCACCAGAACGCCTACTCATGGCCATTGGCGAACCAAACATGGTAGATACCGCAACGGATGCACGACTAAGTCGATTATTTTCAAATAGAGTAGTTGCGCGCTACCCTGCATTTGCTGATTTTTATGGTATGGAAGACGCCATTGAGCAAATAGTCTCTTATTTAAAACACGCCGCCCAAGGGCTTGAAGAATGCAAACAAGTGCTTTATTTGCTTGGACCTGTAGGTGGGGGTAAATCATCCATTGCCGAAAAACTAAAATATTTAATGCAACAGGTGCCTATTTATTCAATTAAAGGCTCTCCGGTAAACGACCATCCCCTTGCTTTATTTGACCCAGTAGAAGATGCAGACTTACTAAAGCAAGAGTACGGTATTAAACCGCGCTACTTAAAAACCATTATGTCGCCTTGGGCTGGCAAGCGCTTAAAAGAGTTCAATGGTGATATTAGCGAGTTTAGAGTGGTTAAACGCTACCCTTCTATTTTAAACCAAATAGGCATTGCCAAAACCGAACCAGGAGATGAAAACAACCAAGATATTTCAGCACTAGTGGGTAAGGTCGATATTCGCCAGCTTGAGCACTTTGCCCAAAACGATCCAGATGCATACGCCTACTCTGGCTCTTTATGTTTAGCTAACCAAGGGCTGATGGAATTTGTAGAAATGTTTAAAGCGCCTATTAAAGTGCTGCATCCTTTACTTACCGCAACCCAAGAAGGTAACTACAACGGCACAGAAGGCATTAGTGCTCTGCCGTTTAATGGCATGATCCTCGCTCACTCTAATGAGTCTGAGTGGCAAACCTTTAAAAACAATAAAAACAACGAAGCATTTTTAGACCGTGTTTATATTGTAAAAGTCCCTTACTGCTTACGTGTGACTGAAGAAATTAAAATTTACGACAAATTACTTGAGCACAGCGAGCTATACAACGCGCCTTGCGCACCGGGTACACTTAAAACATTGGCACAATTTACGACGCTATCACGTTTAAAAGAGCCAGAAAATTCAAGTATCTATTCTAAAATGCGGGTATACGATGGCGAGACTCTAAAAGACACCGACCCTAAAGCAAAATCGTATCAAGAGTATCGTGATTACGCAGGTGTTGATGAAGGCATGACGGGGCTCTCTACTCGCTTTGCGTTTAAAATTTTATCTCGTGTGTTTAACTTTGATACCACTGAGGTTGCTGCAAATCCAGTGCACTTATTTTATGTACTTGAGCAACAAATAGAGCGCGAACAATTTTCAAGCGAAATAGAAGAGCGTTATTTAAGCTTTTTAAAAGGCTATTTAATTCCGCAATATGTAGAATTTATAGGTAAAGAACTGCAAACCGCTTATTTAGAATCGTATTCAGAATACGGGCAAAACATTTTTGACCGTTATGTTATTTATGCTGACTTTTGGATACAAGACCAAGAATATCGCGACCCTGATACGGGACAACTATTTGACCGCGAGGCACTTAATGCCGAACTTGAAAAAATAGAAAAGCCAGCAGGCATTTCTAATCCTAAAGATTTTCGTAACGAAATAGTCAACTTTGTGCTGCGCGCACGTGCGCACAACAACGGTAAAAACCCGCTTTGGACGAGCTATGAAAAATTACGCAATGTGATAGAGAAAAAAATGTTCTCTAATACCGAAGATTTACTCCCCGTAATTTCGTTTAATACTAAAACGTCTGCAGAGGATCAGCAAAAGCACGAAGACTTTGTAAACCGTATGGTCGAAAAAGGCTATACACAAAAACAAGTTCGCTTGCTTTCTGAGTGGTATTTACGGGTTAGAAAATCGCAATAACCTTCATAGTCGTAGTATATAGGAGGTCATTATGGCGCATTTTATAGATAGGCGTTTAAACGGAAAAAATAAAAGTACGCTTAATCGCCAGCGCTTTATTAGGCGCTATAAAAAGCAAATTAAAGAAGCGGTTTCAGATGCGATTAACAAACGCAGTGTTACCGACTCAAGCTCTGGTGAGAGTATTTCTATTCCGCAACGCGATATCAGCGAACCTACATTTCATCAAGGACAAGGTGGGGATAGAGAACAAATTCACCCTGGTAACGATCAGTTCTCTACGGGTGATAAAATTGAACGCCCTAAAGGCGGACAAGGCGCGGGGGCGGGGGCGGGAGAAGGTGACGCCAGCGATTCGGGCGAAGGACAAGACGAGTTTGTATTTTCGATATCAAAAGATGAATACCTTGATTTACTGTTTGAAGATTTAGAGCTCCCTAACTTACAAGAAAACCAACTTGATAAGTTAGTGCAAATGAAAACCCATCGCGCCGGATTTTGTAGCGACGGCATGCCGAGTAATATTGATATTGTCCGCTCACTTCAAGGCTCCCTTGCGCGCCGTGTGGCCATGAGTGCAGGTAAAAAACGCCGACTAGATGAGCTTGAAAATCAACTTGCTCTATTACTTAGTGAGCCACATAGCGATAATGCGGCAATTGCTTTGTTACAAAAAGAAATTGCAGCATTAAAACTACAAATTAAATCGGTCCCGTTTATTGATAACTACGATTTACGTTTTCGTAATTACGAAAAGCATCCTCATCCCACCAGCAAAGCGGTGATGTTTTGTATTATGGATGTGTCAGGCTCAATGGATCAGCCAACAAAAGACATGGCAAAGCGCTTTTATATTTTGCTCTATCAATTTTTAACACGCAGCTACAAAGACATAGACGTTGTTTATATTCGCCACCACACACAAGCAAAAGAAGTAGATGAGCAAGAGTTTTTTTATTCTCAAGAAACAGGCGGTACTATTGTTTCGAGCGCACTTAAATTAATGAACGAAATAATAAAAGAGCGTTATAACGCAAACGAGTGGAATGTATACGCCGCACAAGCCTCTGATGGCGATAACTGGGCGGACGACACCCCGCAGTGTGGTGAAATATTACGTAATAAGCTCTTAAGCGCAGTACGCTATTTTGCTTATATTGAAATAACCACTCGTGCTCATCAAAGCCTATGGCGCGAATATGAATCTATAACACACAGCCATAATAATTTCGCCATACAGCATATTCAAAGCGTTGAAGATATTTACCCAATTTTTAGGGAGCTATTTAAAAAAGGTCGTCAACAGCAAAACTCTGCATAGCCAAAAGCGAGGTAGCATTATGAATGATAAACGATTGAGTGATGGCCCAGATTGGACCTTTGATTTATTAAATGAATACCAAGGTGAAATTGCTCGCGTTGCAGCTCACTATAGGTTAGACACCTACCCTAATCAAATTGAAGTGATAACCGCAGAGCAAATGATGGATGCTTATTCAAGCGTTGGTATGCCCATTGGTTATAGTCATTGGTCTTACGGTAAGAAGTTTATCCAAACAGAGCAAAATTATAAGCGCGGACAAATGGGTCTCGCTTACGAAATAGTGATAAATTCAGACCCTTGTATTGCGTACTTAATGGAAGAAAATACCCTACCTATGCAAGCGCTTGTAATGGCACATGCATGTTACGGACATAACTCATTTTTTAAAGGTAATTACTTATTTAAAACCTGGACCGATGCTGGCTCAATTATTGATTACTTGGTATTTGCTAAAAACTACATAAACCGCTGTGAAGAAAAGCATGGTATTACTCAAGTAGAAGCTCTTCTCGACTCATGTCATGCATTAATGAATTACGGGGTCGATCGCTACAAACGTCCACAACAAATATCGCTATTTGAAGAGCAAAAACGCCAACAAGAGCGCGAAGACTACCTTCAATCGCAAGTAAACGAATTATGGCGAACTATTCCTGAGCAACAGCAAGAAA
>NZ_BADT01000051.1 GCF_000239855.1 Pseudoalteromonas sp. BSi20652 | reverse complement strand
AAGCGTCTAGCTAACGACACCTAGCCTTTCTTAATGTTCCAAGGTAACAGCGCCTCAAGGTTATCAGGCTGCTCAGCTAGGTGCTGTAAGCAACTAGAGATATAATCATGCACCACAAGGTCATTTGCCTTTGCCGTTTCAACAAGGCTATAAAGTATCGCACTGGCATGTGCACCCTTGCTGGTATTTGAGAACAACCAGTTTTTTCGCCCTATCACGAAGGGTTTTATGGCACGCTCTGCGCGGTTGTTATCTATTTTAAGTCTGCCATCATCAAGGTACCGCCGGAATTTTTCAAATTGATTTATCGCGTAGTTAATAGCTTTACCTAGCATCATTTTGGGCGGGATTTTATCTTTGTGTTTGAGCAACCATTGGTATAACTCGTCAACAATAGGTTTGGCTTTTTGTTGTCTAACAGTGTACTTCTCTGTGGCTGGCTTATCTTTGATGGCTTGCTCAATACCGTAGAGCTTACCAATGAGGTTGAGCGCTACATCCGCTTTGCCTGTTTTCTTATTATTGCCTTTCGCTTCGATGAATTTACGACGCATATGAGCAAGGCATGCAACCAGTGTTGCCTGAGTTTGCTCATAGGCCTTGTAACCATCAACGTGCATGTAGCCTTGGTAACCATCAAGAAAATCAACCGCACATTGGCCCGCACGGCTGTTATGATAATCGAACAGGACAATATTAGTGCTTTTACCCGGTTTATCATCACCGCAACAATACAGCCACATATAGCTTGTCGCTTTATCTGCGTTGATGACGTTTAACGGGGTTTCATCGCCATGGATAACTGCTTGCGATAACAACACCTCTTTTAAGCGTTGATACAGGGGTGACAACAATTGTGCACAACGTAGCATCCAGCTCGACATGGTTTGCCTGCTTAATTCTATACCAATATCGCCTAACATTTTTTCTTGGCGATAAAGCGGTAAGCCAAACTGGTATTTACACGTGATTATTTGACTCAGCAAGCTGGCCGTTGCGATACTTTTTGGAATCGGTGATGCGGGCATCGGGGCGGATTTCACCACACAATCAATACCTTCTTGCTCACAGTGACGGCATGTATATTTCGGGCGAATCGTTTTAATCACTTTGATATGCGCTGGCACAAACTCTAATGCTTCACTGCTGCTTTCACCCATTTTATGTAAGGTGCTTTGACAGCAATCACATACTTTTTCATCCTCATTGAGGTCAACAATCACGTCTACTCGTGGTAATTGCGCCGGCAGTGGGCGGCGTTTCGGTTTGGCTTTTTCTTTCTTTATTGAAGGCGATGTGGCCAATTGCGATTTATCATACTCATCAAGCGTTTCTTCTGCTTCATTGAATACTTCACCCGCCCCCGGCATTTTTTCTGATTTTTTAGCGTACTCTTTGGCAAGTTTCGCATTATAAGCTTGCAGCAATTCGTGAATTTGCGCATCCTTTTTAGCTAACTCTTCATCTTTTTTAGCGACGACATGTTGCAACTCAAGCAGCATGCGCTTGAGTTGTTCTGGGTCATCAGGAAGTGAGTGTGCATCAAGTTTCATCCCTGCAATTTAACAAAGTTTTATGCACTTTTCTCGTTTGCAGGGCAAATAAAAACGGATGTGTGGCAATGATCGTTTACTGTTAATTAGATCATAGATTGATACTGCAATTCTTCATGGCCAAGCACATCATATCCCGACAACAACCAATCCAGTTGCCCAGAGCTGAGTTCAAATTCTTGCAAAGTGGCTTTATTTGGCCATTTGAACTTTTGTTTTTCGAGTCGCTTATACCACAAAGCAAACCCTGTTTTATCCCAGTACACT
>NZ_BADT01000052.1 GCF_000239855.1 Pseudoalteromonas sp. BSi20652 | reverse complement strand
ACGCATGTAGCGCGTATCAACGTGAATTGAGCGATTAAGCTCAGGGTTGTAATCCCAATCACCAATAATACTTTCGTAAACACAGTCAAACAGTAAGCCAACAAGCTCTGCTTAACCGTTAAGTGTTGGCCAACCAGAGTTACCACCTTTTGAGTTATGAACACGTGCTTTAGGGTAGCTGTCTTATCTACCTTTGTTGCTATACAGTAGCGGTTAGTACGCCCCGGGTAGCCTGTAACGATGACAAAATGGATAAATGACAAAGATAAGGGAGAAAACTCTCCCTTACTTTAAATTAATGTATTTTGACTAGATTTAACTCACTCTTCGTCTTTTTTTACATCATTTGGATGTGCTATACCAATCCACGCTTTAAATAGTGCTTTTTGTTCAAGCGTAGCGTCTTTATCAGCAACTACTTTTTTAGGTTTATCAAACTCTTCTGATAATACTAATGTTAGGCTTTCAAGGGCATCGCGTCTTATAAAGTCAACTGATACTTTGTCGCCTGCTTTAAACGTTTCTAAGCTGGTTTTTAAATCTTTACCTACGTGATGCTTGTTTATAGCGACAATTTTATCATCGGTAGTTAAACCTGCTTTCCACGCGCTTCCACCACGGCGAACGTAGCTTAATGTAAGAAGTTCACCTGTATTTTTAGCAGTAGCATCAATACTTGCAAGCGCTTTTGCTTTTTTAGGGCGTTCAAATTTCAAGCCTACTTTAGTCAGTAACTCATCAAAGTTAATGCTTGCAGGCGACTCAACATTTTCTTGCCACCAGCTTGAATAATCACGTCCTGTTAAATCTTTTAAGATATTAAGTACATCTCCATCTGTAAAACCAGCTGGCATTTTATGATTGTTATAAAGTGCTTTGTGTACGTCTCGGTAGCTTATTTTACCTTGGCTTTTTTCTAGCAAATCGATATCTAAAACTAATGAAAGTAATGAACCTTCTGAATAAATATTGGTGCTGTAGTTACGTGCATGATCGCCACCTTGGTTAATCCATTTATCAAAACTTGTTTCGCTTGCGCTTTGCACTTCACGGCCCGGTGTTTGTAAATGACGATTAATTGTTTTACTCATCATTTTGAAAAATTCATCTGTTGTTTGAATGCCTGAGCGCACTAATAGATGATCTTCAAAGTAACTTGTTGAACCTTCTGCAATCCAAAGGAGTTTTGAATAGTTCATATTGGTGTAATCGTACGGCACTAAACCTTGAGGGCGGTACGCTTTAACATTCCATGTATGAATGAATTCGTGCGCAGCTGTACTTATAAAAGCTAAGTAATCTTCGCGGCTACCAAATCGGTCGCGTGGGCGTTGTATAATAGTTGAGTTTAAATGCTCTGTTGCACCACCAGCACCCGACGTTGCATGTACCATAAATACATAACGCTCATACGGATAGCCATCCCAAATTACATTACCCGTGGCAACTAATTTTTTAAGATCAGTAAGCATTAGTTCTACATCGTAGTTACCATCGCCCCAAACAACTAGGTCGTATTCACGCCCTTCTACTTCAAATGTGTGTAGTTGGTTAATACCCGTTTCGATTGGTGAATCAACAAGTACGTCGTAATCAGCTGCTTTAAATGAATTTTTGCCTTTTAAATTATCCATACCCGATACAGAGCGCCACTTTTTAGGCACCTCTAAGTTAACGGTTACTGGCTCTTGACGAAATGATTCACTAAACATAAAAAAGCCTGACGCATCTATAAATGCGTGGCTGTCGTCAATGTGGCGAGCACGCTTACCAAGCTCATTTGCATACACCTGGTAGTCAACATTAACCTCTGTTGGCTCATTAAGATGTACACGCCATGTACTGTGATCAATTTTTTCCCACTTTAACTCTTTGCCATCTTCATCTTTTGCTTTGAAGTAGCGAATGCCATTAGCAAGGTTTAACATTTCGTAGCGACCCGTTCGCCACGCAGGAAGTTTTATATCAAGGTGTGCTTGCGCTATTTTTGGAAACCCAACACTTACCTCACCTAAATGATGTTGTGGTTGGGTTATTTCTAAAGAATAATTTACATCGGCAAATACAGGCGCTGAACATGCAGCTAAAATTGAAAGGGCTAATAACTTTTTCATAGAGACTCTTAGTGGAAACTTAATTGTTCCTAGACTAGCAAGCCCCTATTTAAAAGTGAATTAAATACGATAAATAACCCTGAATACGGGTTTATACGAAGTAGCTCATTAAAATTTCTATGTTTTTTACTGGATAACTACACTTAATAAGAATTTGTTGTAGACTAAAGAGAATGAAATTAACTTGATGGTGGTATCCTTAGGTGTCACAAAGTTCTAACGCTGCAGATAAAAAACTAAAACAAGCAATTGATGCTCGCATGGCTGTTGAAAGCGCTCGCAAACATCAAGTCGATATTCTGTGTGATTTTTCAGCTAAATTATCGTTAAGCTGTAAAGGTCTTGATATTGAGTTAGATAATCGTCTTGCCAAGTTTAGAAACGCATTGAATGACGGGGTAAACTTTGACCTTCTTTCGCCACTTATTGGTGAAATACTCATACTCTTAAAAAACCAAGAATCGTTTCAAGAAACCCAACAACGTGATTTGTTCAACAGTGTACACAATGCAGGTAAACAGTTACAAAAAACCAAAGGTTTACCCGATGATACGCGCAGAACACTAAGAAACTTACTCGACCATGAAATTAATAATGTGCATACAACGCACGGTTATATTCCTTTACTTAATCAACTTATTACTTTTTACCATCAAGCTTTACTAAGTAAGCAAAACACGCACGGTGGAGAAAATTGCGCAGCAAAGCCTGGTCATGCAATAAAGCTGCTTGAGCTTGCTAATGAGCTTGTTCTTGAAGATGAAACAATACAACAAATTAATAGTATAAAAAGTACTATTACTGAAAGTAACACAACGGATGCACTTCTCAACTCCGCTATCAATATCATCTCTATTGTTGTAAAAAACATAAGTAAAGAACGAAAATCTGCGCAAAGCTTTTTAACTTCACTAAACCAAACACTTGAAGAGCTTCATCATTCAATCGTGTCAACCAGTAGACACTCAGACTCTATAGGCGTTGAGTTTGACTCACTAAATAAAAACATTGAACGAAAAATAAAAAACCTTAACGAGCAAACACAAAAAGCAACATCAATTTCGTCTCTAAAAGAACTTGTAGATAACGAGTTGAAATCGTTAAGTGAAGACTTTATAGCAAAAGGAAAGCTAGAAATAAAAGACCGAGAAATGCTCAGCACTAGTTTTAGTGAAATAAATAAACGCATTGGTACGCTAGAAGGTAAACTAACTACCTATAAAAAACGCCTTAACGAACAGCGCTTTAAAAGTTTACTTGATGCGCTTACAAAATTACCTAATCGAGCTGCATTTGATGAACGCTACAACCATGAAATGCACCTATTTAATGTGCAGGCTTCAGATGTTACGCTTGCTGTTATAGATGTTGACCACTTCAAATCTATAAATGATAGATTTGGTCATACAGCGGGTGATATAACACTGCAAGTTATATCAAAAGCACTAAAAAATCAGTAAGAAAATCAGATTTCATTGCTCGCTACGGCGGTGAAGAATTTGTGCTATTAATGCCGGATATGTCTTTAAATAATGCCGCCCTACCGTTGGATAAAATTAGAAAGGTAATCAAAAATATACCTTTTAAATTTAAAGATAAACAAATCGAAATTACTATTTCGATAGGTGCTACTCAGTTTAAGAAAGGAGACTCTCCGATCAAAGCATTTGATAGAGCTGATGACGCACTTTACGAAGCTAAAAATACAGGCCGTGATCGTCTTTGTATGAGTAAATAGAGTCAATATCTTAAACAAGATAAGAAGCAGTATGACTAAGTAGTAATTTACATAATAAATAGCAAGGAGAACGCCTATGTTAATACAATTAAATCCAACCGGAGTTTTAGATTTACTGTCGCAATTAGAGGTTGATTTATTAGAGCAATCTTCTGCTAGCGAGCGCTATAAATTATTTAGAAACTGTGCGCTTGCTGTTCTTAATGTGGGTAGCCACACAGACGAAAGTAACGAAATATACGATAAATATAAAGATTTTGATATTCGCCTTGTTAGTCGTGAACGCGGTATTAAAATTGAGCTTGAAAACCCACCCGAAACCGCATTTGTTGATGGCGAAATAATTACGGGTATCCACGAACATATATTTTCTGTTATTCGCGATATTTTATTTATTTGTCAAAAATACGAAAAAGATTTAAAAGAACAAAAAGCCATTACCCACATGGTGTTCGATATGCTTAGAAATGCAGGTGCGCTGCGTGTTAATAGCGAGCCAAGTATGGTTGTTTGCTGGGGCGGACACTCAATAAATGAAGTTGAATACAAATATACCAAGCAGGTAGGTTATGAACTTGGCTTACGAGGGTTAAATATTTGTACTGGTTGTGGCCCTGGTGCCATGAAAGGCCCAATGAAAGGTGCCACTATTGGCCATGCAAAACAGCGCAATACTAATAACCGTTACTTAGGCCTAACAGAGCCAAGCATTATTGCTGCAGAGCCACCAAACCCTATTGTTAACGAATTAGTTATTTTACCTGACATTGAAAAACGCCTTGAAGCTTTTATAAGAACAGCTCACGCCATTATAATTTTTCCTGGTGGCGCAGGTACTGCCGAAGAATTACTATATTTATTAGGCATATTACTGCACCCAGATAATACCAAACAATGTTTGCCTGTTATTTTAACTGGGCCTAAAGAAAGTGAAGCGTACTTTAAAGAGCTGTGTGAATTTGTTGAAATGACGCTTGGTAAAGAGGGGTTGGATAAGTTTGAAGTTATTATTGATAATCCTGAGTTAGTTGGACAAAAGCTAAAATCGGCTATGGCTAATGTTCGTGATTACCGTAAAAGTGAAGGCGATGCCTATTACTTTAACTGGACGTTAAAAATCGATAACGATTTTCAACAACCTTTTGCACCAACACACGAAAATATGGCAAGTCTTGATTTACATCTTGATCAACCAAAGCAGTTATTAGCGGCTAATTTACGCAGAGCTTTTTCAGGTATTGTAGCTGGAAATGTAAAAGACGAAGGCGTTAAAGCCATTAAGCAAAACGGTCCATACATTTTAAGTGGCGAGCCTGCCCTTATGGAAAATATGGATACGTTATTACAAGCATTTGTTGATCAAGGCCGTATGAAACTCCCTGGCAGCAAATACATTCCGTGTTATAAAATAAAAGCATGAGTTTTATAGTTTGAAACCCCATTTACTTCTTATTGATGCGCTTAATTTAATTAGGCGCATTTACGCTGTTGATGCTAATCAAAAACATCACAGCGATGAACAAATGATACAAACATGTTGTGCACGTGTTGCCCATGCGTGTAAAAAACTTTTAAGTACTAGCAATGCCACCCATGCTATAGCTGTATTTGATGGGGATAAAAGTTGGCGTTATCATTTTTATAAAGAGTATAAACACTCCCGCGCGCCAATGCCTCAAGTCCTAAAAGATGCCTTAATACACTTTAAAAATGCAATTGAAGAAACCGGTATTGTAGTATTTGAGCCTATTAACGATGAAGCCGATGACATTATTGCAACGCTTGCGTTTAAGGCATCAAATAATCAAATAGCTAATACTGTTGTCTCTACTGATAAAGGCTTTTTACCCTATATAGGCCCCTACATTACAGTTTATGATTACTTTAAAAAACTCTATTTAGACGAGACAAGTATAAAAGAGCGTTTTGGTGTTGAGCAAAATAAGCTCGTTGATTTTTGGGCTTTGGCTGGTGATAAAACAAATGATATTCCGGGAGTAAAAGGAATAGGTACTAAGTCTGCACAGCAAATAGTTAATAACTATAATTCAATTGAGCATGCGGCAGAAGATGAGTCTCTAAGCCCTAGTATTAAAGCAAAGTTAGCCGCTAATATGGATATGTACGTAATCTCAAAGCACTTGGTTAGTTTACGTACCGATATAAATTTAGGCTTTAGTTTAAAGCAGTTAAGACTTAATTAGTCGCAAGTTTATAGCCTGTGCTAATTACAATACGTATACTAATCTCAGTTACAGTAGTCAGAGCAAACCATGTTAAAAAAGTTTATTAGATATTTAATATTAGGATTAGGCCTTTATGCGCTAATAGCAACATTGGTGATTACCTTTTATAAAGACGATCCTCAGGCTATGATCTGGCAAGACCGAGAAGCTTTTAATAAACGTTATATCGAAAAACTATCACTTGAGCAGCCAACAACACTCAATAACGTACTCGATTATTTAGGTAGCCCTGATCTTACCTATGCTAAACGCGATGGAGATGAGGTCTTGCAAATTATTTTTTATCGTACGCAACATAAAACGTCTGACGGAATTACAACCATGGATGAATGCACAGGTTTGTTATTTAAAAATGGACAGCTTCTTTTATGGGGCTCAAATGCTTATAACAAATACCAGGAACAAAACTAGGTGAAGGCATAATGGAAGAGCCTATCTCAACAAAGCTAGAGCAGTTGCTTAATAACACACAATTATTTTTAAGTTATTATAATAATAAACAACAATGGTCAGCGCTATATCCTTTAATGTGTAAACTTGCCCAGCAATATAGAGAGCTATATGCTGAGTACCCCTTTGCCCTTCAAGCCCGTTTGTCATTTTATAGCCCTAATTATTCCTATGCTATAAACTTAATCATTAACCAATGTGTTTTAACTGCCGCACTGTGTAAATCTCAAAACTACAACAATGCTTTAACTGAGCTGTATATTAGCACGGCGCTAGTTGAACATTTATGTGTTAATGACCAATTAATTAAACTTGGTGAACAAACAAATTTTGACGAATCCGATAAAAAAATATGGAAATTACGCCATCAATTAAGCGCTAAAATCATGTTAACCGGAGGGGATTCAGCAAAAACCGTTACTCAACTATTAGCTAAATTAAGTAAATATAAGCAAGCTCTAGTGAGCGCTCCTAAAATCATGCTTTACGATGGAAGCATAACGCTACTCGCGTTGGCTAATATTATTGCTATGAACATTACGTATAATGCCTCTAAAAAACATATAAGCTTATTCAAAGCGCTTTCCGATTTATATATTCGCACACCCAATTTATTTGCTTTAAAGCTTATAAAGTCACTCATGGGACATATTGGCCCTTTATTACCTGGTAGTCTTGTTTCTTATTCAGAACAAACTATGATTTATTTGGCTACTGATGCGCAGCAAAGACATATTTTAATAAGTACTGCCAACTCAAATAAGTTAGCTTGGTATAGAGTTAAAGCATCACTTAACGATAATCCAAAGCAATGGCAATGTGCAGATAAAACAATCAGTTTTAAAGTTTTTAATAGCGAACACATCAGTTCTAAACATATTCCAGTTGTTAACGAAGTACAAAATCTGCTTGATTTAATTAGCCGTATAAAATTACAACATGAATATAGTTACAAAGGTTTAAGCCAAGTAATGCAAGCTCATCCACAAATAGTGAGTAATTTATGTGAGGCAGTAAAACCGTATAATAAAGAGCATCAAGCAGCTAAGGATCTTAAACATAGTTTATCTATGGTGGGATATTATAATGCACCTGCAATTATCCAGCGGGTAGTATTTGAACAACTTGTCAACGTTACGCCTCACCCTTTACACGCATTTGTAGTTAACAGGCTAGATTCCTTAGTAAAAATAATGGCTCTGTTAGTAAGTAAAAATAAACACGATCAGTTTGAGCATATAACTTTACCGCTCTATGCTTATACGCACTTTTTATTAACTGATTGCAGTACGCACATATCGCGTAAAATTTTGATTAATGAGTCTCCTAATAAAAGCCTGAGTACGTCTATTTGTTCATTTTTTGGTGTCAGCACAATAATTGATAGCGAAAAACTTAATTTACAGCTTTCTAACTTATTAAGTGATAATCCTTGGACTAGTGCATTATTAGAAGCAGAACAAACGCCTAAAAAGCATTTAACAAACGAAAACAAACTATGGGTTGCGCTAAAAGTTGTTGCTCAGAGCGTATTTAAGCCCGAACTGCCACTAACTAGCTGGCAATTACAAACCTTTGAGGAACAATTAAAACGCCAAGGGTGGAGTAATAGCGACATTTTTAAACAGCAATTACAAGCACTCGGGTTGTCTAACTTCATTTAGTGGAAGAGCTCTTATTTATTATTTCTATTTTAGCTATAAATACAATTTATACCGAGTATTTATAGTATAAACTAGCAAAATGGGCGGTATTTTGGTATAAATGCGCCCTTAAATTTTCAAACATCACATAAACTACTTAACAAGCAATTACTATCTCAAAGTAATTATTTATGTGCACATCAAACTCTTTAAAGGAAAAGTTAATGGCCAAACAAACCATCACAGTGATCAAAGGCGACGGCATCGGTCCTAGTATTATCGACTCAGCACTTGAAATCCTAAAAGCCGCAGGATGCGATTTTGATTACGAATTTGTTGATGCAGGCCTAGCTGCACTTGAAAAGACAGGTGAGTTGCTTCCACAAGAAACCATTGACACGATTGCTAAGAACAAAATAACTTTAAAGGGCCCATTAACTACGCCTGTAGGTGAAGGTTTTACGTCTATAAACGTAACACTTCGTAAGCAATTTGGTTTATACGCTAACGTACGCCCTGTTAAATCATTCATTGGCACTAAAGCACGTTACGACGATATTGATATCATTACTATTCGTGAAAACACGCAAGGTATGTACTCTGGTGCAGGCCAAATAGTAAGTGAAGACGGTAATCAGGCAGAAGCAAAATCGATAATTACGCGTGAAGGCGCAGAAAAAATACGTAACATTTGCATACGAGCTTGCTGTACGTGAAGGCCGCAAAAAAGTAACTGCTGTGCATAAAGCAAATATTTTAAAATCTACATCTGGTTTATTTTTAAAAGTTGCGCGTGAAGTAGCTGAACGTTTCCCACAAATTGAATCAACTGAAATGATTGTTGATGCAACATGTATGAAACTAGTAATGACACCTGAAGAGTTTGACGTAATTGTTACAACTAACTTATTTGGCGATATTTTATCTGACCTTTGTGCTGGTTTAGTAGGCGGTTTAGGTATGGCCCCGGGTGCTAATATAGGTGAAGATGCTGCGATTTTCGAAGCTGTTCACGGTAGCGCACCAGATATTGCAGGTAAAAACCTAGCAAACCCAACATCTGTAATTTTAGCGTCAATTCAAATGCTTGAGCATTTAGATATGGCCGACACAGCAGAGCGTATACGTAGCGCCGTTGCTGATGTAATTAAATCAGGTGACCGTACTACACGCGATTTAGGTGGAGTTCACGGTACAACTGATTTCACTCAATCAGTAATTGACCGTTTATAATTAATATTTGTTATTAATTTAAATAGCCCGCTAATTTAGCGGGCTTTTTTGTGTTTGCTAACTGCGTTTACTAACTGCGTTTACTAACCTAGTGTATTTATGCAAGTTAGTATTAAACCTAATTAAGCCCAAAAGTAGTAATCCTAATAAACCTGCCAGTGATCCCCCACTTGAACCCGAACTACTTTGTTGTTTTTGTACAGTAGCAGATAACTCTTGAGTAAAAGTATCATTGGTTTGAGTATCAGTAACATTCAACGTTACGTTATAAGTCCCGTCAGCTTGATAAGTATGCCTTGGGTTTTGTAAATTTGATAACGCACTGCCATCACCAAAATCCCAACTATAAGTGTAACTATTAAAGCCGCCGGTTACTTGGGCATTAAACTGTGCGCTTAAATCACTAAACGTAACGTTTGCGTTTATGCTAAGCGGAACATTAGCAGTTACATCAATCGCTTTCGTTTGTTCGTTGCCTTCGTTATCTGTCACTGTAAGCGTTACTTGGTAATCACCAGAGTATAAATAATTATAAGTGAGCGATTGGGTCGCTAAAGTTTTCCCATCCCCTAGCTGCCAATTATAAGTATACGGTGCTACCCCTCCTGTAAGCGAAGCATCAGCTGTTAACGTTCCTTGGTTTATTTCATATTTAATTTCATTTACAGATAATGGTTCAACGAGTGTAACTTGTGCTACAGCTACTTGCTGTGAAGTACCATTATTTGCCATAAACTCAACGTTATAAGTGCCATAGTCTTGGTATTCATGAGTAGGCGTTAACTCTGTGCTGAAGCTTTCATCGTCAAAACTCCACGTAAATTTATCCGCAGGCGTGAGTGCAAAACCTTCGACACTAAAATTAACGATTAAACCGGTTTGAGTAAAATTAATTCCCTCAGTAACATCGTAATTAAGCTCTACTTCTATGTCTTCACTGTCTGCTGACTGGCTTATAATATTAAACCCAAAGCCAACCTGTGGAAGCACAACGCCCGATGGCTGTTGCGCTGCAAAGCTATAATCGGTTTTATCAGTAAACTGAGTAATAGCTGATAAGTCATCATCACCTAACCCAGCCCGCTGCGGGTATAGACTAAAAGCAGCATCACGTATTTGAATTGCTGAAGCAGCCGGAGTTTGCGTACTACCTTTATTTATTGAGCGCTGATCGGCATCTACCACTAATGCAAAACCACTGCCTGGATGCTCGGTAGTGTTATTATCTGCTTGAGATTCATTGCTGTACCACAATAATAATCCTGGTGAGTACTGCTCTGCTTGTAAGCTACTGTCAACGCCTGTAGATGCACGCAGTTGTAAATAGTAATGTGATGGCGATGCATATGTGTAACTACCTATTTTTTCAAAGCCATTAAACTCAGTGTTAACTTGATCTTGTGCGTTATTTTTCCAAATTAAAGTATCACTTTGCTCAATGCGCATATCATCAACTACAAAACCATAATAATGTGTGTTCGCATCTGTTATGTATTCAATTTTTAAATCAATTATTTGCCCAGCATAAGCTGATAAGTCAAACTTATGGGTTAAATAGCCGTTAGGTTGCTTAGCATCACTATTAATAAATGAATCACCTGAGATATACGGACCAATATCACCGTAGTATGGATTCAGCGCTTGGGTATAGTTACTCGCGATTGGCTCACCATTTACTTTTACTTGAACTAAATCGTAATCGCGCTCAATACTGTAATAAGCAATAAAGCTTAAAGTAAGTGCCTCAGTTGTGCTTGGTAGCACTATTGTATTCGCTAAGCTGTTACTAACATTGTCGCCCGTATTTGAATAGTATTGAAAATCACCTTCTACTGGTGCCCTAAATTTTTCGAGCCTTGGTGGCAGTTTTATTTTTATTTGACTTTGTAGTTGTGAAGTACTCGCAGTATTAATTAATGTTTGCTGTGAGTTAGCGTCTATCTCAACCATATCAAGCGTGAGCTGATTAACCCAATTACCCTGGTATCGTTTTTGTAAATACTCAAGCGCATAAGGGCTAAACATAACCGGCTCTGAACCTCTTGGCGAACCTGCCCAACTTCCTGTAGACATAACTGACCAAGAAGCGACGGGCTCACCTACTGTATTAGATTGTAAGTCGTATTCATCCAATAATCCCAAGTCATGTCCAAACTCATGCACTACCACACCAATCCCTGCATCAATAGGGTTAATGGTATAACCAAAGAGCTTAATATTGCTGCCTGCAATCTCGCTCGGCCCGCTATTTTCACCAAACACATAGTAGCGGTGCGACCAAATAGCATCGGTGCTTAGGTAACCGCCACCTGCTTCCTCACCAATACTTGAATGAAAAATCATTACATGGTCAATGATGCCATTAGGTTCATTAACAATACCATCGCCATCAATATCATCTAAATCGGTTAAATCGTAATCCGCTAAATTAATATTAAACTTTGCAACAGCTTTTTCTACAGCCTCTTTAACGAGTGCCGGTACATTTTTATCTCGTGTACTGCCTTGGCGCTCACCATATACTTTTGCATCATTATCAGCAGTTACCCAGCCATATACCTGCCCGTTAAAGTTTAAGCTGTTCCCCGAAGCCGCTTTATAATAATCTGCAGCAGTTGGTAAACTTTGTCCATCAGGCCCCGTATAACCTTGAGTATTAAAAAGCATTTGCTGATAATGTTCAGTTGGATATTCAGCGTAAAACATGCCTGTGTCTTGTTTTACAAGTTGATTATCGTCGTATTTGAGATCAGGGAAATCAATTAAGATAGCTAACACTTTTACATCATTAACGCTTTGATCTGGCACTAGCGACGTTGAAAAAGCGACCTGTTGTTTATTTGTGTTTGAAAAAACGTTGGAGGAGGATTTAAATTGCCTAAAGCCATTTTTAATAGAGTGATTGGCAACGTCTTTGTTACTCATATATGACTTAAATGAACTATCTAACTCACTAGAGGATATTTGGTCTCTTTTTTTAAGCCAATATAAAATACGTTCTTCGTTAGTTATACCAATATCATGCGGGCTTATATTATTAGCCGCAACTATAGGGCTTAATAACGTAGTTAAAAGCGCAAATAACGTCACTTTTTTCACTGTGTTTTCCTCAAACATAATTATGTAGTAATCATACCTAATAATCGAAATTTAAACATATGATAAAACATATAGTTAACATATTAGTCCCTCAATACTTTTAGAACCTAATTTATAGCACAGACAATAAACGCATAATTTCTGCTATGTAAGTCATTTAATATTAATCTTTTTGCATATTCACGTAAAAACAAAGACAAAAACGAATTTAAAATGCAAATATTCACTTTCAAGGTTGACATAAAGGTTCAAAACCCTTAAAAATAAGCCTATACAGATTTTTAATTTAAAAGCAGTGTTTTGCTAAGTAGAGTAAAAACTATGAACACACACATTAATCTTTTAGTCGTACTCGTACTGGTCTTAGTTATAAGCCCAGCGGGGATGTATTAAAAGGTGATACTGCTTTTTAAAAACCCTCGCTCTACGCGGGGGTTTTTTTATGCATAAAAAGCGCACAGAGGAATGAGGATGAGCAAACAAGAATATAATGGCTCTGAACTAGTGGTTCAGGCATTAAAAGAGTTAAAGGTAAAATACATATTTGGCTACCCGGGGGGCTCAGTATTAGATTTATACGATGCACTTTTTCAACAAGATGAAATTGAGCATATTTTAGTACGTCATGAACAAGCAGCAACACATATGGCTGATGGTTATGCTCGCGCTACGGGTGAAGTTGGTGTTGTTCTTGCTACCTCAGGCCCTGGCGCTACAAACTGTATCACAGGGATTGCCACAGCTTACATGGATTCAATTCCAATGGTTGTGCTATCAGGACAAGTGCCTACAAATTTAATTGGTGATGATGCATTCCAAGAAACTGATATTGTAGGTTGCTCACGTCCAATCGTAAAACACAGTTTTAACTGTAGAAGCGCGCAAGAAATTCCTACTATATTAGCTAAAGCATTTTACTTAGCAAGTACTGGTCGCCCAGGCCCTGTTGTGGTTGAGCTTCCAAAAGACATGTTAAACCCTGCAATTAAGTTTGAATACAATTTTCCTAAAACAACAGAGCTTAGAACATACAGCCCAAATACAAAGGGCCACTCTAAGCAAATTAGAAAAGCAGTTACCACAATATTAGAAGCTAAAAAGCTCATTGTTTATTCTGGTGGCGGTATTATTATTTCAAATACGTCAGAGCAATTAACGCATTTGGTTGAGTCGTTAAATGCACCCATTACAAATACCTTAATGGGGCTTGGTGGTATATCGGGTGTTCATCCTAACTTTGTGGGTATGTTAGGTATGCACGGCACGCTTGAGGCTAACAAAGCAATGGCTAATGCCGATGTAATTTTAGCACTAGGTGCTCGTTTTGATGACCGTGTAACAAATAACGTCAAAAAGTTTTGTCCAAATGCCACCATTGTACATGTAGATGTAGATCCAACCTCTATCTCTAAAACAATTAAAGCACACATACCTGTTGTTGGTTGCTTGGCAACTGTACTGGGGCAACTACAAGAAGGTATAGATAAAAGCTCAATTAAAATAGACCGCAGCGCGCAAGAAGATTGGTGGCGTCAAATTATCAGCTGGCGTGAGCAAAAATGCTTAAGCTACAACACTGATGGTGACAAAATTAAGCCACAAGCCGTAATTGAAGCTGTTTATAAAGCCACTAATGGCGATGCTTACGTAAGCTCTGACGTTGGTCAGCACCAAATGTTCGCAGCCCAGTACTATCCATTTAAACACCCTCGTCAATGGATTAACTCTGGTGGCTTAGGCACTATGGGTTTTGGCTTACCAGCAGCAATGGGGGTAAAACTTGCTTTTCCTGATAAAGAATCGGTGTGTATAACTGGTGATGGCTCTATACAAATGAATATTCAAGAACTCTCTACCTGTTTGCAATACAACTTAGCGGTGAAAGTCGTGTCTTTAAACAATCGCTCTCTTGGTATGGTTCGTCAATGGCAAGACATGGTTTACGGCGGACGCCATTCTTCTTCTTATATGGACTCACTACCTGATTTTGTTAAATTAGTCGAAAGTTACGGGCATGTGGGTATTAGAGTAAACACACTTGAAGAATTACAACCTGCTATTGATAAAGCAATGGCAATTACCGATCGGTTGGTATTTTTAGATATCCTTGTTGATGAAAAAGAACATGTATACCCCATGCAAATCAAGTTAGGTAGCATTGATGAAATGTGGTTACGTAAAGGAGTGAAAGCATAATGCGTCGTATTTTATCTATATTATTAGAAAACGAACCGGGTGCACTGTCGCGTATTGTTGGGCTATTTTCGCAACGTTCATACAATATCGACAGCCTTACAGTTGGCACAACTGACGATCAGTCCTTATCACGTATTACCATCACTACTATGGGTGATGACAGAGTTGTTGAGCAGATCACAAAGCAAGTTAACAAATTAGTCGATGTACTTAAAATCATTGATTTAACAGAAATGAGCCACATCGAACGTGAGCTATTACTTGTTAAAGTGTTTGCGCAAGATGAGACGACCCGTGCAGCTGTTACTCGGGTAGTTGATGTATTCCAAGGTGTTATTTTAGATATGGGCCGACAAAGCTATAGCTTACAACTCGTAAGCAGCACAGATAAAATTGAATCGTTTTTAGATACACTTCGTCACGAAACCGATATCATTGAAGTTGTACGTTCAGGTGCAGTTGGTATTGGTAGAGGCGATAAAGCCCTAAAAGCATAAAGTTATGTAAAAAGACCATCAATTGATGGTCTTTAAAAAATAAAAAAAGGGCTAAATAGCCCCATTATCATTTAATTTGTTAAACCAATTATAGGTTAACTTGGTCTTTAAGACCTTTACCTGCTTTAAAGCTTGGGATAGTTGCCGCTGCGATTTGGATCTCAGCACCCGTTTGTGGGTTACGGCCTGTGCGCGCTGCACGTTCTTTTACCGAGAAAGTCCCAAAACCAACTAATGCTACTGAATCGCCTTCTTTAAGAGAAGAAGTTACAGCACCTGTAAACGCGTCAAGAGCACGAGTAGCAGCGGCTTTAGAAATTTCTGCATCAGTAGCAATTTTTTCAACTAATTGAGCTTTATTCATTGTTAGATTCCTATTCGTTATTATTTTGCCTTCGCAAAACCTATCTTTATGTATTTTTAAGCAGTTAGCAACAGCAAATTGCTTTTTTTGTTTAAAATCTTCAAAAACACATAAAATTCTAATAATTCTCGCTAAAATACAGCACGTTGACTAAACAAAACTTAATTTGAGTACAATTTTGGTGCAAGTTTAGCTACGGGGTAAATAAACTATATTTTTTCGATCACTAAGGTCACTTCCCCGACCTCAACGCCAAACTTAACAATAGATGTGCGGTTTATCAAGCGTGATTGTGTAACCAGATACATCCAATCGTCAAAACTCACCTCTAAAGTACTTCCATCGTAAGGGAGTTTAACGTTGTAATTCCAATGAAAAACACTACCATCACTTTTACCTTTTGCTGTACCTATAACATCATCTGCCGTACCTGTTAAACTATTGTCTTCATTTAACGTTATTTTCCAAATGCGCTTTTGGGTCTCACCATCGTCATAAACAAAGTCTTCTTCAATAACGCCCTGGTTACCGTCCCAAGTCGCATTCATATCTACAACAAGCTTTCGGGTTAATTCCCCCTTAAAGTCTTGCACAACACCATAGGCTTTCAAATTTCCGCTAAAAAATGTTTTAAAGTCGAAATTTGGCGATGTATTTTTATAATGTTCTACATTTGGCGCCGAACAACTTACTAAAAATAGAGTAGATAAGCCTATTGCGAATGTTTTTAGTACGGTTAGTGCATTCATATTAATTCCCTAATAATTGTTTTCGTAATTTTGGTTCAGAGGTTTTTTCGTCAAGCCAAATGGCTAAAAAGTCACTCGAAAACTGAGGTTCATCAATTTCACCAATTTTTTTATCATTGTGATAAAAAGTACTCACGCCTTGGTTGTCTGTGATCAACATTAGCGATTCACCTTTTTTTATATCAGGCCACATAGAAAGTAATTTACTATCGTATTTGCTGGGCAATTCTGCTTTATCTAAATGTACCCATTGTTCATTTGTTGCTTTTACAATGTCTTTGGCGTCAAAATCACGTAAATAGGTGAGCTTAAATTTAATGGGGTTTATCTCTGAGCTGTAGTCACCCGAAGGAGTAAAAAGCTCAGCATCGTATACATCCCAAAATAGATACTCCATTCGGGCTTCGCCTACTTTAGTAAACTCTGTGTTAGCCAAAACAAGTGTGGTTGTAATTAAATAAAAAGTAATAACCTTGAGTAAAAATTTCAAAACAAACTCCCGTTTATAAATAAAACATTACGAAACAAATGTTGTACACATTCAGCGTTCAATGAATAACTTAATTCTTTGATTTATATAGAGGATAGCAGTAAAAAACGCAGACCAGAGCACACCATAAAAAAGCCAAAACTGCCAAAGAGGTAGCCCTAAGCTTATTACATTAAAGCGTGCACCTGCCCAGTAACTCGCAGGCGCAAAAGCTAAACAAACTAAAAATGCCTGCCAAAGCTTTAATTTACTTAAAAAACCCATAGAAGTATTTAACGAGAGTAGTAATGCAGCCCATAAAAAAACCAGCCACATGGGGAAGGGATACATTTTAAATTCCAACAAGCCTAATTTTACAGCAGTAAACTCAAGAATTAGTGCTAAAGGCAGTGCTTTAATTAGTAGTAAAGAGTCTTGTTTTTTTGTTTTGACAAATAAAACATTAAAACAATAACCAAGCCGCTAAAAAGTAGCGAATTTGCTTCAAGCAGTAATGATAAAAACCACACTGCTTGAAACAAAACAAAGTTAATAACCGAGTGCAATATCATCATTTTCACTAACAAAACGCGGTTTACGTGCCATTAAATGCACCGTGCTTGTAGCGCGCGCCCTAAACGCTCCCTCACAGTAAGCAAAGTAAAATAACCATAAACGATAAAAGCGCTCATCAAATTTAGAACGGTCTAATTCAGGCCAGCTTTTTATAAAGCGAGTTCGCCAATCTGCTAATGTTCGTGCGTAGTGAGCGCCAATATCATTAACCGTATGAATTACCATATCGGTATTATTTTTAATTTGCTCACTCATTTCGTTAAGCGATGGCAAACATCCGCCTGGAAATATATATTGCTGAATAAAATCAGAATTTTTTAAGTAGTGCTTATAACGCTGATCGCCAATAGTAATTGCTTGAATAAGCATGGCGCCGTTATCTTTTAAAAGTGCTCCACACTGAGTAAAAAAGCTTGGCAAGTATTCATGACCAACCGCTTCAATCATTTCTATCGAAACAAGCTTATCGTATTTACCTTTTAGCAGCCTGTAATCAAGTTTGAGCAATGTTATTTTACTTTCAAGACCAAGCTCAACTATCTTGTTAGCTACATAATCATGTTGCTCGTCAGATATAGTTGTTGTTGTTACATGGCAATCGTAATGTGTGGCTGCGTATATTGCAAAAGCCCCCCACCCTGTGCCAATTTCAATTATAGTATCATTTTTTTGAAGCTCAACCTGCTCACAAATTTGTTTTAACTTGTATTGCTGCGCCTCTTCAAGTGTGGCTTCTTTTGTAGGGTATACTGCACTTGAATAAAGCATTTCTTTGCTTAAAAAAGATTCGTACAAATCATTTCCGAGATCGTAATGAGCAACAATATTCTTTTTAGAGCCCGATTCAGAGTTTTTGTTTTTTATATGATTGAAGCGGTGTGCGATATTACTAAAGAATGCAAATTTTTTTCAAACTCGTCAAGTTGCTTTTCGTTTATAGCAAATATTTCTATAAATGAAGTCAAATTATCACAAGACCAATACCCTAAAATATAGGCTTCTCCGGCGCCTACACTCCCCGAAAGTGCAAATGCTTTGTACATTGCTTTATCATTAACTGTAATCGTTGCTTTTAAATCTGATAGTTCATCCCCAAAAACAATTCGCTCATTTCCTTCAATCAAAACAATTTGGCCTGTTTCAATAGTCGAGAAAGCTTTAATGACTAATTTTTTATATGTACTCGTTAACCAACTCGTGCTTTGTTCGCAATTTAAGCTCGACACTTTATCCATTAAAATACCTATTTATTGTTCTAACTATCTGTGTGTTTTATGGCTTACCAGAATGACCTATAAAAGGTATTCTCTTTATAAATAACTTTAACGCTTGACTATAAATACCTTTAAAAATAGACCATGTCATGGCCGGAAAACGTTTAAGAAGTTGACTCACCTCATTGTTAGTAAGTTCTACCCTCTTTAAACGAAGCGATGCATCAAATAATAGTACTTCATCACGCTTATTTTCAATGTGTATCAATATTTTATCAAGTGACTGCCGTATATGCCAATGATAGTCCATGTCTAAGTTCATAAACGGTGATACGGAAAAAATCTTTTTAAAGTTCACTTTTTTTTCTAAGGGCACTAAATAGTAATGACGTTCATTCCATGGTGTATTGCTTACTTCAGCAATCATATAAACAAAATCGTTATCACTATTACCAAAAAAATAAAAGTTAACTGGGCTAAAATAAACCCCCAAACAACGCAGTTGTCCGAGCATATAAACATGGGTAAATGTTTCATTTACACCTAACGCGGCAAGTTTTATGTGAGCACGTTCAATAAGAGAAGAGTGATGAGGGTCAGATATATTTTGAATATAATCAGCTTGGTTAAATTTTAACGCTTTTAAGCCTGACGTACCTAGCTGCTTATGTACGCCGTTTAACTGCCCAGGGTTATTTATATCCACCCACATCATGTACAAAGGATAACTAAAGCGATGCTCTTTAACAGCAAAACGGCGATGTTTTATATCGCCTAAATAAACTGCACTAGTCAAATTCGACCCCAAGTTGCTTGGCCACATCTACACCACTGCGAACACCATCTTCATGAAAACCATTGAACCAATAGGCCCCACAAAAATAACTATTATTATGACCATCAATACTGTGCTTTAGTTTTTGAGCGGCAATAGAGGATTCATTAAATACCGGATGGTGATAAGTAAACTCACGTAATATTTTGCTTTGACTGATACCTTCTAGGTGATTTAGCGTCACACAAAACTGTGTATCTGACGAAATACCTTGGAGTATGTTCATTTGATAAGTAACAACTGCCGCTTTATCTATATTGTCATTGAGTAGGTAATTCCAACTTGCCCATGCTGCTTTTCTATCAGGTAACAAGTTAGTATCAGTGTGTAGCACTACTGAGTTTTTTGTGTAAGCAATTGAACCTAGTACTGACTTTTCTTTATCAGAAGCATCGCCTAACAGTGCAAGTGCTTGGTCTGAATGACATGCAAAAATAACTTTATCAAATTGGCATGTATC